>NZ_JAOQJR010000004.1:18932-104289 GCF_025566905.1 [Clostridium] ammoniilyticum
TGATAAAAAAGTTCGTTATTTCTCATTTTTAACAATATAACAATAAAAAAATATATATCACTTGCCGACATTGCTAAGCTTGAAAAGCCAAAAAAAATAAGAAAAGTCATTAGAATCAATTTTTTTATAATGAATGATAAAAAAATAGGAATAATTGCCAAGACAAGCGTCGGAGATATTAACATTATTAGAGTTCTACACTTACTCATCTTCGCATCACTTTCAACAGATATTATCGGTTGTAAGTTCTTCATTTTGAATATTATTTTTTTTCTACTTTTTTTCGGATATGATAGCAAATGTATATATTCATGTACAATACTAAAAGGGAAAACAGAAATAAGCACGGCTCCAAATGCAGAAAAAAACAAGCCTATATCATTAATATAAAATCTTTTAATCTTTAAAAAAAATACCAATAGTAGCAATGTACATAACACAATGATCAACATACTAATATTTTCTGTTTTTTTGTTTATTTTAAGTATTTTAAAATTTCTATTATCATAAAACTTTTCTACCATACACATAAATCCTTTCTACTCATCTATACGAACTTGGATTAGCGATTCGAATAGACGCGGGAATACGTCCAATTAACTAGCACTGCTCTGGACTAGTAGTAAAATATGAAATAGACACTAATGATACTAAAACAGTCGTAATGATAACGTTAGAAATAGAACATCTGGGTTCTGGATTTCCATCATTACCACCAACAATTGATAATTCATTCAATTCTTCAACGCTAACTTTTATCTTTGTATTCTATTCCATGATTTTTTCCTAGGTTTCATCATGAACCTATTCCCTAGTACTATTATACAATTCTATGAGTATTTAATCTATCTAAAGACATAAATTATGTCGTAATTTTGCAAATTTGTAAACGTTCATCTTTTTTGTTCCGATTATATGTGTAAAATGTATCTTTTTTGCAAAATTTCCCTAAAAAAGCAAAAGAAGGCAAATTGGAAGAAACCAATCATTGTGTATGCTGTTTACAAGGATGTTTTGGAGAAGCGATGAAGGGCAACTTCACTTGTTTAGTAAATCCTAGATGTACAAGAGAATTTGAACATGATTTATCAAAAGCTGATAATACAAAAAATATTATGATTATTGGTGCTGATCCAGGTGGATTGCTGGCAGCTCGTATTGCAGCTCAAAGAGGTCATAATGTAACGGTTTATGATAAAGATACACATTTTGGTGGAGTATTTAGAAGTGCTGCTTATCCAATGGGAAAAGGAGAACTTTCTACTGTAATTTCTGCTTATAGAAAACAATGTGAAGTATTAGGTGTCACATTTAAAATGGGTCAAGAAGTATCTGAAGATACAATTAAAGAAGCTAGACCAGATACGATTGTTGTAGCAACTGGTTCAGTACCATTAACGCCACCAATTGAAGGAATCAATTCAGAAAACGTTGTAACTGCTTAAGATGTTCTTTATGGTAAAATAGATGTCAACCAAGAACCAGTTGTTGTTTGTGGTGGTGGAGAAGTAGGTGGAGAAACTGCTGAATTCATTGCACAAACAAATCATGATGTCACTATTTTAGAAATGAAACCAGCTATTATAACTGATATTGAAACTGATTGCAAAAACAAGCAGTCGTGTAGTTGAAGAAAAGATGGTTTAGATGTCAAAAACATTAGATAAATTATTTGAAACATATGCATACGATTCAAGACAAAAGACACAGCTCCGTTTAGCTGATGAAAAAGGACTTGATATTTCTAAAATGAAAGATCCTAAGTTTAATTGGGAGCAGATGCGAGAAATCTCATTAGCAATGGAATATGGCTTAACCCCAGATACTTTATGTGATCCTGAAATTAGTGCAGAATCTATGGAGAAGATTCGATACAGCCTAATGGATCAGCAGAGTGTTTTTGAAGATGCAAAAGAGGAGATAAAAAAGAAACGTCCTCAAAGAATCTCTTTAACTATTTTTATAATGGTATTTGCTTTTATTGTAAGTGTCGTTTATTTAATGAACAAAGATACAATTGATAAATACATTGAACCTGTTCCTCTAGAATTAACAACTGATAGAGTAACTGTTGAATACGGTGAAGATATTCATTTTATGGACTATGTAAAGTATTATGATAAATCTCAGCAATTGACAATGCCATTGAATGAAAAATTGAAAAAAGTAAAAGATTATAAATTTGATTATTCAGTTACGAATGGTATTAAAACAAAAGAAAAAGCACTTATAGTTAGTGTTGTTGATAATATAAAACCAACAATTGAATTGATACAAAGTGAAATTACTCTTAATAATGGAGAACAGTTTAATCCAAAAGATTATATTAAAAAAGTAGAGGATAATTATGATCAGTTATCAGCTGATAATGTTGTAATAAATAATTCTGTTGATTCTAATAAAGATGGTGATTATGAAGTTGAATATCAGTTAGAAGATCAACAAGGCAATGTTGCCATATCTACTTTAATAGTTCACATTAGAACAGTATCTCAAAACGAAGATAATACTGCTGTTGGAAATAAAGAAGATTCAGCAGTTATAAAGAATCAGGAACAGAATAATAAATCAAACAAAGTAGAAACACCTAAAGCAATAAATGTTGAACCTAAGATATTTTATATAAGAGATTACAACTATGATTTATCTTCTTGCAGTCAAGCAGCAAACAACTACATGAATCAAGTTTTGAGTAGTAGCAATATTAATTTAAGTTGCTATATAGAGCCGTATCAAGAAAATGGCGGAGTCGTTGGATATAAGGCTGTTTTTGATTGAAATATAAAAGATTAAAAAATAAGAACTAGCTAGAAATAGTGTATATATAGTATAATCTTTTTTGGTGGTAAGTATGAACAAAAAAGATATTATTTTAAAAAATGCATTGGAAATATTTAATGAAAATGGATATGTAGGTACATCAATAAATGATGTTGCAAAAAAATCAGGTATAGCTAAATCCACAATTTTTCATTATTTTGAAAATAAAGAAGATCTTTTTAATCAGGTATTTGTAAAAAGTAAAATAGCTTTTTCAAAAACAAACAATCCTTTTTTGTTTGGGGCAAGTAATGATGAATTAATAGAATTATTAGAATTTCAACGTAATCATATTGAAGAATTAAAATTTTTTAATCAGTTTGAATATTCTAAGTATATATCAGATGATTCAAAAAAATTAGCACAAGAAATACACGAAGATACGATTAACTATATAAAAAATGAACAAAAAAATAATAGAATGGTTGATTTAGATCCTATATTCATTTGTATGTTTATAACAAATACTTTTGTTAGCAATTATAATCGGATTTTTATTAATGGGAAAATAGATCTTGACTATGCTCTAAAGATAAAAAGATTCATCGAAAAAGCGCTTGTGATATAATTCACTTGAATAAACCGACCGTTCGGTCTATAATAAGTTTAGGAGGAATTTATTATGGAAATTAAAGAATTATTTGGTTTTGAAGGAAAGAATGTAGTTATTACTGGTGCGGCAAGTGGTATGGGAAAAGCTGCTTGTGAATTGCTGATTGAATTAGGCGCTAATGTTTATGCTGCTGATTTAAATCCTATTGATTTACCTGTCAAAAAAGCATTTCAAGCTAATTTAGGAGAAAAAGAAGAAATCGAAAAATTAGTTGATCAATTGCCAAATGACATTGTTGCTTTTTATTCATGTCAAGGTATTTCTCATTTTCCTGGTAGAGAATATTTAGTTTCAAAAGTTAATTTCTTAGGGCAAAAGTATATGACGGAATTACTTTTACCAAAAATTTCTGATTATGGAAGTATTACTTATATTTCATCTGTTGGTGGTTTTGGATGGGAAAGAAACTATCAAAACTGTTTAGATTTAATTAATCAAAAAACATGGGATGAATCAATGGAATGGTATAAAAACCATGAAGAGTTATTTATTGCGAAAGATAATAATGCTTTAGATTATACTTTTGCAAAACAATGTTTATTATCATATGTTAATGCAAAATGTATGGATAAACAATTTATTGGAAGATACATTAGAATTAATGCAATATGTCCTGGTGATACTACAACAGGATTGACAGATGATTTTAATAAATCAACTGGTAACGGTAATGCTGAAGCAGGTGCAAAAGCTATTGAACAAATTTTCTTATCAAGTTGGAATGGTTTTGCTGCTGAACCTAAGGATCAAGGCTATCCTTTAGTTGCATTGGGGAGTAAACTTTGTTCATACATATCTGGACAAAAACTTTATATCGATTATGGTTTAACATCATCCTGGACACATATGGGATTATGTGGTACATCAATGGGTTCAGCTCAAGAAGCGTCACAAAAAACAACAGAAAATAAATAATTTTGAGAGATTGTTTTAAAAATATAGTAGGATAATAAAGAAAAATCTAGCAAATAAATAGAAAAAGAATAATGAGACAGTATAACTGAAGCATTGTTCTTTTTTTTGTTAGACTTATATATGGAAAAATTCTATAGCAAAATAATTTAAAACATGAAAACTGTCTTTACAAGAAGGTTTGGGTATGAAAATTACTATAAATTGAAGCATTAAAAAAGTATAAGAAAATTAATGAAAATGATGCACGAAATTTAAGAGTTTTATCAGTATAGTGAAGGGATTGAAATAACCCTAGAGAGAACCTTGAAAACTGAATAAAGGTAATATCAATACATACCGGATTGTTAAATCAAAAATAATGATACTCATGATTAGCCTTAATTCGAGCGTTAAAAGCGTCGCAAATATAGGAATCGTACAGGATAAAACAAATTGAAACCTGTTTGTTATTAAACAAGTGCTCTGTTAAAAAGGTAATACAGAGATTGATATTTATAATTTGTACAGTTGAATATTTCAAATAATTCGTTCAACGTTCTTTGAAATATCGCAATTTCGTACATTACTCATTTCTTAGATTTTTTCTTATTATTTTAGCAAAGGAGGATACTAGTATGGATAACGATAAAAGCATTAAAATATTAACAAGGTCAAAATTGAGACCGTTTTGATATCATCCCAACAAGTTCAAAGAAAATTTGAAAGAAAATTTTACAAATATAATAGACACTTTATCAATAAGTGTTGTTTTTACAACCATAATGATTATTCTGCTTGTTGAATTAAATAAATCTCAAATTTATAATTATTAGTAACAAATTTAATAATATTATTAAAAATCAAAGGAGAAATAACAATGAAATGTTTATTACTTGAAGGTGTAAAAAAAGTAGTCTTTAAAGAATATTCAGTTCCAAAAGTTGGGGACGACGATGTTTTAGTTAAAATTGAAGCAAGAGGTATTTGTGGAACGGATTTGAATAGTTATCGTACAGGATGCCCTAATGGATTTGGACATGAAATTGGTGGATATGTTTATCTAAAAGGTAAAAATGTCAATATTGAATCAAATCAAAAAGTATTTGTTTCAAACTTAACACCAATGGATTTGGTTAGTTACGAGCAAGATGAACATTTTTCCTATATGGGAGGATTTGCAGAATATATTTTAGTGAAAAATTATAAAGAAAATGTAAATCTATACATTGTTCCAGAAACTATGAAATATACTGAAATAGCTTTGATAGAGCCATTTTGTGTAGGAATGAGAGGAGTAAAGAAATACAAATATCATAAAAATAGTCATGTTGTAATTTTGGGTGCTGGAATTATTGGAATGTGTTGTTTTTGCTATTTGAAGTCTAAAGGTGTCGATAATATTGTTATGGTTGATATTAATGAACATCGTTTAAATATCGCAAAAGAACAAGGAGCTATTATATGTAACACAAATAGAACACCTTTGGATCAATTTTTAAATGATCATTTTGGTAATAATTATTCAATGACTAAAGGACAAGTACCAGATGTTGATGTATATATTGATTGTGCAGGAGTTGGAAATCTTACGAACCAATGTATAGAAATGGCAAAAATGAATGCTCAAATAGTGGTTTTAGCAGTACATCATAAGCCAATGCTTGTTAATATGGAGAGTGTCATGTATAATAGCCTTAATATAGAAGGGTCTTGTATGTTTTCACATGATGATATTTTAGAAGCAATAGAAATAATTTCAAAACATCCGGATATTTCAAGAACTTTGATTTCACATGAAATCAATTTTGATAATGCTATAAAAGGGTTTGAAATTGCTGATGATCCAAATATATCATTAAAAGTAATGTTGGTAAAATAAATCAATGGTAGGTATGTTATAAATGGTAGATAATCGTAGGGTAAAAATCACCAAATTAATGTTGCAAGAAGCATTAATTGATTTGCTTCAAGAAAAAGCATTAGAAAATATTTCTGTTAGAGAACTTGTGAATAAAGCAGATATCAATCGATCTACTTTTTATTCGCATTATGATACCATTTATGATTTATTATATAGTATAACCGAGAAATACATGAAAAGAATTATTTTTCAAAATAAGATACATGACTCATCGTTAACTGAACACATTGAACTATTAAGATTTATGAAATCAAATAGAAAAGCGTATTTAGCTTTAATTAGAACTGGACAATTTTTTGACTATTTGATTGACAAATCTTTATTAATCTTTGATAGTAATGAAATGTCATTTAGAATGCTCAAAAAGGAATATAAATCAGCTTATGAAACTATGGTTCAATATAGTTGCGCTGGTACTGTACAAACTATTCGTTTATTTTTAGAAGATAAATTAGAATTAACGACTGCTCAAGTGGCTACTTTGTTATATGAAACACAGGAGGCTACCTATCATGTCTTGCTCGATTTTCAAAAATGAAAAAATAAAAGATTAAAAATTACTTAATTGATTATTTGAAAATGGTAATGATAATTCTTTACATTTTATAAATATAAAAAACCTAAATTTATTTATGTACTCCAAACCTTGATAGGGTTCTATCGAGATAGTATTTAAAGCTTTATGTGGACGCTGATCTCTATATTAAATTTAGAGTTAAAGATAAAAGACATCAGATTTATTACTTGTTAAAGGTAATAATTGATGTCTTTTTTGAAATAATATTAAACTTTGTTATATAAACCTATTTCTAGCTATGTCATTATTTAACTTTTTGATTAATTAAATAATATATTAAGTTTATGACTAAAAATTTCTAAGAAGAAAGAAAAAAGGAAGGATTATTCAAAATGTATTGAATATATAGACATTAAGCGATATAATTTGTCTATAATGATATTGGAGGAATTATTATGGCAAACCTACGAGAAACAATTAGACCATCAGCGGATTTAAGAAATCATTATAATGAAATTTCTAAACAATGTAGAGAAGAAAAAGAAGCGGTCATCATTACTGTACATGGTAAGGGAGATACTGTATCTCTTTCTTTTGAAGAATATCAAAATATGAAGGCTCATATTGAATTATTAGAAACACTTGCTGAAGCTGAAGATGATGTAAAAAATGGACGAGTTGCTCCTATAAATGAAACATTTGATGATTTAAGAATGATATTAAAAGGTAAGTAATATGAAATATAATATTATTCGAACAGATAAGGCAGATGAAGGAATCAGACACACTGTTTTATATTTAGCAAATCATTTTGGTAATGAATTTGCTATAGAAAAGTTAGATTATATTGAAAACACTATCTTACTATTAGAAGATAATCCTTATATAGGAACGTTGCCTAGATATGCAGTGTTAAAAAGACAAGGTTACAGAGTTCTGATATTAGAAAAGAATTTAGTATTCTATAAAGTTAATGAAGAAAAAAAAGAAGTTGTTATTTATGCGTTTGTTGATCAAAGACAAGATTATTTGAATATCATTAGAGGGTTATAAGGCTAAAAAGGGTTTTATATTCTAATTGTGTTGATAAAAATGAATAATTGCATGTAAATGATGAGCTTGGAGATAAAGCGAATGCTTATAAATCATAAACTTATTTTGTTGGATTACATGTATCTAACGAAAACATGTCATTCAAAATTACGAAAAGTGCATGGCTTTTTGATACAATGAAACACTATTCAGAAATTTCATTAAGTGATATGATTTTTATAGATAGCAAATTTGAAATATCAAATACTCTTTTAAAAGAAATACCTAAATAATCTTATTATAAAAGAATTACAACCAATAATATAACAATGCTACCAAATGAAAAGGTATTATAACAAAACAAAATAAACAACCATAAATAGAAAAAAAGAACAATGAGACAGTATAACTGAAGCATTGTTCTTTTTTTGTTTGACTTATATACGGAGAAAATCTACAACAAAATAATTTAAAACATGAGAACTGTCTTTACAAGAAGATTTGGGTATGAAAATTACTATAAATTGAAGCATTAAAAAAGTATTAGAAAATTAGTAAAAATGATGCACGAAATTTAAGAGTTTTATCAGTATAGTGAAGGGATTGAAATAACCCTAGAAAGAACCTTGAAAATTGAATAAAGGCAATATCAATACATACCTGATTATTAAATCGAAAATAATGATACTCACGATTAGCCTTAATTCGAGCGTTAAAAGCGTCGCAAATATAGGAATCGTACAGGATAAAACAAATTGAAACCTGTTTGTTATTAAACAAGTGCTCTGATAAAAAAAGGTTATACAGAGATTGATATTTATAATTTGTATAGTTGAATATTTCAAATAATTCGTTCAACGTTTTTTGAAATATCGCAATTTTGTACATTACTAATTTCTTGAATTTTTTCTTATGATTTAAGCGAAGGAGGAAATGAATATGGATAACAATAAAGATGAAAAAATACTACTAACATTAAAGGAAGCAGCAAATTATTTTGGTATTGGAATTAATACATTAAGGAGACTTACTAATAAACATACCAATTTATGTATTTTTAATGGAAATAGAAGAATGATCAAGAGACCAACCATGGAAAAGTGGTTACTTAATCATAATGTTTTTGATTGTTAGGTGAAATGTTATGGGAAAAGATTTAAGGAATAAAGAATTAGGACTAGGCATAAGTCAAAGAAAAGATGGAGTATATGTAGCTCGTTTTACTAATAGAGCAGGAAAACGTATCTTTTTTTGTGATACAAACTTAAGTTTGTTGAGAAGAAAGTTTGAAAAGGCTAAAGTTGAAGATTATGAAAACAGAAGTGTTGCTAGTGGATCTTATACCTTAAAAGAATGGTACAACTTTTGGATAAAAAATTATAAAATACCGAATGAAGTTACACCTCAATATGTAGAACATTTGGATGCGACATTTAATAAATATATTCTATTAAAAGATAGGGGAAATATTGATTTACGTGATCTGAGAAATATCGATATTCAATTAATGGTTAATGAAGCAAAAGAAAATTCAGTTAGTGCATCTAGAAATTTATTATCGATATTAAAACAAATGTTGGAGCTGGCTTATGAAAATGATTTAATTGTAAAAAATCCAGCCAAAAGTGTACACATAAAAAAGCCTAAAAGGAAAAGTACGGAATCAATGTCTAGAAAAGATGAAAAAATGCTTTTAAAGCATATTAGTTCTCAACAAGTAAGGGATATGGTTTTGATGATGTTAAATACTGGACTAAGAATTAGTGAATTATTAGGTTTATCTTTTGATGAAGTAAATTTAGAAGAAAGGTATATTGAAATTAGTCATCAATTATCTTACAAAAGGAATGAAGAACGTGAATATACTTTTACGCAAACTAAAAATAAAAAGAAAAGGATAATTCCAATTAATGATGTAACATTTGAAATATTAAATAGAGTTATAAAAAAAAGAGAAAAACAATTAGGAAAAACATATAGAGGTAAAAGTGCCATAAGTGATCAATTAGTATTTATTACAGTTTATGGTGATGCATATTGCCGCTCTGGATTTAACAGTACTCTTAATTATTCTATAAATAAAACTATTAAATCAGGGTATGAGTTTGAATGTCCAAGATTATCTCCACACATATTCAGACATACTTTTGCAACAAGATGTTTGGAGGCAGGTATGTCACCAAATACAGTAAGCTCATTGTTAGGACATGGAACAATTAGAATGACACTTTCTTATGTACACAATAGTCCAGAAAAATTCAAAGAAGATACGTCTTTATTGAATAGAATTTAACTGTTTTTGCTGGCATTGAGTTGGTATTGAGAAAATTTAATCTTAAAAAGCATTGATTTTATGGGTGTTTTTTTGATGATTCACCACATTCTTGTAAACATTGTCGTTAAATAAAATATTACAAATATTTAAGTAGAGATACGTCTCAAAAACCTTGAAAATCAAGTTTTTTGAAAAAGTGTCTCTACTTTTTTGTGAATATATGTATTTTTTTTGGTGACAAATAAAATCTTTATAAGAATGTCATGAAATAATGATTAAAGCTTGGAAATTGTTAAATTTTTATTGATTAAACTAACGATAGGTAGCAATATAACTAACATAAGGAAGTGAATGGATATGGAGAGGAAAGAAGAAATTATTCAGGCGACATTTATGTTAGCGTCTAAAAATGGAATAGACAATGTTTCAATGTCACAAATAGCGACGCATTAGGGATAAAGAAACCATCATTGTATAATCATTTCCGTTCGAAGGATGAAATTGTAAAGGCAATGTATGATTATTTAAGAACACAAGAAAAAGAAAAACTAAAAATAACGGATCTTGATTATGGAAAACTTGTCAAAGATAAAAGTCTAGAAGAAGTTTTAAAATTAGCGGTTCATAATTATTGTAAGATGAATACACAAAGTGAAATGTTTTCATTTTATAAAATCATTTATTCAACACGTGCTACAAATTGTATGGCTGCCCAAATTATGTGTGAGGAAACAGAAAAAATGCTTTTAGCAACAAAAAATCTTTTTTATGCATTACAAATTCATCAAAAAATATTTGTAAAAGACATTGATCAGGCAGCTATCTCTTTTACAATGACAATACATTCTTTGATTGATTATCAATTAGATAGGAAAAGTTGCAGGAACTGGACTAGGAATGTCTATTGTCAAAAAGCTTGTAGATGTAATGAATGGAAGTATTGAGGTTGAAACAGAACTAGGTAAGGAAACGAAATTTACCCTGGTTTTACAACATAAGGTTGCTGATAATAATTTATTTTTGACAAAGACAGATATGTCTTTAGTTGATGAACAACAAATTTTACAAGGAAAACACGTTTTATTGGCTGAAGATAATGATTTGAATGCAGAAATAGCGATAACGATTTTAGAAGATATGGGATTAATAGTTGAATGTATTGAAGATGGGATTCAATGTGTGACTAAAATGGAACAAATGCCTGCTAAAAGCTATGATTTGATTTTAATGGATGTTCAAATGCCTCATATGGATGGCTATAAAGCAACGAAAACAATTAGAGAATTATCTGATGAAGGAAAGGCTCATATTCCAATTGTTGCTTTAACTGCTAATGCTTTTGAAGAAGATAGAAAAATGGCAATTTCAAAAGGAATGAATGATCATATTGCTAAACCAATTGATGTAAAAAAGGTTGAGGAAGTTATTATTTCTGTTTTAAAATAATATTTTCAATAAAAAGAAAAAGGGTGTTATTTATCTAAAATCACATATTCTTCTCTTTTTTAGATATATTCATTGAATTTTTCTGCTTCTTTTTTTAAAATAAAACCATATCGAGGGGAAAAACATGCAAAATAGTAAAATAACAATGAAAGAACTTTTATATAAAATGGCTTGTTATCAAGAACTATATCCAAATGTACATCTTTTTGAAAAAACAGATTTAAATCAAATGAACTCTAATTTTTTAAGCAATACAATAGAAGCATTTCGTTTAAAAAAAGATTGTACAAAATTAGAATATTGCAAAGATAAACTTTATCATGTCATTTCTAAATACTATGTTGTAGATCAAAAAGAATATGTAATGGAAATTATTTGTTGTTTAGACGAACAACTAGAGCTATCGCGACAAGAAAATAGCAGTCTTATTTTAAAGTATTTGGGTAAACACGATGATTTTTATTTAGATGTATTAACAGGTGCTTATAATAGACGTTTTTATGAAGAAAAAATAAAACATCAAACAACTCCTGCAGGAATTGTTATGCTCGATGTGGATGATTTTAAGATTTATAATGATACATTTAGTCATGATTTCGGAGATAGGGTTCTTAAAATGATTGTTGAACATATTAAGAATTCACTTAGAAATCAAGACAAACTTATTCGCTATGGTGGAGATGAATTCATTATTTATTTGCCAAATATTGAAAAAGAAGATCTTTATTTAATTATGCAAAATATTTTAAAAAATATTCATCATGCAACAATCAAAGGGTATGAAAGTGTTCAATTTTCTATGAGTGCAGGGATTACAATGTATCAAACAGGGACAATTGAAGAAGCAGTTTCTTTGGCAGATCATTTATTATACCATGCTAAAAGAAAAAAGAATTGTATATTTACAGAATTAGATCATCAGTATTATTCTGATAGAAATGATACTAAACAAACAATTCTTATTGTTGATGATTCTGAGTTAAATCGTGCAATTCTTTATGAAGTATTAAAAGATGATTTTTATTTATTGGAAGCTACAAATGGGCAAGAATGTATTGACTATATTAAACAATATGGTTCGGGAATTTCTTTGATTTTATTGGATATTATTATGCCTGAAATTGATGGCTTTGATGTTTTACAATGGATGGAACAAGAAAAATGGTTAGATGATATACCTGTTATTTTAATTTCAAGTGAAGATTCAGCAAATATCATTAATAAAGGTTTTGTGATGGGAGCATCTGATTACATTAAAAGACCTTTTGATTATCGAATTGTTTATCGACGTGTTTATAATATAATTAAACTCTACGCTAAACAAAAAAGATTAATGGATTTATTAAAAAAACAAGTAGAAAAGAACTAAACGTTATTAATGATTTTATCGTATTGAATTTGGGAAATATATTTGATTTTTATCATAATGTTTTTATGGACAGGATAAACATCACAGTGGTCAAACTTTAAGGTTTATCCTTTTTTCTGTAAATTATTTTGATTTTAAGAAGATGATATAACATTTGTGAAAATAATAGAATAGTTAAAAAAGTTGATAACCAACAGAAAAAGCCAAAAGTTGATTTCCTGAGTTATTTGTAGCTCAAGAAATCCTCAAGTTTTTCAATTAATTGAATTATAGCGATACTATAATTTTTTTTATTAAAATCTTTGTTTAAATATGGTAAAATATTTTAAAGAAAGTTGGTGACGATATGAAAAGAAGAGCAATTTATAAACTTTCTTTTAAAGAATATTTAAAAGCAATAATGATTTTTATTGTTTTTATAATGATTTGTTCTATTTCGTTTTTCTTTTATATAAAAAAAGATATAGAAAATGAATCTGTTAATAAAGTGGTTGTTAAGACAGAAAAACAAACTGAAAGTTTAAAACAGTATATAGATATTCAATATCGATATCTTGAAGGTATTGGTAATCATATAAGTCAGCAAGATTTATTTTGCGAAGATAATATAAATTTAATTCATTCCATTAAAGAATATACAAAATTAGAAAATGTTGGAATTATTGATAAAAATGGAGAAAGTCATTATGATAATGGTGCCGTAAAGAATGTAAGTCATCGTGAATATTTTCAAGAAGCACTAAATGGAAATAGAGTCTTAAGTGCTCCACTTGAAAGTGTTATTGCAGGGAAGACACGTGTTATTATAGCGGTACCTATTTATGATCAACAAAAAGAAATTGTAGGAGTTATAGGTGGTAGCTATGATATCGGGGATCTAAATAAAATTGTTTTTAGAGGTATTTATGATGGAAAAGGATCGGCCTTTCTTGTTTCTAAAGAAGGGCAGTTGATTACTTATGATAATGCGGTTAAAAATAAAGATTTTTTAGCTTCTGAAAGTATTTATAGTTATTTTGCTGAATACAATGTTTTATCTCCGGATGATCTTCAAAGTTTAAAACAAAAATTTATTAAACAAGAAAAAGGTTATATGACTTTAAATCATAATAATAAAACATCTTATATGGCTTATTATCCATTAAAAATCAATGATTGGATCATGTGTTATAACATTGATGTAGATGTAGCACAGGAATCTTATACATTTATCATTTATGCTGAATATTTACTTTTTGCTTTATTTGTTTTTGCGTTAGTGATTTTGTTATTTACAATTTATAAAGTAAACAATAAACATCAAAAAAGATTATTAGAATTTACACGTATCGATGCATTAACAGGTATAAAAAATAAGGAAACATTGCAAAATGAAATTAGTACATATTTAAAAAATGACTCTTCTCAACAATTAGGGGCACTTTTTATGATCGATGTTGATAATTTTAAAACAGTAAATGATTTAAACGGCCATGTTATTGGTGATGAAGTTTTAAAAAACTTTGGCTCAATTTTAAAAGAGTCTTTTACAATAGAGGATATTGTAGGGCGTGCAGGTGGTGATGAATTTATTGTTTTTGTTAAAGATATTCAAGAGCATGGAAATGCGATAAATAAAGCCCAAGAAATATGTCAAAAGATAAGAAATATTGAAATTGACAATTTTAAAGGAACAATTTCTTGTAGTATTGGGATTGCCTTTTATCCTGAACATGGAACAACATTTAAAGGCTTGTATAATTTAGCTGATCAGGCTTTGTATCAAACAAAGAATCAAGGTAGAAATGGTTATACATGTTATACAAAATAATAAATTATAGATAAAAACTATCAAATTGATAATTTTTATCTATTTTTATTTATATAAATAGAAATGTATACTGTAGAACTAAGGGAGAGAAGAAAATGAAAAAATCTTATGTATATTTATTGACAACATTTATGTTATGGGGAAGTTTATATGTTGTCAGCCAATTTGTTTTAGGAAAGATTCCTACGTTTACAGTAGCAATGTTTCGCTATTTAATTGCTTTTATAGCATTAAGTTTAATCTCGTTAAAAAGTGAAAAAGAAAAAATAGAAAAAAGTGATTATAAATATTTCTTTATTATGGGATTTATTGGTTATTTTATTTCTGTTGATTGTCAACTTTTAGGAACTAAGATTGCCGGTGGATCAATGGCTTCACTTATTAATTCATTAAATCCAGTGATTATTAGTGTGATGGCAATGATTATTTTAAATGAAAAATTAGAAATGAATAAAATTGTTGGTATTGTATTATCGTTGGCTGGGGTTTATATGATTATAGGTACAGGAGCTAATATTCAGTTTTTAGGAGTTCTTATTTCTTTTATTGCAGTTATTGGTTGGGCTTTTATGTCTGTTATTTCAAGAAAGATTTCTAATAAATATAGTGCATTAACACTTACAAAAGTATCAATGTTGATTGCAACAATTTGTAATATCCCCGTGTCATTTTTAGAAGTACAAATGACACATCCTCTTATTCAAGTAGATTTAGGTGCTGTTTTAGGACTTGTTTATATGGGAGTTGTTTGTACGGCATTTACGAATATTTTATGGAATAAAAGTTTATCATTATTGCCTGCTAATACTTGTAGTGCTTTTTATCCAATTCAAACATTAACTTCTTCATTTTTAGGAGTTGTTGTTTTTCATGAGGTTTTGACAACTTCATTTGTATTGGGATCAGCTTTTATTATCGTTGGTGTTTTAATTAGCTTATTATTTAAAAAACGTACTCGAAAAGAAAAAGAAGTCCTAGTATAATCATATTAGGTGATACACATGAATTTATATCAATTACGTTATTTTACAACATTAGCACAAGAAGAACATTATACAAAGGCAGCTTTAAAATTACATATTACTCAACCGAGTTTAACGCATGCCATTCATTTATTGGAAGATGAACTAGATGTTGCGTTGTTTGAAAAAAAGGGAAGAAATGTTGTTCTAACAAAGTATGGAAAACTTTTTTTAAAAGAAATCGAGCCAATTCTTAATCGTTTAGATGATTCTATAGAAAATATTAAACAAATTTCAAAAGGAAAAGAAACTTTAAATATTGGTTTTGTAAGAAGACTAGGGATGAGCTATATTCCCCAACTGATTTCTTCTTTTCAAAATGAAAATGTGACCTTTCAATGCCATAGTGGTTTTTCTTATGATCTTATTCATGATTTAAAGAAAAATGATTTAGATATTGTTTTTTGTTCCTATGTAGATGATCAAGATATATTTTTTAAACCTGTTATAACACAAGAGTTTTATGTAATCGTCAGTCTTAATCATCCACTTGCTAAAAATGATGAAATTGATTTAAAACAAATAGAAGATCTACCTTTTATTACTTTTACTAAAAATAGTGGAATTCGTCCAATGATCGATCATCTTTTAGAAAAGGCAAAAATACATCCTCATATATCAATGGAATTAGAGGAAGATGAAGTTGTTGGTGGTTTTGTAGGTCATGATTTAGGGGTAGCGATTGTTCCTGATATGGCAGTTTATGATTTGTTGCCAATCAAAAAAATAAAAATTAAAGATATAGATGAAAAACAAACATTTTATATGGCTTATTTAAAGAATACGCAAAAATCAAAAGCATTTCTTGAATTTATTGAGCATGTAAATTGTGATGTATTGTAGAAAAACAAGTCTTTTTTCTAAAATGGAAAGAGATTTTTTTTAATTGATTAAAAATGATACACTATCATTTGTAGTAGAGAAAGTCGTATGGAATATAAACTAATAGCTTTTGATATGGATGGAACATTATTAAATTCTAATAAACAAATTTCAAAGAAAACCCAAGAAGCAATTGCTAGAGCAGTTGCGCATAATAAAATTGTGATTTTAAATACAGGAAGAAACCCTGCAGAGCTTGAAGAATTTTATGATATTTTACCAGGTGTTCGTTATTTAAATTGTATCTCAGGCGCACTTGTTTATGATTTAAAAGAAAAGAAAGCCTTATATCAAAAAAGTTTTGATGAAGATATTTTGAAAAATATTTATTAAAAGAGTAACGGAAGTTACTTTTTTTATGCTAGGATAAAAACAAAGGAAGTGTTTAAGATGTTTAAAAAACCAAATAACATGACGGTCATGGATTTTACAGGAATTTATGAAAATGAAAAGTTTTATAAACATAAAAATATTAGATGGCTTGATTTACATGAATTACAAGGTGTTTATGGTTATTGTAGTCAAGAAGCAAGAAGAACAATAGAAGCTAAAATAAGTAATCTATCTCCTGAAGGTATACATTTTATAGATTCTGGTAATTTTCATTATGTTAGTGAGTTTTGGATAGAAAAAATGGAACATGATTTTATTTTAGTTGTTTTTGATCATCATAGTGATATGATGCAACCGATGTTTGATGATATTTTAAGCTGTGGATCTTGGATTTTAAATAGTTTAGAAAATAATAAATATTTAAAAAAAGTGATTTTAATAGGTATTGATGAAAAACAGGTTTCATTGATTAAACGTCAAGATAAGGTTCTCTATTTAACAGATGATGATTTAGAAAATAGAGAAGTGTGGAAAAAAGTTGATGATTTATTACGTCAATATCCTTTATATATTTCAATTGATAAAGATGTTTTGAGTCAAAATGTTATTCAAACAGATTGGGATCAAGGTTCTATGCAACTCATGGAATTTAAAATATTACTCGCTTATTTATTTAAAAACAGTCAAACAATTGGAATTGATATTTGTGGAGAATGTGCTAATGAAGTAGGACAATTAAATGAAATTAAAGAAGATGATGCTTTTAATGAAAAAATACTTTCCTTTTTAAAAAAAGAAGAGGATTAAGTAAAAAGTCTTAATCCTCTTTTAAAGTATTATGAAACATATTTAAAAGTAATTCTACAAAGATTACAACAATCGATTGTAAATCAACAATTGATTGTTTTGATAAAGTATATCCTGGAAGAATAAGTGTATTTTCAATTAATAATTTAGGCTTTGGATTTAAAGTAATTATATACGTATTTTTAGAGGCGTTTGTAAGGTCAAAAAAACGAGAAACATTATTTTGATTACCTTCAATAGAAAAATAAATCAAAAGGTCATCTTCATGAATTGTATTATAAAGATGACTTGCTTGCATATAATCATAAGCAAAATAAGTATTAATACCTAAATCTTGTAATCCTAAAACTAAATGCTTTGCTGGTAAAGATGAATAATGAACACCAATGATATAGATGTTTTTGGTGTTTTTTATTTGTTTAATAAGTTGGTTGAGCTTATTTTGATCAATGTTATTGAATTGACGAATGACTGATAAATATTTAGATGTTAATTCATCAAATAGATTTTCAGAATTTACTTCAACATGTTCTTGATGCAAATAATGAAGCATGTCAAAACGAAAATCTTTATAACCTTTATAACCTAAAACTTGACAAAATCTTAAAATTCCAGAAGTTGAAACTTGACATAGTTCAGCAATTTTAGTAATCGTCGCTGTTTCAATAGCTGTAGGGTTTTGAACAATATAATCGTAAACTTTACGTTCTGTTTTAGAAAAATCATTTTTATGTAAGTGGATGGTTTCCATTAAGTTCATAGTCTCACCTCATGTTTATTTTATATAAAAATGATAAAATTGTCAAAATAATATGTAACTATTGACAAAAGAAAATAATAAGATTATGATTTGCTTGTAAAAATTATCAAAATAAAACGTAAAAAGTTACAAGGAGACTATTATGAAACAATTACCAGAAGGATTTTTATGGGGTGGCGCAACTGCTGATTTCCAATATGAAGGAGGATTCAATGAAGGAGGAAGAGGACTTTTATCACATGACTTTGAAACAGATGGATCAATGGAAAATCCAAGACATCATACATTTCAAATGCCTGATGGAACAATTTTAAAACCAAGAAGTTCATTTTTCTATGCTGATCCTGTTCCTAATGAAGCAAAGCCAGTTTTTTTAGATGATGAATATTATCCAAGTCATCAAGCGGTTGATTTTTATCATCATTATAAAGAAGATATTGCTTTAATGGCAGAAATGGGATTTAATGTTTTCCGTTTTAGTATTTGTTGGAGTCGTATTTATCCTTTGGGAGACGAAGAAACACCTAATGAAGAAGGATTAAAATTTTATGATGAAGTTATTTCGGAACTTGAAAAACATCATATGGAACCACTTATTACTATTTGTCATGATGAAATGCCAATGCACTTAGCTTTAAAATATGGTGGATGGTCAAATCGTTTTGTTATTGATTGTTATGTAAAATATTGTAAAACACTCTTTGAAAGATATGGAAAACGATGTAAATATTGGTTGACATTTAATGAAATCAATGCTGTTAGAGGATTTGGGCCATGTGGAACAAAAGAAAGTGATGGAAAAGTGAGATATCAAGCAGATCATCATATGTTTGTTGCTAGTGCTAAAGCTGTTATTTTAGGACATCAAATGATGCCAGGTAGCATGTTTGGAACAATGTATGCAATGAGTGAACTTTATCCAGCAACGTGTAAACCAGAAGATATGTTTAAACGTCTTCAAGCAAGAAGAGAAAACTGGTATTTTATTGATACGATGGCAAGAGGTTATTATCATCCTTATGCTAAAAGTGTGTGGAAACATCATGGCTTTGATTCATTAGAAATCACAGAAGAAGATAAAGAAATTTTAAAAGAAGGACAATTAGACTTTGTTTCATTTTCTTATTATCGTTCAAATACAGTAAAAAAAGATGATCCATGGTTTAATGTTGGAGGTTCTTCAAATCCTTATTTGGAAAATACACCTTGGGGATGGCCTGTTGATCCACTTGGGCTTAGACATTGTATGAATGAAATTTATGATCGTATTCAAAAACCAATTTTTATCGTAGAAAATGGTATGGGAGCTATTGATCAAGCAGATGAAAATGGATATGTTGAAGATGATTATCGTATTGATTACTTACAAAAACATTTATCAGCTATGGCTGATGCGATTAATGAAGATGGTGTTGAATGTTTAGGATATACGATGTGGGCACCAATTGATCTTGTTTCTTTATCAACTGGAGAAATGAAAAAACGTTATGGATTTATTTATGTTGATATGGATGATAAAGGAAATGGAACTTTAAAACGTACAAAGAAAAAATCATTTAATTGGATGAAACATATTATTGAAACAAATGGGAAAGCCCTTGATGAAAAACTCTAGCAATCAGCTAGAGTTCTTTTCATTATTGACACTTCTTTATAATTCCTATAATATTAGTAGGAAAAGAGAGGTACCTTATGATTTATTTAGACTATGCAGCCAATACACCAATAGAAAAAGAAGTACTTGATACGTATTATCAAGCAACCATGAAATATTTTGCTAATCCTAATGCAAGTCATACACTAGGATTACAAGCAAAAGAAGTTATTGATCAAACAACAAAGCACATTGCTGAACAATTACATGTTTTACCTGAAGAAATCATTTATACATCAGGAGCTAGTGAAGCCAATAACCTTGCAATCAAAGGTATTTTAGAAAGATATAAACATCGAGGTAAACATGTTTTAATTTCACCTTTAGAACATAATTCAATTTTATCAAGTCTTACAAAAATGCAAGAAAATGGTTTTATTGTTGAAATGATTCCTTTAAAAGAAGATGGACAAGTCAATGTTGAAAAAATGAAATCAATGATTCAAGAAGATACGATTTTAGTAAGTGTTTGTAGTGTGGATAGTGAACTTGGAATTAGACAACCGATTGAAGAAATTGGAGAAGTTTTAAAAGATTATAAATATTGTTTTTTTCATAGTGATGCTTCTCAAGCAATTGGTAAAGTAGCTATTGATTATCGAAATGTTGATTTGATTACTATTGCACCTCATAAGTTTTATGGTATGTTGGGAACTGGTATGTTAATTAAAAAGAAAAAAGTTGGTTTAAAAACACAAATTGATGGGGGAAAGTCAACAACTGTTTTTAGAAGTGGAACGCCTGAACTGGCACATATTGTATCGATTGAAAAAGCTTTAGAGATTGCTCTTTCCAAACAACAAGAACGAGAAATTTATGTAAAATCAATCAATCATCAAATGCTTGAACAATTAAAACAATATGATCAAGTATTAATAAATCGTACAAAATATTCTTTACCTCATGTTATTAATATTTCCTTAAAAGGAATGAAAGCTACAAAATTTGCACAAATGCTCGATCAACAAGGTATCTATATTTCTACTAAAACTTCATGTTGTCCTGTAGAAACACCTTCTAAAATGGTTTATGCGCTTTATCAAGATCGTCAAAGAGCGATGTCTTCTTTTAGAATTAGTTTATCGCATTTAACAACAGAAAAAGAAGTTCAAGATTTTCTAAAAATCTTTGATCAATGTTACAAGGAGTGCTTTGGAAATGGAAAAATATAAAGAAATAGAAAGAAGTATCATAAAAACATATCGTAAAGAAATTTGGTCTAAATTTATAAAAGCTGTTAAAAATTATCAACTTATCCAAGAAAATGATAAAATTATGGTTTGTATTAGCGGTGGAAAAGATTCTTTTTTAATGGCTAAGTGTATTCAAGAATTACAAAGACATGGGCGTGTTCCTTTTGAAGCTCATTATGTTGTGATGGATCCAGGATATAACAGTTATAATCGTGATTTTATTGAAGATAATGCAGATTTATTGAATGTACCTATTAAAATCTTTGAAAGTAATATTTTTGATGTGGTTTCAATAGTTGATAAAAGTCCATGTTATTTATGTGCAAAGATGAGAAGGGGCTATCTTTATAGTAAAGCACAAGAGTTAGGATGTAATAAAATTGCTTTAGGACATCACTTTGATGATGTGATTGAAACAATACTTCTTTCGATGTTTTATGGTTCTGAAATCAAAACGATGATGCCTAAATTACATAGTGAAAACTTTGAGGGATTAGAGCTTATTCGCCCTTTATATTTAGTAAAAGAAGAAAGTATTATTTCTTGGCGTAAACATAATGATTTGACTTTTATCAATTGTGCATGTCGTTTTACTGAAGGATGTTTTTTAATTAATGATGGAACAAGTAAAAGAAAAGAAGTCAAAGAACTCATTAAAACAATGAAACAAGTAAACCTAAATGTTGATCAAAATATTTTTAAAGCTTTAGATAATGTTAATTTAGATTGTATTTTAGGAACGAAAAAGGATAAAGTTTACCATAGCTTTTTAGAGGATTATGAAAAATAAAGAAATTATAAAAAAAGCTTTTGAAAAATCGATACCTATTATGTGTAGTTATCTTTTTGTATCGATTGCTTGTGGAGTGATGATGAACGAAGCGGGCTTTTCTTGGTATGTAGCATTACTTGTGAGTTTTTTGATTTATACGGGTGCTTTTCAATTTCTTTTGATTACTTTATTAAGTGGGGGAACTTCTTTACTTGCAATTGGTGTTACAACTCTTTTAATGAATAGCCGACAACTTTTTTATAGTTTATCTTTTATAGATGTTTTTAATAAAATGAAGCAAAAATGGTATATGATTTTTACCATGACTGATGAAACTTATGCGGTTAATTGTAATCTAGAAGATCAAGATAAAGAACAAGTTATGTTTTATATCGCACTTTTTTCAAGATGTTATTGGCTTATTGGAACTGTTTTAGGAGCGGTACTTGGTAATTTGATTCCGTTTGATTTAACAGGAATTGATTTTTGTATGACAGCCTTGTTTATTATTATTTTTATGGATCAATTAGAGAAAAATAAAGATCATTTTCCTGCTGTTGTAGGAATTGTTATCGCTATTATTTGTTTGATTGTTTTTGGCAGTCAAAACTTTATGTTACTTTCATTGATTATTTCTTCAATGATTTTACTTGTTAAACAAGGAGGAACATCTTATGAATAGTTATGTACTTTCAGCAATTATTCTTTCTGCTTTAATTACTTTTTTATTAAGAGCTTTTCCTTTTCTTTTGTTTAAAGAAAAAGAACTTCCTAAATGGTTTGAAAAACTAGAAAAGCATTTACCAATGACTATTATGGCAGTTCTTATTGTTTATTGTCTAAAAGATTTAAAAACGCAATTAACAACACTTTTTATTCCTTATCTTTTAGCGTGTTTAACAGTTGTTTTTTCTTATAAATGGAAAAAGAATACTTTTTTAAGCATTATTTTATCAACTCTTGTTTACATGATTTTTATCCGTCTATAGTTTGTTAAAAATATCACAAGCTATAGATTTTTTATTTTGGTAGTGCTATAATTATATCAACACTTAAAAATTGTATTTAAGGAGGAAATATAAATGGGATTTTTAACAGGTAAAACAGCAATTATTACAGGAGCAGGACGTGCTGTCTTAGAAGATGGAAGTTGTGGTTCTATTGGTTATGGAATTGCGACAGCTTATGCTAAAGAAGGAGCTAATCTTGTCATTACAGGACGTAATGTTAAAAAATTAGAAGCTGCTAAAGAAGAATTAGAAAGATTATATGGTATCAAAGTTTTAACAGTTCAAGCAGATGTCAATGCTGGTGCTGATAATGAAGCCGTTGTTAACAATGTTGTTAAACAAGCAATGGATACTTATGGAAGAATCGATGTTTTGATCAATAATGCGCAAGCATCAGCATCAGGGGTAACATTAGCTGATCATACAACAGAACAATTTGATCTAGCAATGTATTCGGGACTCTATGCAGCCTTCTATTATATGAAAGCATGTTATCCATATTTAAAAGAAACAAAAGGATCAGTTGTCAACTTTGCTTCTGGAGCAGGATTATTTGGAAACTATGGACAATGTTCATATGCTGCTGCCAAAGAAGGAATCCGTGGATTAACACGTGTAGCTGCTAATGAATGGGCGAAAGATGGAATCAATGTCAATGTGGTATGTCCTTTAGCTTGGACGGCACAATTAG
Organism: [Clostridium] ammoniilyticum; assembly: GCF_025566905.1. Lineage (NCBI taxonomy): Bacteria > Bacillati > Bacillota > Erysipelotrichia > Erysipelotrichales > Coprobacillaceae > Faecalibacillus > [Clostridium] ammoniilyticum. Next base: position 42,754 of record NZ_JAOQJR010000004.1, read on the forward strand.
AACAATTTGAAAAAGCATATCCAGAAGCCTTCAAAGCAAATGTTAAAACACCACCAATGGGACATTTTGGAAATAATGAATTAGAAATTGGACGTGTCTGTGTACAACTTGCTAATCCTGATTTTAAATATATGACAGGAGAAACACTTACATTAGAAGGTGGACTTGGATTAAGACCTTAATAATTAATCACTCTTAGGAGTGATTTTTTTATGTATTCTTTTATAATGAATATATAGGAAAGAAGGAATGGTTATGAAGTATGCATTAATTAATGGAAAAATTTTAAATGGTCATCAGGATATGGAAGTAGAAACAGGGAAAGCAATTTTTATTGAAAATGAAAAAATTGTGGCTATTGAACCTTATCGTAATTTAGATAAATCTTATCAAATTATTGATTTACAAGGAAAATATATTTTACCAGGACTCATCAACATGCATGTTCATCTTGCAGGAAATGGAAAACCACAAAAGAAACAAAAAGATAATGAAAAGACAGTTAAAATGTTGATGTCTAATCCATTATCACGAAAAATTACGTATAAAGTGGTTTCTAATTTCGCTAAGATCGAATTAATGAGTGGGGTAACAACAATTCGTACAGTTGGAGGAATTGCTCATTATGATTCTAAATTCAGAGATGAAATTTTAAAGAGAAAAGTTATTGGTCCAAGAATTGTTGCCAGCAATGAGGGAATTTCTGTTCCTCATGGTCATATGGCAGGATCAGTCGCCATTGCTGCCCATAATAATGAAGAAGCTCTAGCTTTAGTGGATAAAGCAAAAAGTCAAAATGTTGATTTGATTAAACTTATGATTACTGGTGGGGTTTTAGATGCAAAAGAAAAAGGTGTGCCTGGCGAATTAAAAATGCCTCCTGAAATGGTAAAAGCTGTTTGTGATAGAGCGCATCAACTTGGTTATAAAGTAGCTGCTCATGTTGAATCATCTGAAGGGGTACGAGTAGCTTTAGAAAATGGTGTTGATTCGATTGAACATGGAGCAAAATTAGATGATGAAATGATTGCTTTATTTAAAGAAAAGAAGGCTTTTTTATGTACGACGATTTCACCAGCACTTCCGTTTGCGTTGTTTGATCCAAGTATTTCCAATGTTTCAGAAATAGAAAAATACAATGGTGAACTCGTTTTCAATGGTATTATTGATTGTGCAAAGCAAGCATTAGAAAATGATATACCTGTTGTTTTAGGAAATGATGTAGGATGTCCATGGGTGAGTCAATATGACTTCTGGCGAGAACTTTATTATTTCCATAAATATATTGGTGTTTCTAATCGTTTTGCTTTATATACAGCCACTTCACTTGCTTCTAAATACGCTGGTCTTGAAAATATTACAGGAAGTATTGATGTTGGTAAGGATGCAGATATGATCGTTGTAAGTGAAAATCCTTTAGATGATTTAAAAGCTTTAAGATATGTTGAAAAAGTATTTACACGTGGTAAATTAATTGATCATCCAAAGGTAAAAATCAATAAAACAGTAGAAACAGAATTAGATAAGTATTTATAAGGAGTTAGTTATGAACAGAAAATTTTTCTTTTTTGACATAGATGGAACATTAGCAGTAGGAACACCAGGAAGACAATACATTCCTGAATCAACAAAAAAAGCAATTCGCATGTTAAAAGAACAAGGTCATTTTGTGGCTATTGCGACAGGAAGAAGTTATGCAATGGCAGTTGATCATATGAGAAGTCTAGGTTTTGAAAATATGGTGAGTGATGGTGGTAATGGAATTACAATTGATAATGAACTTATTACCATTAAACCATTAGATTATCAAAAATGTTTAAATCTCATAGATGAATGTAAAGAAAAAGGATTTATTTGGGCTATTTCACCAGATAATAAAACAAGAAGATTAGCTCCGGATCAACGCTTTTATGATTTTACACATGATGTCTATATGGATACTGAGGTTGTAGATGGATTAGATCCTAGAAATTATGATCAAATTTTTAAAGTCTATGTAGCTTGTTTTGCACCTGAGGAACAAAAATTAGAAACACTAAAAGAATTACCTTGGTGTCGTTTCCATAAAGAATATTTATTTGTAGAACCAGGTGATAAATCAGTTGGTATTAAAATGATGGTTGATCATTTTAAAGGTGATTATAAAGATATCGTTGTTTTTGGTGATGAAAAAAATGATTTAAGTATGTTTAGAGATGAATGGACAAGTATTGCGATGGGAAATGCTATCGATGAACTAAAAGAAAAAGCAACTTATGTAACGACACCATGTGATCAAGATGGTATTTATAATGCTTGTGTACATTTTGGGTGGATAAAAGAAAATGATTAAAAGTAATAAAATGACGGAGTGAACACCACTCCGTATTTTTTAATCATAGAAAAAATGTTGACTCTCCCCTTAGGGGATAATTCATAATTTGAAATAGGAAAGGAGAATAGGAAAATGTTAAAAATTGGAGAATTTTCAAAGTTGTCTCATTTAACAGTTAAAGCACTACGCTTTTACGAAAGAAAAGGCATTCTGATTCCTAAAAAAGTAGATGAACAAACAGGGTATCGTTTTTATGAAACAAGTCAACTTAAAGAGGCAGCAAGAATTAAGTCTTATCGTCAATTAGGGCTAACAATTGAAGAACTACAAGCAACTAATAAAGGTATTAATCTAAAGGAAATCCTAATATCTAAAGCAGAGTCCTTGAAAAGTCAAAAAGAAGAAATTGAAAATAGGCTTTTGATTATTCATCATCTTTTGAATGCTAGTGAAATGCAATATCAAGTAATTGAGAAAGTAATACCTGAAACAATTGTCTATTACAGCGAAGTAAAGATAAAAAATTATTCGGATATGATGAAAATTATTCCTAACCTTGCAAGTGAATGTATAAAATTGAATCCAGATATAAAATGTACAAGACCGCCGTATGAATTTTGTGAATATTTAGATAAAGAACATAAGGAAAATAATATTTTGATTCGACACAATGAAGCAGTGGAATGTATGGGTAAAGAAAGTGAACGCATAAAGTTTAAAATAATTCCAACAACAAAGGTATTAAGTATCTTTTATAAAGGGGCTTATGATGAAATTGGTGTGGCGTATAGTTTTCTTATGAAATATGTAGAGGATAATGGTTATCAAGTATCGGGACGATCAAGAGAATGTTATATTGATGGTATTTGGAATAAAGAATCAGTTGATGAGTGGCTTACAGAAATTCAAATACCCATTGTTTAGGAGGAAAGAAAGATGGCTTTTGATTTTAAAAAAGAATTCAAAGAATATTATAGACCTAAAAATAAACCAGAAATTATCAATGTACCATCATTTAATTTTATTGCTATAAGAGGAAAAGGCAATCCTAATGAAGAAAACGGGAGTTATCGGCAAGCCATTCAAGTACTTTATGCAGTAGCTTATACTTTAAAAATGAGTTATAAAACAGATTATCAAATTAAAGGTTTTTACCAATTTGTTGTACCGCCACTTGAAGGTTTTGGGTGGCAAGAAAATGTTGAAAATGTTGATTATTTACATAAAGAAAATTTTAACTGGATTTCAGTAATTAGACTTCCTGACTTTATTACAAAAAAAGATTTTGATTGGGCAGTAAAAAGAGCCACTATTAAAAAGAAGATAGATTGCTCAAAAGCGGAATTTTTTACTTTTGAAGAAGGATTATGTGTGCAAATGATGCATCAAGGATCTTTTGATGATGAAATAAATACAGTAGAAATAATGAATCAATTTCTTCAAGAAAAGGGGTATCAAAATGATTTTAGTAAATCAAGATTGCATCATGAAATTTATTTATCAGATGCAAGAAAAAATGCTCCGGAAAAATGGAAAACAGTGATTCGTCATCCAATATGTAAAATCGACAAAAAATAAAGATTTTATGGATGAAAATAATGTTTGACATTGGTATAAATATATAGTATGATGACAAGGCAGTAAATGAATAGCAGCACATAGAGGATTGAAAAAATGCGTTAATATCAAATGATTGCAAAGTACCTGGCTGCAATGGGAAATGCTTAATATTAACACTTATCGATTGATCTATGCAATGTTATTGCTTTATGCAAATAAAACAATACGGAGGAAAATTTATGGCACGTTATACAGGACCACAATGGAAAATCTCTCGTCGTTTAGGATTCTCAATCTTAGAAAACGGGAAAGAATTAAACAGAAGAGCTTATGCTCCAGGTCAACATGGACAAAAAAGAAAAAAACAAACTGAATATGGATTACAATTAGCAGAAAAACAAAAAGTAAGACATATGTATGGAGTTAATGAAAAACAATTCCACAACACATTTAATCAAGCAGGTAAAATGGAAGGTATCCATGGTTACAACTTCTTATGCTTATTAGAAAGAAGATTAGACAATGTTGTTTATAGATTAGGTTTTGCTTCTACAAGAAGACAAGCTAGACAATTAGTAAACCATGGTCATTTCTTAGTAAATGGTGTTAAAACTGATATCCCATCATACAGAGTAAACGTTGGAGATGTTATCGAAGTAAGAGAAAGATCATTAAATTTAGCAGTTATTAAAGAAGCTTTAGAAAACAAAGTTGCAACTCCAGCTTTCGTTGAAGTTGATACTAATAAATTAACTGGTAAATTAACTCGTTTACCTGAAAGATCTGAATTAAACTCAGAAATCAATGAATCATTAATCGTTGAATACTACAACAGACTTGGTTAATAAGAAAAACAGCTTTTATAGCTGTTTTTTTGTATATAAAGGAGAATTTATGAACGCAAAGCTCATTATTTATTGTAAGGAAAAGATTCAAAATTATGAATCATTAAAACAATTATGTTTGTTGATGAACATTGAAATAATTTTATTGAATGAACAGATGACACAAAATAAAGTTAAAGATATTTTAAATAAAAAGATTAAAAAAACAAAAAAGAATAATTTAGAACCAGCAGTTGTTGTTTTTTCAAACATTGCAGCTTTACAAATGGATCAAATATTATCAAAATTAAAAAATAATTCAACACTTTGTTTAAAAGCTGTTGTGACAGCAACAAATTATAATTGGACATTTGAAAAATTAGTTTTACATTTACTAGAAGAATATCAAAAAAATAAATAAATCGTGTAGAATAGAGGTAGTAATTTTGGTATAATGGTAAAAGAATAATAAGGAGGTTTTTATGAACGAAAGTAGAATTTGTATTGCTCTTGATTTTAAGACAAAAAGTGACGTTGAAAACTTCTTAAAACAATTTGAGGGAGAAAGTCTTTATGTAAAAGTAGGGATGGAATTGTTTTATGGAGAAGGAATTGAAATCATTAAAATGATTAAAGAAATGGGACATAAAATCTTTTTAGATTTAAAATTACATGATATTCCAAATACTGTAAAAAGTGCCATGAGACAACTTGCTAAGTTAGATGTTGATATGGTCAATGTTCATGCTTCAGGTGGTATTGAAATGATGAAAGCTGCTATTGAAGGATTAGAAGAAGGCAAAACAAGTGGTAAAAGACCATTATGTATTGCTGTAACATGCTTAACATCTTTAGATCAAGATGTTTTAGATAATCAGTTACTTATTCATGAACCATTAGAAAATGTTGTATTAAAATGGGCTGAAAATGCAAAAGCAGCAGGATTAGATGGGGTTGTATGTTCACCATTAGAATCAAAAATCATTCATGATCATTTAGGAAAAGAATTTTTGACAGTTACACCAGGAATTCGTCTTGCAAGTGATAATGTCAATGATCAAAAACGTGTAACAACACCAGCTATGGCAAAAGAACTTACTTCAAGCTATATTGTTGTTGGTAGGACAATTACAGGAAGTCAAGATCCTTTGGCGACATATAAAAAAGTTTATCAAGATTTTCAAGGAGAATAGAAATGAAAAAAATTATTGCTAAAGATTTATTAGATATTAAAGCTGTCTTTTTAAGACCGAATGAACCATTTACTTGGGCAAGTGGTATTAAATCACCAATTTATTGTGATAACCGTTTAACTTTATCTTATCCAAAAGTAAGAAAAGATGTTGAACAAGGACTTGCTCAACTTGTAAAAGATAATTTCCCAGATGCAGAATGTTTAATGGGAACAGCTACTGCTGGGATTGCACATGCTGCTTTAGCTGCTGATATTTTAGATTTACCAATGGGGTATGTTCGTGGAGGAGCTAAATCTCATGGACGTAATAACCGTATTGAAGGTGTTGTTAAAGAAGGAATGAAAGTTGTTGTTGTTGAAGATTTAATTTCAACTGGTGGTTCTTCTTTAGAATGTGTTGAAGCTTTAAGAGAGGCTGGATGTGAAGTTTTAGGATTAATTGCTATCTTTACTTATGGTTTAGATAAAGCAACAGTTAATTTTGAAAATGCACATTGTCCATTTGTGACTTTATCAAATTATGATACTTTAATTGAAGTAGCAAAAGAACATGACTATATTAAACATGAAGATATGGAAAAATTAAAAGCTTGGAAAGTTGATCCAAGTGATGAATCATGGATGGATAAATAAGTATTTTTAGGGAATGATGGTTATTTAAAGCCATTGTTCCTTTTTTTTGTTTTTATTTGCAAAAAATAGTGGTATGATGTAAAAGTAATAGTAGGTTTACTTTTTGGAGGTAAGTATGTTTAAAAGTATTCGATATGTATTAAAAGAAAACTTTACAAATTTGTATCGTATATATTGTATTTCAAAATATGAATTGCTTTCTGATATGCGAGATTCAAGATTAGGTGTTTTTTGGAATTTTGCTAATCCAGCAATTCAAATTATAACGTATTATTTTGTGTTTGGTTTAATTATGAATAGAAAGGCTGTAGGAAAGATTCCTTTTATTCAATGGATGTTATGTGGGATGGTGGTATGGTTTTTTATTAGTCCATGTATTACTAATGGAGCCAATGCTATTTATGCTAAACGTAATGTCATTACAAAAATGAAATTTCCGGTATCCGTTTTACCAGCTACAGTTGTTGGAAAAGAATTGTTTAATCATTTTTGTTTGATGGCTATCTTAGTTGTCTTTTTGCTTACACAAGGGATCATGCCTTCACTTTATTGGCTTGAACTCATTTATTATCTTTTTGCAGCAATTTGTTTGACAATTTCACTTGCGATGATTACATCTGTTTTAAATATGTTAGCTCGTGATACAAGAAAGCTTATTTTAGCGTGCATGCGTTTATTACTTTATTTAACACCAATTTTATGGCCAATTTCACGTTTACACAAATATGGGTGGCAAATGACAGTAAGATATATTATGAAAGCTAATCCAATTTATTATATTGTATGTGGTTATAGAGATTGTTTCTTATATCATCATGGAATCTTATTTTATTGGAAACAAATGCTTTTCTTTTGGGTGTTTGTCATTGTGATTTTTACAATTGGTAGTATGATGATGTATAAATTTAAACATAAATTTATTGATATGATTTAGGTGGTAATAATGGAAGATTATGCAATTAAATTTGAACATGTTTCAAAAATATATAAATTAAAAAAGAAAAATGATGGTAAATCAAAAAGCTCAGTTACACAAAGATTCTATGCTTTAAATGATATTACTTTTACAATTCCTAAAGGAGAAGTTGTAGGAATTTTAGGAACAAATGGTTCGGGTAAATCAACATTATCATTGATTTTAGCAGGTATTTCACAAATTGATGAAGGTACAATGGATATCAATGGAGAACAGGCTTTAATTGCAATCAATACAGGATTGGATATGCAACTTACAGGGCTTGAAAATATTAATGTTAAAGGAGCATTACTTGGACTTTCTAGAAAAAGAATTCAAGAAATTACGGAAGGTGTTATTGAATTTGCTGAAATTGGTGATTTTTTATATCAACCCGTTAAGAAATATTCAAGTGGGATGAAATCAAGATTAGGTTTTTCAATTTCACTTTATTTAAATCCTGATATTATCATTGTCGATGAAGCTTTATCGGTTGGGGATAAAGGATTTGCTCAAAAGTGCTTAGATAAAATGAATGAACTTAAAGATCAAGGAAAAACAATTGTCTTTATTTCTCACTCTTTGCCACAAGTAAGAGGATTCTGTCAAAAGGCTATGTGGATTGAAGGTGGACGTTTAAAAGAATATGGTGACGTTGAAGAAGTATGTGATGAGTATGCCGAATATGTTGATTTTTATAATAGTTTAAAGAAAAAAGAAAAGAAAAAATTAAATGATGAAAAATTTGCAAGTCGAATTGTTCAAAATCCTAAAATTGGTTTTTGGGAAAAATTATTAGATAAAATGAAGAGATAGGAGAGATAGGATGAAGAAAGTTATCACATATGGAACATTTGATTTGTTTCATGTAGGTCATTTAAATATTTTAAAAAGAGCAAAAGCTTTAGGCGATTATTTAATTGTTGCGGTAAGTAGTGATGCTTTTAATGCCCAAAAAGGTAAGAAAGCTTATCATAGTGATCAAGATCGTATGGCTATTTTAAAAGCTATTAAATATGTAGATGAAGTTATTTTAGAAGAATCATGGGATCAAAAAATAAAAGATGTTCAAGAACATGATGTTGATGTTTTTGTTATGGGTGATGATTGGAAAGGCCAATTTGATTTCTTAAAAGATTATTGTGAAGTAGTTTATTTACCTCGTACAGAAGGTATTTCTACAACTAAAATCAAAGATGATTTAAAAGATAAATTATAATAAAGGAGAGTTGTATGAAAATTAGTGTGATTGTCCCTTATGAAGGATATTATCAATATTTAAAAGATTGTTTAGAAAGTTTAAGTGAACAAGAAAATGTTGAAATTGAAACATTATTAGTGGGAAGTCAAGATGACCAAAAATTTCAACAATTAGTAGACTCATATAAAGATAAAATATCTTTGAATGTTATTCCTTGTTCAATAGAAGAAGGCGTTGCTAAAAAAAGAAATCTTGGTTTAGAAAATGCAACAGGAGATTATATTTATTTCATTGATAGTGATGATTATATTATGCCTCAAACATTATCTTGTTTGCTTCAAGATGCTATGCAAAAAGATTTAGATTTAGTTGTTGGTAGAAGATGGATCACATGGTTTAAAAAACAAGTTTTTGAAACCATGGGTGATGAAAAAAATGAAGAATTAAATTTGAAGGATAAAGATGATGATCGTAATCATAAATTCTTAGAAAAAGATTATTCTGACATAGATGATAGTGATGAACAAAGAAGAATTGATTTATTAATTAGAGCGAAAAAAGGGATTCGAAATATTTCAGTTTTAAATATTTTAATTAAGCGTACTTTAATTGAAGAAAATCATTTACGTTTTAATGAAGATTTCATTTATTATAGTGATTTACCTTTTGTAGAAGGACTTGTTATGTATGGTCATAAGATAGATTTCAATGACAAAACACTCTATGCAAAAAGAAAACATAATGATCCAATCAATACACCAGCTTTGTCGCAAATTAAAGATGAAACTAAATTTGATGAATTTATTAATGTCTATAAGTATGCTATTTCTTTAGTAGATAAAGAAAGTAGAATTCGTTATTATTTAGATTCTAAAATGATTAAATATTATAGTAATTTCTTTGCTAAGAAAATTAGACGATCTAAAGATGATTTTTGGAGAGATGAAAGATTTGATCAAATGTCTATTTTAATGCAGGATGTAAGAGATGATTTATTGAAAAATATGTCTCATTATCAAAGAAAGATGGTGAAACTTGCTAGAAATCATGATCTACAACAAACACAAAAAGTGATTGCTAAACATCTTGCTAAAAATAAGATGAAAAAGATGTTAAAAAATAAAAATGAAATTAATAAGTATTTATATCGTCATAAATATATCAATGAACCAATTGAAGAAAATTGGATCATGTTTGAAACTTTTATGGGTAAAAGTTATGCGGATTCACCAAAGTATATTTATGAATATTTAGCTAAAAATTATCCAGGAAAATATAAATTTATTTGGGTTTTAAATGATCCTAAAGAAAAACTGCCTTATGAAGGAATTATTGTTAAAAGATTTACGAAGAAATATGCTTATTATTTAGCTAAATCTAAATATTTTGTTTTTAATATCAGACAACCTTTATGGTTTAGAAAAAGAGAAGGTCAAGTTTTCTTAGAAACATGGCATGGAACACCACTTAAACGTTTAGCTTTTGATCAAGAAGAGGTGACTGCAGCTTCTCCAACTTATAAATCTCAATTTTATCGTCAAAAACAAGAATGGGATTATTTAATTGCAGCAAATAAATTTTCAAGTGATATTTTTAAAAGTTGTTTTATGTATACCAATGGAACAATGTTAGAAATTGGATATCCTCGTAATGATTTATTGTATGCACCAAATAAAGATCAAATTGCATTAGATTTGAAAAAGAAACTTCATATTCCGTTAGATAAGAAAACAATTTTATATGCACCAACATGGAGAGATGATGAATACTATGGGAAAGGGCAATATAAATTTAAGTTAAAATTAGATTTAGAAATGATGAAAGAAGAGTTAGGAGATGAATATGTCATCCTACTTAGAACACATCATTATATTGCAGATGCGTTAGATGTTACAGGAGTTGAAGATTTTGCTTATAATTTATCTAAATATGATGATATTACTGAAATTTATTTAATTTCTGATATTTGTATTACAGATTATTCAAGTGTTTTCTTTGATTATGCTAACTTAAAAAGACCAATGTTATTCTATACTTATGATATAGATAAATATCGTGATGTTTTAAGAGGTTTCTATATTGATATGGAAAAAGAACTTCCTGGTCCACTAGTTTATTCGACTAAAGAAGTAATTGATCAAATTAAACGTCTTGATGAAATGAATCAAAAATATGCTCAACGTTATGAAGTATTCTATGATAAATTCTGTTCTATCGATGATGGAAATGCTTCACAAAGAGCAGTTGAAGCAGTTTTTAAATAAGGGGGTTACCCCTTATTTTTATAAGGAGGTTTAAAATGATTAGATTAATAAAAAATATCTTAGGTAAAACAATTAAGTTTATTTATCGAATAACTTATAAGTTAATACCAACTCATAAAAAAACAGTCTTGTTTATTGCTTTTCATGGTAGGGGATATAGTGATAATCCTAGAGCTATTTATGAATATATGAGACAACAAGATCAATTTAAAGATTATCGTTTTATATGGGCTATTAAGCACCATAAAAAGAAAAACATTTCTATTGAAAATGCTAAAGTGATTGAATATTTTTCAATTCCTTATTTCTTTTATCTTGCAAGAAGTCAATATTGGATTGCTAATTGTAAATTACCAATGTATGTTTTAAAAAAGAAAAATCAAATATATTTACAAACATGGCATGGAACACCGCTTAAAAAATTGGCTTTTGATATAGAAGTTCCTGAAGGAACTACTTTTTATCGAAGTGGCATGAATGAAGAAATGATGCATGAAACATACGCACAAGATGTTAAAAAGTATAACTATATGATTTCTCCAAGTGCTTTTACAACTGAGATTTTCCAAAGTGCTTTTAGAATTAATAGAGAAAGATTAATTGAAACTGGCTATCCGCGAAATGATTTTTTAACAAACTATACAGAAGAAGATGTTTTAAATATTAAGAAAAAATTAGGAATTCCTCTTGATAAAAAGGTACTTCTTTATGCACCAACGTGGAGAGATAATTCTTATATAACCAAAGGGTATACTTTTAAATTAGAAGTTCACTTTGATAAATGGCAAAAAATATTAGGGGATGAATATGTTATTGTATTTAAACCTCATTATTTAATTGTTAATGATTTTGATATTGATCAATATCAAGGATTTGTTTATTTTGTAGAAGCTAATGAAGATATTTCTAATTTATATATTATTGCAGATGCTTTAGTTACTGATTATTCAAGTGTTTTCTTTGATTATGCTATTTTAAAAAGACCTATTTATTTTTATATGTATGATTTGATTCATTATCGAGATGAATTAAGAGGTTTTTATTTAGATGTTTATCATGATTTACCTGGAGATATTATTGAAGATGAAAATCAACTATTAGAAGAAATTAAAAAAGGTTACGATTATCAACGTTTAGATAAGTTTAATCAACGTTTTAATAATCATGAAGATGGTAAAGCTTCTAAACGAGTAGTTGATATTGTTTTTAAGTAGGTGCTAAGATGGGATTACAAAAATTAATATTAAATATTATTTTGGGATTTTTAAATATTTTTGTTAAGAGATTTAAAATAAAAGAAAATCAAGTTGCCTTTGTTTCTTTGGAATCTAAATATTTAGATTCTGATATGAAATTGATTTATGATGTTTTAAAACAAGATAAACAATTAAATCTCAAAAAAGTTGTTATTGAGTATGATCAACAAGGAATAAAACAAAACTTTTTATATATGCTTAATTGTATTCAACAGCTTTTTGTAATTAATACATCAAAAGTGGTTATTATAAGAGATAATAATTATGTTGTTTCGACGTTTAAAAGAGAAGGAGTTAATGTGATACAAGTATGGCATGCTTGTGGTGCGATAAAAAAATTTGGGAATGCACTTGCTAGAAAATATCCAATTAAAAATTATGATTATGTGATAGCAAATAGCTCTTATTGGAAAAAACCGTATAGTGAAGCTTTTTCTGTTAAAGAAGAAAATGTGGTTGTTACTGGTATGCCAAGGGTAGATTGTTTATTTGATGATAATTATTTAAAAGCATCTAAAAATAAATTGTTAGCTAAGTATCCAATTTTGAAGGATAAAAAAATTATTTTATATGCTCCTACTTTTAGGGGAAATATCTACCAAGGTTTTTCAATGCTTCCATTTGATGGTGAAAAGTTAATAAATTCTTTTGATGAAAATACGTATCTCATTTATAAATTACATCCATTGTTAAAAAATGTTTGTCTTCCGCAACACCCTCGTATTATTGATATGTTTAATGAAGATACACATGAATTGTTTGCTTTAAGTGATCTCTTGATTTCAGATTTTTCATCGATTGTTTTTGATTATTCTATTTTAAATAAAACAATGTATTTTTATGTTCCAGATTTAAATGATTATTTAAAAGATGTTGGATGTTATGTAAATATAGATTTATTTCCAGGAAAGATTTGTAAAAATATTGATGAGTTGATTCAAGGAATACAAAAGAATGAAGTGGGAAATTTAGAAGCTTTTAAAAATATATTTTTTGAATATCAAGATGGTAAAAATACAAAACGTGTTGTTGAATTGATTTATGATATATTAAAAAAGTCTCTTTAATTAGAGACTTTTTAAATACGCTGTAACTTCAGTTAAATCTTTTAAAATTTTAAATGTTTTTTCTTCATATTGTTTTTCTGGATATTTCATATCAGGAATGCAAATTACTTTGATGTTTGCATCATAGCTTGCTTGAATTCCTGCTTCACTATCTTCTAAAACAATAGCTTCATCAACATTAACGCCAAGTTTTTGACAAGATTTTAAGAAAACTTCAGGATTTGGTTTTCCTTTAGTAACTTCGTCACCACAAATAGAATCATCGAAGAATTCTGTGATTTTAGCTTGTGCTAAAATTTTATCTACACGATCACGATTACTTGAAGTAGCAACGATTGTTTTATAATTATTATCTTTTAAATAATGTAATAATTCAACAAGTCCTTTTTTTACAGGAACTCCTTCTGTTTCAAAACGTTCAGCCATTAATTGATGTACATCTTGAATCACATTGTCAATAGGAAAATCATTTCCATAAACATCATAAAATCTTTGATAGATTCCTTTAATAGGTTTCCCTAATAATGTTTTATAAAATTCTTCATCCATTGTTAAATTCATATCTTTTAATCTTTCTTGATAACATTCAAAAGTCACTCTTTCGCTATCAATCATTAAACCATCCATATCAAATATTATTGCTTTAATCATTTTAGTATCTCCTTTTTTTATTATTCGTGATATATCATAGCATAAATCAAGGTGTTAAAGAAGTGATTATCATAATTTGAAAAACGACTCATAAAATCCAATAGGAGGTTATTTTATGATTAGTAGGGGAGATATTTATTATGCTGATCTTTCACCGGTTATAGGAAGTGAACAGGGTGGAATAAGACCTGTTTTAGTATTACAAAATAATAAAGGAAATAAATTTTCAACAACTGTTATTGTTGCCCCGATTTCGTCAAAACTCACCAAAAATCCTATTCCCACGCATGTCATTATTCGTTGTGATTCTTTAGAAAAGAAATCTGTTATTTTACTTGAACAAATAAGGACGATTGACAAAGTTCGATTTCAAGAAAAATTAGGTACTTTAGATGATTATTTTATGAAGAAAGTAAATGAGGCTATTAAAACAAGTTTGGATTTAAAATAGTTTTCATCAAATATAATATTTGTTATAATGCCTTTATAGGATGGTGAAAGAAATGAATATATATGATATCAAAAATAAAGCAAATGAAGTATTAAGACAACCTAATCAGTTATTTAAGGTTATTTTATATGTTGGTATTATTCAAGCTTTATTTTCGGCTTTATCAGGATTATTTGATGGCATTTTAGGAAGTATTATAAGTTTAATTTTAAGTATTTTAACAGTTACTTTGGGACATGGAATTATTGTAGCGTCTTTAAAGGTTGTTAATAATAATGGAAATTTAGTTGATGAAAAAGAAGATTCACTTGTAGGAATTAAACGATTTGGTCAACTTTTTCCAACATATTTTTTGTATAGAGTTGTTGTTGCCTTAGCGGGTATTGTTGTAGGGGTTATTGGAATGCTTTTGATGTATACAATGATTACAGATGCACAATTTTCAAATTTATCTCAACTTGTTTTAATGTATGTTAATAAATCAACGATTTCTCAAGATGAAATTGTTAATATTGTTGCTTCATTATCAAATGTGTTTTCATTTGTTTTTATACTCGTAATTATTATTTCGATTTTATCTGTTTATTTATCATTAAAATTTGGATTATTTAACTACATTTTACAAAAATATAATTATACTGGATTAACAGCCTTAAAAGAATCCAGTCGCTTAATGAAAGGAAATAAATGGACTTTGTTTAAATTAGAATTTTCTTTCTTTGGATGGATGATTTTGGCTGGTTTGGTTTCAGGCGTTGTGGCAATGTTTGTAGAAACGATTATGCCTATTCCTTTTTTAGCAACATTTATAACAGGGGTTGTTTCTACTTTCTTTAGTGCTTATTTTTATGATGTAAAGCTTAATACATGTTTTGCTGTTTTCTATGAAGAATTAGATTATGCAGATAAAAATAGTGTTGAGCTATAGTTGAAGGGATGTTTATGATGACTGAAAGCTTTGCAGGAAAGATTAATGGAAAACAAAAAGCAATTGGATTTATTCTTTTATTTCCGTTATATTTATATGTCATACCAAGGTTTGCTAATTTTGGTATTTATCTTTTATTAAAGTATACAAATATTACAAGAGATACGACAGTTTTAGGAATCTACTTAAATTTGATTTGTTCATTATTGAGTTTTGTTTTGGTTGTATGGCTTTTAAAAGATTTTTTGATAGATAATATAAAAAGATTTAAGGAACATTTTACAGATAATTTTGTTTATTCTATTACAATTGGTATTGTAATGATTTATGGAATTTCAATTGTTGCTAATATGATTATTAATTTTGTATTGGGTGGAGGATCAAATGATTCTGCCAATCAATTATTATTTGAAGATTATCTAAATAATGGTGCCTTATTGATGGCTTTTCAATCGGTTGTTTTAGCACCTATATTAGAAGAACTTTTATTTAGAGGACTTGTTTTTAGAAGTCTTAGAGATAAAAGTAAATGGTTAGCTATTTTTGCAAGTTCATTCTTATTTGGCTTTTTACACATTTATTCTGCTTTATTTGCTGGTGATCTATCGCAACTAATTTATTTGCTTTCCTATGGTGGAATGGGGTTTGCTTTTTCCTATGCTTATGAAAAAAGAAAAACAATTTGTGTACCTATTTTAATGCATATGATCAATAATTTGGTTGCCATTATATTATTAGTTTTTATGTAAAACTCCGTATAGGAGTTTTTTATACTTTTATACCTTTTATTAGATAAGACCATGTTTTTTTACCAACGATGCCATCTACTTTTAAATTTCTATTATTTTGAAATTTCTTAACAGCTTTTTCGGTATTGATACCAAAGATACCATCAATTTTTAAGTTGAATCCTAAAAAGTTAAGGCGTTCTTGAATGAGTCTTGTAATTTTTCCTTGGGCATCTCTTTTAACAGTAGGATACATGCGAAAACCTTGTTTTTTAATTTCTTGATTTAAACGTTGCAACCAAGTATCTTCTAAAACAATATGATTTGAAGAAATAATTGTAGAAAATGGAAAATGGGTTCCTGGGCAATCTGTAGAAGCAACATCTTTATGTCTTTTAATGCTAGAAATGTGATATTTATTTTTTATATAAGAAACTAAATCAATTAAAGCATTGAGTTGTAAAGGATTCATTTCTTCTTTCATGAAATCTCCTTCAGCACAAATACCGATTGAATCATGATTTGCACCTTTAGCATGCGCTCCGATTGTATCTTCAGGTCTACCTTGATAAATCGTACCATCTTTTCTTACTAAGAAATGATATCCAATTCCACTCCAACCTTTTTTTAAATGCCACTGATGGATATCTTCTACACTACATGTTTTTGCTTGTGCATGATGCAAAATAATTTTATTTGTTTTATTTCTTTTGAACAATGGAGAAGCCCAGTTGTATTTTTTACGAATGATTTGCATAGTTCACCTCCCTATAGTACTTATATGCTTAAGAAATAAGATGATATAGGTAAAATAAAAAATAGTTTATTAAAACTATTTTTGTACAAAGGTAATTACATCATTAGGTTGACAATCAAGAATCAAACATAATTTTTCAAGAGTGAGAGCTGTAATATTACTATTCTTTTTTAATCTGTCTAAAGTTTTATGATCAATACCACTTTTTAGAAGAACATATTGAGAAATCTGCTTTTCTTCCATTGTATGCCATAACGGTGAATAATCAATCATTGTTATGTCCTCCTTATATGTATAATTATATAGAATTATTCTTGCAAAAATATTGTGAACATATACACAATAACGTATAATATGATTTAGGTGATCAAAAATGGCAATGTATACTTTAAAAGGGATTGGTGAAATATCAACAGATGCTTTTGATGAAAAAATTACTTTAAGAAATCTATTACAACATTTTAGTTTTTATGATTTTATTATTGTAGATACAAAACAAAATATTCTTTTTCAATATAATTCAAATGATGATTGGTTTCATAATCTAATTAGTTTAAAGAAGTTTTATAATCAAGAAGTTATTACAGTATATAAAAAAGAAAATCATTTTTATATTTCAATAGATTTTTAAGAAATTTAATGATTTTCCTTGATTTTAAAAATAGATTGTATTAGAATATCATTGTTATCTCTCCGTAGCTCAGTTGGTAGAGCATCTGACTCTTAATCAGAGGGTCCACGGTTCGAGACCGTGCGGGGAGACCAATTGATAAAATGGCTTAAACACTAGGTTTTACTAGAGGTTTGAGCTTTTTTTATATCTTGTTTTAGAAACTTTGCTTGGTTAAACTAGGGCATATTAGGTTGAACTAAAAGTGTGCAAAAAAATGAAATATAATCTTATAACAAAATATTTAATGAAAAAAATGTAATTCTAAGTGAAAGTTCTACATTTTTTTATCATATATTTAATAAAATGTATGCTATAATTACAAAAGGGAGGGTGATTTTATGTTTTATAGTCAAACATGTGAAAATATAAAATTGATTATTTTTACGTTAGATGGTGGCTTATTAGATCTCAATAGACTAAGATATAATTATTATCGAAGTACATGTGAAACCTATCATAAAGTTGCTACTCGTGAAGATTTTTCTAAAATGCTTGGAAATATGAATACGATGTATGATCATTCTTTACTGTCTGATTATATTTCTGCTAAAGATTTTAATAGAATGGTTGAAAAGGATTTATTTGAATATATTAAATTAAAACCTAATATTAAAAGAGAAGGCGTTGATGAGTTGATTCAATATTGTAAACAAAAAGATATCAAGATTGCAGTATATACGACTCATAAAACAAAAAGAGCTATTCAGTATTTACAACTTGCAAAGATCTATGAAAAAATTGATTTTTTAATTGGTGGAGATTCACGACTTAAACCTTTACCTGAAGTGGATGTTTTAGAGGTGACATGTCAACAAATGAACATTGATCCTTCTCATACAATGGTGGTTGCTAATTTTGAATCAATGGTTGAAGCGGCTAATCATTTACTTGCAAATGTTATTTACATGCCAGATTTAGTGCCAGCCAGTGATAAGATAAAGGCCAGTGTTTATAAAACGACTAAAAATCATTTAGAAATTATGAATATGTTTTTATTTTCTAAGTATGATTCTGTGGAATTGTTTTCACCGCTTCTTGGAATGAATGCACAAATGGATTTAGAAACTTTGACACATACTCGAAATCAATTATTGGATAAATATAAAGATGATGAGCAATTAATTGCATTGGTTAATAGAACATATGATTATTTCAATGAAATCTTATCAAAACAATTTTTAATTAATGAGTTAGAAAAACAAGAAACAAAGAGATTTTCATTTGATGATGAACAAAATGATAATGTTCAAGAGGTTCATGATAAATTTAATGATGTTGTTTTAGAACAAGAGCAAGAAGATGAAATTTTACCTGATGAACATGATGATACGTTTCTATTTTCTAAGGCCTCTTCTTTGGATCCCCAAAGAATGAGTGAATTAATGGATATTATAAATGGAGATGCCGTAGATGAAAAAAGTCATGAAGAGAATAAAACAAATGAAGAAAATAAAAATAATACGATAGAACAAGAACATTGGTTAAATAAAGTAATTGATGTTGTTTATAATTTATTGATTTCGGTTATTATTGTATTTTTTGCTTTAATTGTACAAATTTTATTTCAAGGAAATTCTTCTAAACTTTCACAAATTATCAATATGATAATCGATGGTTATGTAGGAATTATAAATTTTATTTTTGGTGTGTTGTTTGATATTTTACATAGTTTTATAAGTGTAATACCATCATATAAAATGTTTGTTTATCATAATTCATCGCTATCATCAATGGCAGTAATTGCGTTATTGGCTATTATTTCAAATTTTATTTTAATAACTTTAATTAAGAAAATTGTTCAAATGTTGAAAAAAGACTAAAAATTAGTCTTTTTTTTAAAAAACTATTTACAAATGTAAAATTAGATGATATTATAAATGGGCACTGATGTGATGGAGACATACTCAAGAGGCTGAAGAGGCGCCCCTGCTAAGGGTGTAGGTCGGGAAACTGGCGCGAGGGTTCAAATCCCTCTGTCTCCGCCATTTTATTTGGTCTGGTAGTTCAGTTGGTTAGAATGCCGCCCTGTCACGGCGGAGGTCGCGGGTTCGAGTCCCGTCCAGACCGCCAAATAAAAAATAAACTGCTTATACAGCAGTTTTTATTTTATATATTTATCATTGTATGCTTTCATAATAGCAATGATTGTTTTAGAATCATGGATTTCATTATTCATGATTTTTTTATAGGCTTCATCTATTGGCATAGAGATAACGTCTATAAATTCATCTTCATCTCCTTCAAGGGGATTTTCAACTTTAAATAGACCTTTTGCTTCATATAAATGAATAACTTCATCACAATATCCTGTTGTTGGATATATTTCATTAATAAGTTCCATGGATTTACAACTATAACCAGTTTCTTCTTCCAATTCTCTTTTACCGGCAGGTCCAGCTTCTTCACCTAATTCTAATTTACCAGCAGGAATTTCTAAAGTATCTTTATTGTAGGCATATCTAAATTGTTTGACGAGCAAGATACAATCATCGACGACTGCTAAAATACCTACACCGCCATGATGTCTTACGATTTCTCTTGTTGCGAGCCTTTTGTTGGGACATTCTACCTGATCTTTATAGACTTTGATGATTTTTCCATCGTAGATTATTTCACTTTTAACTTTTTTTTCCATCTTTTTTACCTCGTTTATATTTTATAATTCTATTATACGTTATTTTGAAATGAATAAAATAAAAAAAGTATGCGGGGGTGCATACTTTTTTTTCATCTATTATTTACGTAAGGATGATAATAGGGGGATGTTAGAGTGAATGCGTTTCACTTAACAAATATATTATAACACGTTTATTTTTAATGTAAAGGGTTTCATAAAAATAAAAGATAACTTTAGCTTAGTCTATGTTATAATGACGTTGGTGATAGAAATGAAAAAAATAGTAATTAAAGAAAATGATGCAAATCAAAGAATCGATAAATATTTAAAAAAATTATTATGTAATGCACCTAGTAATTTTATATATAAGATGTTTAGAAAAAAAGATATTAAAATTAATGGTAAAAAAGTAAATGAAAAATATATTCTACAAAAAGATGATATTTTAGAAATGTTCCTTTATGATGATAAATTTAATGAATTTACAAAAGAAAAAGATATTTATGATTTAAAAAGAGAATTTAAAGTATTATATGAAGATCAAAATATTTTAATTGTTGATAAACCAGTAGGTTTATTAGTTCATGGGGATGCTAAAGAAAATGTAAATACGCTTTCTCATCAAGTTTTAAGTTATTTAAAAGAAAAAGGTGAATTGGATGTAGGCAGAGAGAGTACCTTTACTCCAGGACCAGTCCATCGTTTAGATCGTAATACAAGTGGGATCGTTATTTTTGGAAAGACTTTAGCTGCTTTGCAGGATTTAAATGAAATGATGAAAAAACGACATCATATTGAAAAATCATATATGACGATTTGTAAAGGAAAGCTTACTAAACAACAAGAACTCGTAGGATATGTTAAAAAGATAGATAATGAAGATCGTGTACGTTTTGTTAAAAAAGATGATAAAGATGCTCTAATGATGAAAACAATTGTAAAGCCAATCAGAACTACAAATGATTTTTCTTTAGTTGAAGTTAAAATTATTACAGGAAGAATGCATCAAATAAGAATACATTTATCAAGTATTGATCATCCGGTTATAGGTGATCGTAAATATGGTGATTTTGCTTTAAATAAACAAATGAAACAACAATTTGGATTAAATAATCAACTTTTACATGCCTATAAAATTAATTTTGTTGATCCGTTTGGTTCACTTAGTTATCTAAAAGGGAAAAAAATTATTTGTCCTAAGCCAACACAATTTAAAAAAATTGAAAAAAGTTTATTTGAAAGCGTTCTCTAAATACATATTTTATTGTATAATTTAGCTATAGTTTTAGGAGGAAATAGAATGAAATATTATATCGGTATCGATTTAGGTGGAACAAATGTAAGAACACTATTAGTAGATGAAAATGGTGAATCTTATAGTGAAGTTAAAGGACCTACTGAATGTGAAAATGGTCCGGATTATGTATGTGATAAGATAATAAAACAAATCGAATCATTAGATACATCTGTATGTGGTGGTTTGCAAGGTGTTGAAGGTATTGGAATTGGTGCTCCAGGGCCAGTAGATACAGAACTTGGTATCATGATTATGGCAAGTAACTTACCAGGATTTGAAAACTATCCAATTTGTCATAAATTAAAAGCAAAATTTGGATTACCAACTTTTATTGATAATGATGCCAATGTTGCAGGTTTAGCGGAAGCTATATTAGGTGCAGGAAAAGATTATAAAACAAATTATTTTATTACTTGTTCAACTGGTGTTGGTGGAGCATTTGTTGTTGATAAAAAATTAGTATCTGGTGGTAGAGGTCACGCTGGTGAAATTGGAAACATGATTCTTGTACCAGGTGGTTATAAACAAGGTGCTTTAAATCCAGGAGCTGTTGAAGGAGAAATTTCTGGTACTGCTCTTACAAGAAAAGGAAAAGAAGCTAAAGGCGATTTAGTAAAACATGCAGGTGATGTTTTCAAATTAGCTGCTGAAGGAGATGAAGCTTGTCAAAAAATTGCTGAAGAATTTATTGATGGTTTCTCGACATTACTTGCTAATGTTGCTCATACTGTAGATCCACATTGTTTTGTATTAGGTGGAGGAGTTTTCAAATCTAAAGCTTATTTCTGGGATGAACTTGAAAAAAGATTTAATAGTAAAATTCATGTAGGTATGAGAAATCATATTCCTCTATTATTTAAAGAAATTGATGATTGTGGTGCAATCGGTGCTGCCATGTTACCAATGTCTCAATTAGATTAATAAGAAATAGCCCCTTTAAGGGGCTGTTATTGTGTCTTACTGTTTTACTTTGATTTTGTTTTTGATATAATACACGAGAAGGAGGACGATTATGAAAAAAAGAGTCGTTTTAGGATTAAGTGGAGGTGTTGACTCTGCTGTAGCAGCTTATTTACTTAAACAACAAGGATATGAAGTTATTGGCGTATTTATGCGAAACTGGGATAGCCAATTAAATAATGATATTTTAGGTAATCCCACAAATGATAACGATATTTGTCCTCAAGAACAAGATTATAATGATGCTAAAGCAGTAGCTAAACATCTTGGAATAGAAATTAGAAGAGTCGATTTTATTAAAGAATATTGGGATAAAGTTTTTACGTATTTTATTGATGAATATGCTAAAGGAAGAACACCAAATCCTGATATTTTATGTAACAAACATATTAAATTCAAAGCGTTTTTAGAATACGCTGAAGAACTTAATGCAGATTTTATCGCAACAGGACATTATGCGCGTGTTGAACATCATGAAGGTAAAGATTCAGTGATGTTAAAAGGAATTGATCAAAATAAAGATCAAACATACTTTTTATGTCAACTTAATCAAAAACAATTACAAGCTTCTTTATTTCCTTTAGGAAATATTACAAAACAAAAAGTTAGAAAAATTGCTGAAGAATTAGATTTACCGGTAGCTCATAAAAAAGATAGTACAGGAATTTGTTTTATTGGAGAAAGAGACTTTAAACAATTCTTACAAAATTATATTCCAGCAAAACCTGGAAAGATGGTTGATATTCAAACTGGTAAAGTGATTGGTGATCATATTGGAATTATGTACTATACGATTGGTCAAAGAAAAGGTTTAGGTATTGGTGGTTCAGGTGACGCTTGGTTTGTTGTTGGGAAAAACTATGATCGAAATATTTTATATATTTGTCAAGGTGACCAAAATGATTGGTTAATGTCTACAGGTGCTTTAATTACAGATGTTAACTGGATACCAAGTATTAAACCTCAAGAAGCTATTAAATGTAATACAAAGTTTAGATATCGTCAAAAAGATAATCCAGTAACTCTCACTTTTATTGATGAAAATACTGTAAAATTAGAATTCGATCAACCTGTTAAATCTGTAACTCCAGGACAAGCAGCTGTTTTCTACGATGGAGATGTTTGTTTAGGTGGAGGAACGATTGAAAAAGTCTATAAAGACGGAAAAGAGATTGAATATCTATAATGTTAAAATATACAGGATATATTAGAAAGATTCGCTATTATAGCGAATCTTCTCATTATATAGTTGCATTATTAGAAGTAGAGGAAGATCAGGAACTTTTGACCATGAATGGTTATATGTCAAATTTTAATGATTATGATAAATATGCTTTTTATGGTGATTTTGAAATTCATCCTAAATATGGTCAACAATTTAAGTTGGATCATTATGAAATAGTTTTAAGTACAGATGAAGAAGAAATTATTAAATATTTATCAAGTCCCTTATTTAAGGGAATTGGTCCTACACAAGCAAAATACATTGTTGATGCATTAGGAGAAAATACACTTTCTTTAATCAAAGAAGATAAACATCATTTAGATTTAGTTAAAGGAATGACAGTGGCTAAAAGAGAACTTATTTATGAAGTATTGACTTCTAATGATTATGATCAAGAAGTCACACAATTCTTTATGGGACATGGTATTTCTTTAAGGCATATTGGTATTATTCAAGAAACTTATAAAGAAAAAACATTAGAAATTTTACAAAATCATCCATATCAATTAGTAGAAGACATTGATGGTATTGGTTTTAAAACAGCAGATGAACTTGCTTTAAAAACAGGAGGAACTTTAGATAACCCAGATCGTTTAAAAGCAGGGGTTATTTATAGTATTAAACAAAGTTGTTTTTCATCAGGAAGTACATATGTACTTTATGATGAAATAAAAAAAGCTTTTCATAAAATTATTTATCATATTGATGATGAGGTTTTTGATGAATATCTCAATACTTTAGTAGAAGAAGGAAGAGTCATCAAAGAAGGAGAATATTATTATGATGAAGAGCTTTATGAAAGTGAAGAAATCATTGCAAATTTTTTACACAAAATAAATGATTATCCAGAAGAATTTTATGATGAAAATGAATTAGAAAGACTGCTTGATAACTATCAGGATAAATTTGGTATTGTCTATTCAACAAAACAAAAAGAAGCAATCGAATACTTTTTAAAATATCCAATGATGATTTTAACCGGAGGACCAGGAACGGGGAAAACAACGGTTGTTAAAGCGCTGATTCAAATCTATCGAACACTTTATCCAGAAGATGCAATTTCTCTGGTAGCACCTACAGGAAGAGCAGCGAAAAGATTAAGTGAATTAACAGGTTTGGATGCTTGTACGATTCATCGAGAACTTAAATGGGATTTACATAAAAATTCATTTGCGATGAATCGAAATAATCCTTTAAGTAGTCAAGTTTTAATTATTGATGAGTTTTCGATGGTTGATAGCTTACTTTTATCTAAATTGTTTGATGCAAGCAGACGTGTTCATAAAGTGTTGTTTATTGGTGATTATCATCAACTTCCTTCAGTAGCACCAGGAAATGTTTTAAAAGATTTTATTGAAAGTCAATTAAAAGTTATTGAATTGGATGAGATTTATCGTCAATCAAAAGATTCAGGAATTGTGCAATTGGCACATCAATTAATTCATCAAGAAGTGAATGATTTATCATTGTTTGAACAATATAAAGATATTCATTTTTATAATAGTACCAATTTTGAAATTATTAAAAATGTGACAACAATTGTAAAAAAAGCAATAGAAAATGGCTATGATCAAAATGATATACAAGTTTTAGCACCAATTTATCAAGGTGTTGCAGGAATCAATGCTTTAAATTTGGCTTTACAGGAAATTTTTAATCCTAAGAATCATCAAGAAGAATATCGTATTGGACAGAAAGTTTATCGAGAAGGAGATAAGATCTTACAGTTAAAGAATAGACCAGATGATGATATTTATAATGGTGATATAGGTGTTTTAGTTGAAATTAACCGTAAAGATGGTTTTGAATATTTAGAAGATACGCTTATTGTTGATTATGATGGTAATTTAGTCGAATATAC
The DNA here is from genome assembly GCF_025566905.1 of [Clostridium] ammoniilyticum. Lineage (NCBI taxonomy): Bacteria > Bacillati > Bacillota > Erysipelotrichia > Erysipelotrichales > Coprobacillaceae > Faecalibacillus > [Clostridium] ammoniilyticum. Next base: position 68,171 of record NZ_JAOQJR010000004.1, read on the forward strand.
ATCAAAAGATTTTATGACTTTTACATTGGCTTATTGTATGTCAATTCATAAAGCTCAAGGAAATGAGTTTAAAATTGTTATTATGCCTGTTTTAAATGATTATTATATTATGCTTAAAAGAAATTTGATTTATACAGGTCTAACAAGAGCTAAACAAGCTTTATTTATTTTAGGTAATCCACAAGCTTTTCTTTATGGTATAAAAAATATTTCTGATAGTAAAAGAAAAACAACATTAGTAAGTAAAATCAATCAAAATAAAAATGTTGAAACATATGAAGAATCTTCATATAATCAAGAACTTAAACAAAATATTACAGATTTTTTAAATGATGATGAAACTGTATAATTTTATAAAATAAAGACATACTCAAATAGAGGTGATAAAATGAAACGCAATAATATTATTATGGCATTAACTCTTACATCATTAGCACTTCTATTTAGTGAAACTGAATGTGGTTGCCATGTTATGGAAACAATTAAAGAAAAAATGTAAGATATTGAAATACTTTTGTATTTCGTGTATAATGCAAATAAATCGTTGAAAAAGATCAGTACTATATAGAATATTTTAGAGAGAACATGGTGGGTGAAAATGTTTATAGGATATATAGGAAAGCTACTTTGGAGAGTAATTAATGATTACCGTAGAACTGCGTTAAAGTTTAATTAAGGGCATGTATTTTTACATGAACTAGGATGGTACCGCGATAAAGTCGTTCCTAGATAAGGACGGCTTTTTATATTGTCAAAAAAGGAGAAAAGAAATGAAACAATTAACAGGAAATCAAGTTAGACAAATGTTCTTGGATTATTTCAAATCTAAAGGACATATGATCGAACCAGGTGCATCACTTATTCCTCATAACGATCCAACTTTATTATGGATCAATGCAGGAGTTGCTGCACTAAAAAAATATTTTGATGGTAGTGAAAAACCAGCATGTAATCGTATTGCGAATGCACAAAAATCAATTCGTACAAACGATATTGAAAATGTTGGTAAAACAGCAAGACATCATACTTTCTTTGAAATGTTAGGAAACTTCTCAATTGGAGATTATTTCAAAGAAGAAGCGATTCCATTTGCTTGGGAATTTTTAACAAGTCCAGAATGGATTGGTTTTGATAAAGAAAAATTATATGTTACTGTTTATACAGATGATGAAGATGCTTATCGTATTTGGACAGAAGTATGTCATGTAGATCCAAGTCATATTTTAAAAACATATGAAAACTTCTGGGAAATTGGAGAAGGTCCAGGTGGTCCTGACTCAGAAATTTTCTATGACCGTGGAGAAAAATATGATCCTGAAGGTTTAGGAGAAAAATTATTCTTCGAAGAAATGGAAAATGATCGTTATATTGAAGTATGGAACGTTGTTTTCTCTCAATATGATTGTAATCCAGCGATTGATCGTAAAGAATATAAAGAACTTCCACAAAAAAATATTGATACTGGTATGGGACTTGAAAGATTAGTAAGTATTATTCAAGGTGGAGAAACAAACTTTGATACTGATTTATTCTTACCAATCATTCATGCTACTGAAAAATTAGCCAATGTTTCTTATGAAGAAAATAAAATGGCTTACCGTGTTATTGCTGACCATATTCGTACTGTAACTTTTGCTTTAGCTGATGGAGCAATGTTTGATAATGCTGGTAGAGGGTATGTTTTAAGACGTATTTTAAGACGTGCTGTTCGTTATGGTAAACAAATTGGTATTGAAAAAGCATTTATGTATGATCTAGTACCATTAGTTTGTGATATGATGAAAGATTTCTATGATTATTTACCAGAAAAACAAGATTTTATTTCAACAATGGTAAAAAAAGAAGAAGAAGCTTTCCATAAAACATTATTAAATGGTGAAAAATTATTAAAATCATTAATTGATAAAAATGAAAATGGAGAAATCAGTGGAAAAGATGCTTTCAAACTTTATGATACATATGGTTTCCCATTTGAATTAACATTAGAAATCGCTGAAGAATCAAATTTAACAGTTAATGAAGAAGAATTTAAAGAAGAATTAAAAATTCAACAAGAAAGATCTCGTGCATCACGTGATAACAATGAATCAATGGCAAGTCAAAAACCTGATTTAATGGCTTTTGTTGAACCTTCTACATTTGTTTATGATCCTACACCAATCCAAGGAAAAGTTATTGGATTATTCAAAGATGGTGTTAAAACAGATGAAATCACTGATAAAGGAGAAGTTATCTTTGATACAACTCCATTCTACGCAGAAATGGGTGGACAATGTGGTGATACTGGATCATTAGATAATGAGACAACACATGCAAATGTTGTTAATACTTTAAATGCACCAAATAAACAACATATGCATTTTGTTGAAGTAAAAGAAGGAGCTATTCATTTAGGTGATACTTTTACATTATCAATTGATCAACAAAAACGTCGTCAAATTACAGCAAACCATAGTGCAACACATATTTTACAAAAAGCTTTACAAGAAACTTTAGGTGATCATATCAGCCAAGCAGGTTCTTATGTTGATGATAAAGTTTTAAGATTTGACTTTACTCATTTTGAAAAAATTTCTGCTGAATTATTAAAAGAAATTGAAGAAAAAGTTAATCAAATTGTTTTTGAAGGACGTCCTGTTGTTATTGAAAATATGACAAAAGAAGAAGCTTTAGCATCAGGGGCAATGGCTTTATTTGATGAAAAATACGGAGATGTTGTTCGTGTTGTCAACATTGGAGATTACTCTATTGAATTATGTGGTGGTTGCCATGTTTCAAACAGTTCTGAAATTGGTTTATTTAAAATCGTGAGTGAAGAATCTGTAGGTAGTGGAATTAGACGTATTGTGGCACAAAGCGGTTTAGCTGCCTATAATGCAATGGTTCATGAAAAAGAAACAGTAGATACAATTGCTTCAACATTAAATCTTAAAAATAGAAAAGATGTTGTAAACAAAGTAGAAGCATTAAAAGAGGAATTAAAAGAAGCTAAAGTAGAAGTTGAACAATTATCAGCTAAATTAAATGCAATTCAAGCCGCTTCAAAAGCAAATGATATTGAAGAAATCAATGGAGTTAAAGTTCTTTATGTTGAAGAACAATTAGAAAATGCCAAAGCAAAACAATTAACATTTGATTTTAGAGACCAATTAGAAAGTGGAATCGTTGTTTTAGTTTCAAAATATGAAGAAAAATGTTCGTACTTTGTTTCTGTGTCAAAAGATTTAGTTGGTCAATATAAAGCAGGAAATATCATTAAAGCAATCAATGAAGTTGTTGACGGTCGTGGTGGTGGAAAACCTGACTTTGCTCAAGGTGGATGTGCTATCAATGATAATATTTCTAAAATCAAAGGTGCTTTAAAAAATATTTTGTAATTTAATACAGTATAAGGTATAATATATATTATAGAAAAGAGGGTGAGTTAGATGGAAGATTTAACAAAAACAAGAGTATTTAGTTCAGAAGATATGCGTAGAGAAATGATACGCAGTAATCTTAAAACAGTTATCAATGCTTTAAATGAAAGAGGATACAATGCTGTACATCAAATCGCGGGTTATCTCATATCTAATGATCCTGCATACATCTCTTCTCATAAAAATGCAAGAAATATTATTCAACAAGTTGAAAGAGATGAAATTATTGAAGAATTAGTAAAATCTTATTTGGAGAAAGAATAATGAAAAAAGTATTAGGTCTTGATTTAGGGTCTAGAACTTGTGGTATTGCCATGTCAGACATTCTAGGAATGATTGCTCATGGTGTTGAAACGTTTCGTTTTAAACCTGATGATTATTTGACATGTGCAAAACATGTTAAAGAAATTGTTGAAGAAAATGATATTGAAACGATTGTTTTAGGTTTACCAAAACATATGAATGGTGATATTGGTGAAAGAGGACAAATTTCAATTGAATTTAAAAAACAATTAGAAGAAATGATTGAAGGAATCAATGTGATTTTAGTTGACGAGAGATTAACAACGGTAGTTGCTGAAAATCAACTTCTTTTTGCGGATGTATCAAGAAAGAAAAGAAAACAGGTAATTGATAAAATGGCGGCAGTTGCTATTTTACAAGGTTACTTAGATAGAGGATAAGTTATGGATGAAAATACAATTGTTGTAACTGATGAATTAGGAAACGAAGTAGAGTATGAAATTTTATTTACATTTGAAAATGAAGAAAATGGACATCAATATGTTGTTTACTTCGATCCTGAAAAAGATGAACCAGAAGCACAAGCAGCAATCTTTGATGATGAAGGTGGACTATTTCCAATTGAAACTCCTGAAGAATGGGAATTAGTTGAAGAAGTTTTCCAATCATTTGTTTCAGAAGAAGATGAAGATGAAACTGAATATTGTGAAGGAGAAGATGAAGATTGTAATTCATAAAAGCTAATGAAAATTAGCTTTTTCCTTTTTTAGACATGAACAGTTCATAGAAGGAAATTAGAATAATCAATGAGGTGAAAGAAATGGCATTTAATTTATTTGGAGGAAAAAGAAGAATTACGAAAGGTTTTTTTGCTAATTCTTTAGGAAATAAACAAACAAGAGGAATCTATACATTTCAAATCGATGTGGAAAATGGAGAGTTGATATTTAAAAAATATTTTGTAACACCAACGGATCCAGTTTATGCATTCAATTATGGACGCTTTTCATGTATTACTTATAGGAATAGAACAGGTTCTGTAGATGATGGAGGAATTTGTTCTTATGCAGCAACTGCTGAAACATTAGCACTTGCTTCACGTGTGACAGATAAAGGAAAGACATATGTGCATGCTTGTGCAAATGGTGATGTAGAAACTGCTGATAAAGTATTCTGTGTTGATTATTTTAATAGTGAAATTTCGGTAATTTCTATTATTAAGAAAAAACTTGTAAAATGTATTTCTCATTTTAAGTTGAATGGAAGTGGAAAAGATCCTGTTAAACAAGCACAACCATATCCTACATATGTGAGTTTTTTACCAGATGAAGATAAACTTTATGTTGTTTGTTTAGGGTTAGATCAAGTATGTTTCTTTGATGTTGGTGAAGATGGAACATTAACATTAGATAATGTACATACATTACAATTAGAACCAGGTTGTGGTCCTAAAAAAATGATTTTTAATCAAAAAGGTGATCGTGCTTATGTAATGAATGAATTAAACAGCACAATTTGTGTTTATAAATATGATCATTTAAACTTTGAATTAATTCAAACAATCGATAGTTATCCAAAAGATGATGATCCTGAACTTGTAAGTTCTTTAAGTGATATTAAATTTAATAGTGATGATAGTCATTTATATGCAATTAATAAAGGACATGATTCTCTTGTGTTGTTCGAAGTCAATGAAGATGGAACTCTTACATATATTGACTTTGAAGATACTTCTTATGATCCAGTAGATATGCTTGTTTATAATGAAGAAGGAAATGAATGGATCGTTGTGGCTTGTCAAAAAGGTGGAATTGTTGAATCTTATCGTTTTGGTAAGGAAAAAGGTGGACAAGTTTATGAAACTGAATATAGCTGTATGGTAAATGAACCTGTTTGCTTAACACCATTTATTAATAATTTCTAAGGCAATTTATTTGCCTTTTTTCTTTGGTTGAATATCGACAAAAAATAACATATAATGATACAAGGTGAGGACTCAACATGGAAAAAAAGAAATTAGATATGAAGATTAAAATAGTATTAGGTATTATTATTTTTATTGTTGTTTTATTTATTGGAAGTTTTGTATATTATAAGCAAGGAATCAAGGCTACGTCTTCTAAAAATAAGGAAGTGATCGTCACTATTCCTAAAGGTAGTAGTGGAAATGATATTATTAAAATATTAGATAAAAATAAACTTATAAAAAGTTTTACATGTGCCAAAATATATTTAAAAATGAATCAACATGATTTTAAAAGTAATGTTTATATTTTAAATAAAAAAATGGATTTAAAAACAATTTTTAAAGCAATTGAAGGAAAAGATAAAAAATATATTTCTAATACTAAAATAACAGTTTTAGATGGACAAACAATTCCTGAATATGCTTCTATTATTTCTAAACAAACAGGAATAGATTATAATGAGATCATTCAAAAATGGACAGATCAAACATATCTTCAAAAGTTAATTAAAAAATATTGGTTTTTAACAGATGATATTTTAAGTGATGGTATTTATTATCCATTGGAAGGATATTTAGCACCAGAAACTTATTTTCTAACACAAGAAGATACGATTGAAAGTATTACAAAAATGATGTTAGATCAAACACAAAAACATCTAGAAAAATATAAAACACAAATATTAGATTTTAAAGTGAACTCACAACCATTAACAGTTCACCAATTTATGACATTATCATCTATTGTTCAAAGAGAATCACCAGTCAATGACGAAGATAGGCAACTTGTTTGTGGTGTTTTAATTAATCGTTTAAATAAACAAATGCCATTACAATGTGATGTCACTGTTAATTATGGAAATCAAGAAGTAAAAATTGATGTTAAACATACAGATTTAAATAAAGATACAAAATATAATACATATAAATATAATGGTTTACCTGTTGGTCCTATTAGTTCAATTTCAACAGGAATTATAAAAAATGTTTTAAATTATAAGGAAAGTGAGTATTATTATTTCTTTGCAACACAAGATGGAAAAGTTTTATATGCGAAAACATATCAAGAACATCAAGCAAATGTAAATAGTAATAAGTGGTATTAAAATGAAGTATTTTGATGAAATAGAAAAAAGTGCAAGAGAAAGAAATATTCCAGTCATGGAAAAAGAGGGTTTGGAATTTTTAATACAAACATTCAATGAACATCAATGTCATCGCTGTCTTGAAATTGGCAGTGCCATTGGTTATTCAGCAATGATGATGGTTTCAAATATAGATGATTTTGTAGTTGAAACAATTGAATTAGATGATGCACGTTATCTTGAAGCTATTCAAAACATTAAAGAACAACAATTAGAAGATCAAATAGAAATCCACCATGATGATGCATTAACATTTGATATCAATGATTTAAAATACCAAGAATTTGATTGTTTATTTATTGATGCAGCGAAAGCACAATATCAAAAATTCTTTGAAAAATACATGCCTTTAGTTCAAAAAAATGGAATTTGCATTGTTGATAATTTAGATTTTCATGGGATGATTTTTGATATTGATCATATTAAAAATAGAAACACAAAACAACTTGTTAAAAAAATTAAAAGATTTAAAGATTGGATTTTCAATCATGAAGAATATCAAGTCACTTATTATGGTGTAGGTGATGGAATTTGTGTAATAAAAAGGAAGTGAAATAAGTGTCATTAATAATTAATATAAATAGTTTATCATATCTTTATGATTATTTGGATTTAGGTGTCCATGATTTTATTGTAGGAACAAATCAATTTTCATGTCGACAAGCTTTAACAGTTGATTATATAGAATTAAAAGAAATAAAGGAAAAATATCCAATGATTCGTTTATTTGTTTTAGTTAATGCGTTAGTTGAACAAAAATATTTAGATGATTTAAAGAATCATTTAGATAAATTAAATGAATGTCAAATAGATGGGATTATTTTTCAAGATTTTGGAGTTTTACAAATTTGTAATGAAAAAGGATATTCATTTGAAAAAATCTATGATCCAGAAACATTAAATACAAATCATCTCACATTATCTGTTTTAAAAGAACAAGGAATAGATGGCGCTTTTCTAGCAAGAGAAATCCCGCTAAAAGAAAAACAAATGATTGGACAAAATTGTAAATTAAAAACAATGGTTCAAGTACATGGGGTTGAATATATGGCTTATTCAAAAAGAAAGTTATTGTCTAATTATAAAGAGTATACACATCTTGATTTTAATGTAGATAAAGAGGCACAAATTGAAATCAAAGCCAATGGTGTAGAGGACCATTGTCATATTTATGAAGATCAATATGGAACCCACATCACTTCAACTAATCAAATGTGTGCACTAGATGTTCTTAATCAATTCAATGATTTTGATTATTTATATATTGATGGTCAATATATAAATGAAACAGATTTATTAGAAATTACACATCTTTATATACAAGCTATAGAAGCAATTAAAAATCAAACATACAGTAAAGAATCAATAGAGTTGATGCAATTACTTTATCGTTTAACACCAAATGTTCATTACTACCATAGTTTTTTATTTGATTCAACTGTTTATAAAATTTCTGATGTAAGAAAGAGAGAAGAAAATGAGAGAAGTTAGTCAAGTTATTAATGGAAAAAGAGTCATTGTTAAAAAGCCAGAGTTACTTGCGCCAGCAGGTAATTTAGAAAAACTAAAAGTAGCTATTTTATATGGTGCAGATGCAGTTTTTATAGGTGGAAAAGAGTTTTCTTTACGCTCAAGTGCTTCTAACTTTTCTTTAGAAGACATTCAAGAAGCTGTAGAATTTGCCCATACACATCATGCAGCTATCCATGTAACATGTAATATTATTTTACATGAAGACAATTTAAAGGGATTAGAAGAATATCTTTTAAAGCTAGATGAAATTGGAGTAGATGCAATTATTGTAGCAGATCCTTATATTATGTCTTTAGCAAAAAAATTGCATTTAAAATTAGAAGTCCATGTTTCTACTCAACTATCTACTATGAATACCAGTGCGATTCGTTTTTATGAAAATTTAGGTGTTGACCGTGTCGTTTTTGCAAGAGAAGTAGATTATCAAGATCTAAAAGAAGTAAGAGAAAAGGTTGATATTGATTTAGAGTATTTCATTCATGGAGCTATGTGTATCCATTATTCTGGAAGATGTATGTTATCTAATTATTTTTCAAGAAGAGATGCCAATCGTGGAGGATGTTCGCAATCTTGTCGATGGTATTATGATATTTTTGAAAAAGATCAACAGTTAAATCATGATGAAATTGTTCCTTTTAGTATGTCAAGTAAAGATATGTCTTTAGTAGATGAATTACCTAAACTTATTGAATTAGGGATTGATTCTTTTAAGATAGAAGGAAGAATGAAGTCATTGCATTATATTGCAACTGTTGTATCTACTTATCGTAAATTGATTGATACGTATTGTGATGATCCTGAAAACTTTGATAAAAATGGTTATCGAAAAGAAATTGAAAAGGCAGCCAATCGCGCTTTATGTACAGGCTTCTTTAAAGATGTTCCAAACAGTGATTATCAACTCTATAATCAAAGAGATGAGCATCCTACACAAGATTTTTGTGCGCGTGTATTAAGTTATGATGTAGATAAACATGAAGTTATGATTGAACAAAGAAATTATTTTAAAGTGGGAGATCGAATTGAATTTTTCTCACCACATCATGAAAATGTTTTAATTGAAGTTAAAGAAATATATAATGAAGATAGAGAATCAGTTGAAGTAGCAAATCATCCAATGGAAATTCTTTATTTAAAATGTGAGCAACCATTGTCTGAATTTGATATGGGAAGGAAGGTTTTAACAAATGAAAAATAGTATTATTATTGGTATTGCTGGAGGAAGTGCTTCAGGAAAGACATCTATTTCTAGACAAGTGTATGAATTTTTTAAAGGAAGTCATACAACATGTATTATCAAACAAGATGATTATTATAAAGATCAAAGTCATCTTTCTTTTGAAGAAAGAGTTAAAACAAACTACGATCATCCTTTTGCTTTTGATAATGATTTACTTGTAGAACAATTAAAACAATTAAAAGAAGGAAAATCAATTTCTAAACCTACATATGATTATACTCAACATACAAGAAGTGATGTTGTTGAAACAATTACACCAAGAGATGTTTATATTTTAGAAGGATTATTTGTTTTATATGATGAAAAAATTAGAGATTTATGTGATATTCTTGTCTTTGTAGATACAGATGCTGATATTCGTTTTATTCGTCGTTTAAAACGTGATATTGAAGAAAGAGGACGTTCTATTGATTCAGTATGTAATCAATATTTAGAAACAGTAAGACCAATGCATGAACAATTCGTTGAACCTTCAAAAAAATATGCACATATCATTATCCCTGAAGGGGGAAATAATACAGTAGCCATCGATCTTTTAATTACTAAGATTTCAAGTGTTATTGATGCTAAGGAGTAAAAGATGTATTGTACAAATTGTGGTCGAAAAATTAAAGATGGAGAACGTTATTGCCCTTATTGTGGAACGAAAACATTTAATGAATATGAATTTAATCAACAAAGAGTAGATTATGCAATTTCTAGACGTAGTATTCCAATGTGTATTATTTTATCAATTGTTACGTTTGGAATTTATGGACTTTATTGGCTTTATTGTCTTGCTAGTGATGTCAATACACTTACTGAAGAAGAAGATTCTTCAGGTTTTAAAGTCTTGATTTTAAGTATTATTACTTTAGGTTTATATGAACTTTATTGGTTGTATAAAGTTGGAGAGAGATTAAGTGATTTTCAAACTTATCAAGGAGAAATGGTAGATAGTTATCGTGCTCTTGTTTATTTGATTTTAGGAATATTTGGATTAAATATTGTAGCAAGAGCACTTATTCAAAATGATTTGAATAAATATGCTTATGATTCATAAAAATAGACTAGATATTTAGATATAAATATGCTATATTATTGATTACGAGGTGACTTAAAATGGATAAAGATAAAGTATTACTTACGAAATCTGGTGTAGAAAAACTTGAAGAAGAAAGAGATAATTTAATTAATGTTGAAAGACCTAGAGTCATTGAAGAATTACAATTAGCTCGTTCTCAAGGTGACTTATCAGAAAACGCTGATTATGATGCAGCTAGAGATAAACAAGCTCAAATCGAACAAAGAATTAAAGAAATTGAATATATGCTTCAAAATGCAGAAATCATTTCTGAAGAACAAATGGATTTAAATGTTGTTAAACCTGGGACAACAGTTACAATTTTAGATTTATCTTTAGATGATCCTGAAGAAGAAAAATATACAATTGTAGGTTCTTTCGAAACTGATCCTGTTAATGGTAAGATTTCAAATGAATCACCACTTGCTAAAGCACTTATTGGTCATGGAGTTAATGAAATCGTGACTGTTGGGGTTGCTGAAGCATATGATGTAAAAATTGTAGATATTGAATTTACTGCATAAAACAACAAGTTATTGTTGTTTTTTCTTTATATAATAAAGTAAATAATAAATAATAAAAACAAATAAAGGTTTTATTAAAATTTGAATATTTATATCTTTTAAATGAAATATAAATTGAATAATTAAATAAGTCATTGAAAGGGTCATTCCGTGGATCAATGGCTTTTCTTTTACCATTTTATAAAAAATAAAAGTGAAAACAACTAAGATAAGATAACTAAAAAAAGTAATCAGTAATTGATAAATAAAAGATGAAACATGCATAAAAGAAAAAAGAATAGCCATAATAAAACTAATGATTAAATAACTTACAAATAAAAATGCATAAGATAATAAATAAGGCATTAACTTTCTTTTCATAGAAACCTCCTAATAGAGAATATGAAAAAAAAGAGTAAGTAGAACGGAGAACATATGTTTAAAATATTTATCATTAGTATTTTTATGTATATCTATCTAACAGTTTTACTTAGGCTTTTTGGAAAAAAAGAATTTAGTCAACTCAATGTTTTTGATTTTGTTGTTTTTTTAGTGATTTCTGAAATCACGACAATGTCTTTAGAAACACAAGATTTGTCTGTTTTAGATAGTGTGATAGCCACACTGACACTCATTATTTTAGATAGAATAGAATCTTTTATTACGATGCGTTCAAAAAAATTGAGAGATTTTTTTGAAGGAAGACCGTGTTATATCATTTATAGAGGAAAGATACAATATCAAAATATGAAAAAATTACGCTATAGTATAGATGATTTATGTCATCATTTAAGAGTAAGTGATATCGATAGTGTTTCTAAAGTGGATTTTGCTATTCTAGAAACAAATGGTTCTTTATCGGTTATTCCAAAACAAGAAAGTCAAACACTTTTACCTGATGCATTGATCAGTGATGGCTGTATTAATCAAGAAGCACTTCAAATTTTAAATAAAGATGAAGCGTGGTTGAAAAATGAATTAAAGAAAAAACACATTTCTCATATAGAAGATGTGCTTTATTGTGTTTTAGAAAAAAAGGATCTTTATGTGATAAAAAAATAACTATCCAAACATAATATCCAACATCATCATGATCATAAATCCTACCATAAAACTCATCGTACCAACATCTACTTCTTTTAAGGCATTTGCTTCAGGAATCAGTTCTTCGATACAAACAAACATCATCGCTCCAGCTGCAAAGCTTAAAGCAAAAGGGAGAATGCTACTAAAAAGTTGAGCAAATAAAAAACCTAAAAGTGCACTTGGAATTTCTACAAGGGCAGAATATTGACCATACATCATTGCTTTAAAACGTGAGATACCACTTTCATGTAAAGGTAAAGAAATGGCCGTACCTTCAGGAAAGTTTTGGATACCAATACCAATAGATAAAATAAGGGCAGGAACAAGATTAGTTTTAACGCTTGCAATGGCAATTCCAACCGCTAAACCTTCGGGAATATTGTGTAAGGTCATTGCTAGTAATAAAAGTTTATTTTTAGAAAGAGTATTTGTAGGACCTTCTTTTTGATGAGAAATAATATGTTCATGGGGAAGAAATTTATCACATAATCTTAAAAATAAGCCACCGCTAAAAAAGACAAGTGGAATCAAAAAAAGTAAAAGTAGATGATCTTCAACTTGTTGGATTGCTGGAAGAAGCAATGAAAAGAAAGTAGCAGCAATCATAATACCAGCAGCTAAACCTAAAGCAATACTGACAAGTTTTTGACTTTTACTTTTAACAAAATAAACAAGACTTGACCCTAAAAAAGTCATGAGCCAGTTAAAAATAGAAAGTACTAAAGCAAGTAAAAAAAGTTGTGAATTTGATAACATAAAAGACCTCCATAGTATCCTATGAAGGTCTTATCATTTCATCTAGGCTTATCTATTAATAAAGTCATAGTCACTATCATCAATAGTTACTAAAATTGCTTTTTCAGTTAATCTTTGTTTTTTACTATCATAAGTAGGCAAAACAGTATAATTAACACGAATATTTCTTTCTACTTCTTCATCGTAAGCAAAATCTGCTTGTCTAAAGAAGATAGGATCATGATCATAAACAGAAATATTACCAAATTGATTTTGTTCATTGTAATAAACAACTTTACCTGATTTACGAGTAACTAAACTATCAAGATGTGACATGATTAAATCATACATTTCATCATATAAACTACTTGAATCTTTACCTTGATATTTTTCATCGATTGTAAAGTTACATTCTTTTTGATTTTCATTACATAATGCTTTAATAAATGAATGAACCACTTTAATTAATAATTCATTACCACTATTTTCAACAGCTTCATTTAATCTTTGATATAAAGGAAGTTGTTCAAGGGCATAACCGTTTTCAAAGAATTCATAAAGTAAATAAGCATTTGCTTCTTTTACTTTACCAACAGTAGCATTTGTTTTATATAAAACTTCGTAGAAGTTAACTCCTTTAATACGATTATGTAAAGAAATAAATTCTCTATTAGCTTCATCATATTCTTTTAATTCTAATAAAGCACATCCTCTATAATATTTGATCCATTGTAAAGCGTTATAATGCCATTTAAGTGGTGTAGCTAATGCTTGATTTGCACATTCTACACATGCTTTATATTGTTTTGTTTCAAATAAAGCACGTACTTTTAATCTAAAGTATCTTTCTTTGAAAGATTCAAATTCTCTACCTTCGTTATTAACAAAAGGTTTATCAGATAATAATCTAACATCTAATTTATTAAGCATTTTGATCATTAAATCATAATTGATTGGAGATTGATTTAATGCATATTTAATTGCTCTATTAATTGCTGGTTCAACAGGAGAATATTTTTCTTGTTTACAAATACCTAAAATATCTTCAAGGATATCAAAGAATAAACTTTCTTTTTCTTTTATTTTTTCATCATCAATATTAATAAACTTATTATATAAAGCATACCCATATTGATTAATATATCCTTTTAAAGAAGGAGCCATTTGTAAAAATGTATTTCCTACTTCAATTGCATCATCATTTCTACCATTGTTTTTTAATAATTTAATAAAATCATTTGCTTCAAATTCATTGAAAGAAGCAGCATCTTCATTGAATTTATTGAAATATCTTTCAATACTTTTTAATTCGTTTTCGTTCATAAAATTCACCTCATGCATTATTATATCATTTATTTATCATGAATAACATAAAATGTTTTTAAAAACATTTTTTATATGCTATAATAATGCAGAAAATTAAGAGGTGAAAAAATGAGTAAACAAGTGTTTAGTACAGATTTTTACGGGAAAAATCTGACAGTAGAAGTAGGAGAATTAGCTAAACAAGCTAATGGTAGTGTTTTAGTAAGATATGATGATACAGTCATCTTATCAACAGCTGTTGCAGGAAAAGAACCAAAAAGTGTAGATTTCTTTCCACTAACAGTTACATATGAAGAAAAATTATATTCTGTAGGTAAAATTCCTGGAGGATTTCTAAAAAGAGAAGGACGTCCAAGTGAACATGGAACTTTAACTGCAAGAATGATTGATAGACCAATTCGTCCATTATTTGCAGACGGATTTAGAAATGAAGTACAAGTTGTTAATACTGTTTTATCAGTAGATCAACAAGCTTCTCCAGAAATGGCTGCAATGTTAGGGGCTTCTCTAGCATTATGCGTTTCTGATATTCCTTTCAATGGGCCAATCGCAGGTGTTAATGTTGGTTTAATTGATGGAGAATTTACCATCAATGCTGGTCCAGAAGAAATGGAAAGAAGTTTAATCAATTTAGAAGTAGCTGGTACAAAAGATGCCATCAATATGGTTGAAGCTGATGCTAAAGAAGTTGATGAAGATACAATGTTAAATGCTTTAATGTTTGGACATGAAGCAATTAAAGAATTAATTGCTTTTGAAGAAAAAGTTGTTGAAGCATGTGGTAAAGAAAAAATTGAAATTCCATTATTTGAATTAGATGAAGCTTTAGTTCAAGAAATTACAGATTTATGTAATGATGAAATGGTTGCTGCTGTATCTATTCCAGGAAAACTTGAAAGATATGCAGCCATTGATGAAATCATGGATCGTGTAACTGCACAATATGATGAAAAAGAATATGCAGATGAAGAAACAAAAGAATCTGTGATGAAACAAGTTGGAATTATCTTACATGACTTAGAAAAAAATGAAGTAAGACGTTTAATTACGGAAGAAAAAATTAGACCAGATGGTCGTAAAATTGATGAAGTGCGTCCATTAAATGCACAAGTTGATTTATTACCAAGAGTTCATGGTTCTGCTTTATTTACAAGAGGTGAAACACAAGTTTTATCTGTATGTACATTAGGAGCTATGGGAGAAGTTCAAAAAATCGATGGTTTAGGATTAGAAGATCAAAAACGTTTCATGCATCATTATAACTTCCCACCATATTCAGTTGGTGAAACAGGAAGAATGGGTGCTCCTGGACGTCGTGAAATTGGACATGGTGCTTTAGGAGAAAGAGCTTTAGCACAAGTTATTCCAAGTGAAAAAGACTTCCCATATACAATTCGTGTTGTTTCTGAAGTCTTAGAATCAAATGGTTCAAGTTCACAAGCTTCAATCTGTGCATCATCAATGGCATTAATGGCTGCTGGTGTACCAATTTCAAATCCAGTTTCTGGGGTTGCGATGGGACTTGTTAAAAAAGGTGACGATTATACAATCTTAACTGATATCCAAGGTATGGAAGATCACTTAGGAGATATGGATTTCAAAGTAGCTGGTACTAAAAATGGTATTTGTGCTTTACAAATGGATATCAAAATTGATGGTATTACAAAAGAAATCTTACAAGAAGCTTTAGCACAAGCAAAAGTAGGACGTGCTCAAATCATGGATTGTATGTTAGGAGCTATTCCTGCACCACGTGATCATTTATCTAAATACGCACCAAAAATGCATGTTATGCATATTGATCCAGAACAAATTAGAGATGTTATTGGACGTGGTGGAGAAACAATTAATGAAATCATTGAAAAATCAAATGATGTTAAAATTGATATTGATCAAGACGGTACAGTGGTTATCTACCATAGTGATCAAGAAGCAATCGACACAGCTGTTTCTTTAATTGAAAGAATTGTTAAAAAAGCTGAAGTTGGTGAAATCTATGATGGAACAATTGCACGTGTAAATGATAATTATGCATTCGTTACTTTATTTGAAGGAACTGATGGATTCTTACATATTTCTGATTGGTCTTATGAAAGAACAAGCAAAATGCAAGATGTATGTAAGGTAGGAGATGTCATCAAAGTTAAAGTAACTAAAGTTGATGATAAAGGTAAAGTAAATGTTTCTAGAAAAGCTTTACTTCCAAAACCAGTTAAAAAAGAAGAAAAAAATGAAAAAAATGAAAAATAAAATCATACTTGCAAGTAGTTCTCCAAGAAGAAAAGAACTTTTCGATAAATATGGAATAGACTACACAGTAGATTTTGTAGAAACAGAAGAAGTGTTAGACGAAAGTTTAACACTTTTTAAAAGACTAGAAAACATTGCTTTACAAAAAGCCAAACCACTTCAAATAAAATATCCAAACAATATCATTGTCTCAGCAGATACCATGGTCACCTTCCAAGATGAAATGTTAGGAAAACCAAAAAATAGAGAAGACGCTAAAAGAATGCTTGAGTTGTTATCGAATAATAAACAAGTTGTTATTACAGCAGTATGTATCATTAAAGATCAACAAAGCACAACATTTACAGATGCAACAACTGTTACATTTAAAAAATTATCTGATCAAGAAATTGAAGATTATCTTGATACAAATGAATGGCAAGGCAAAGCGGGTGCTTATGCAATCCAAGGAGTTGCTTCAAAGTTTGTAGAAAAGATTGATGGAGATTTAGAAAATGTCATTGGAATGCCAATGTATAAAGTCATTAAATATTTAGAAGCTTAACAATATAACGCATATATATCTTTATAAGATTAAAAGAGGCATAGAAATCTAATAATTTACGATAGATTTTATGCCTCTTTTTATTAAATAAATTTAAATTGTTTATTTATTTTTTTGTGTTTTTGTATAATATATTCTTGGTGTAATTAAACAAATTATAAATAGTATGAAATTAATTAAAAAATATAAAAGAAATGAAAAATGATATTTAAAATAATAAAGCGTATTTTGAAATAAAGAAACAATCATCTTCGATAACGGAATTCCTATAATTGTCAGTAGAACTAGAGATATTACAAAATAAATAATACCTTCTAAAGAAAGCAACTTATACAGTTGTTTTTTTGTCATTCCAATTGCTTCTAATGTAGCCAATTCTTTTTTTCTTGAATTGATATTCATGATAATAATATTAATAAAATTGAAGATTCCTAACATAAGTAAAATACATGCAAAAAGAATACCTACAAACATAAAGCAATTTATAATTGGTTGTAATTGCTTGATGGTGTTGATTTGACTTTTAAAAGTGATAGTACAGTTTTTAAAAATACTTAAAAGTTTTTCTTGAAGTTTTTCATTATTGACATTTTTAGTATTGATTTTTAATTCTTCATAAATTGGATCTATTTGTAATTTTTCAAGACCTTTTTCGCTCATATAAATGCAGATATGATCACTATCAGAAATCAAATAATTTTGGGCATCTTGTAGAAAATTAGAATCTTCTTTAAATAAATTTTCAATTTTATAATCGATAAGTTCACCGTTATTATTTTGTATTGAAAGGGAATCATTTATATACTTACGTGATACAGATGTATCTAAAAGATAGATGCTATCACCATTTAAAAATGATATGTTATCTGTTTTATTTGTTTTAGAAAAATGAGAAAGATCATCTTCATTTAAAAGAATGATAGTTGCTTTAAAATGATTGCTTTCTTTAGCAAAACTATTCTTCTTACCTAATTCTTTTTGCAAAAATTTAGATGAACCTGTAACTGTTGAATAAGCAGTTTTAACGATTTTTAATTCAGTTATTTCTTTTAAAGATTGTACTTTTGAGATTTCTTTATTGGTTATATCACTTTGCTTTCCTTCGTTATTTGGATTATTTGCCTCGATATTAAAAGAATAAGGCTGTTGTCTAGCAAAAAGAATATTATAATCTGGCTTTGAAATGGCAGAATAAATTGTTAAACAAGAAAATAATCCAATAAATAGTGAAAGTATAACAGAAATATTTCTTTTACCGTTTCCTAAAATATTTTTAATAGCGAGAGACAGTATGCGATTTTTTTTGAAAATAGAAAATGATCTATTTATATATGATGCATTACCTAGACCGTTATATCTAATTGCCTCAATAGGTGATATTTTGCTAGCAATCTTTGCTGGTTTTTTACTGCTTACCCAAATAGTAAGCAAGACATAAATAATAACAATTAAAAACAAGAAAGGGCTAAATGAAACATTGCATGGAAAGATGTTTTCAATAGCTGATCCCGATATTAATCGCCGAAGTGTATAAGGTACTAAAAAATATGAAAATAGTGATGCAAACACTAATCCCATAGGAATTGCTAATAAAGCATAAAATAGTGTTTCTTTTTTTACAATCGATTTTATTTGTTTTGGGGTCGTTCCTATTGTTTTAAGTTGTCCATAAAAATAAATGTCATTATTGATAGACAATTGCATAATATTATTGATAATAAAATATCCGCTTAATACAATTAGAATTGCTAGAAATGCACATGCTACAATAGACAACAAACCGTCTGTTTTATTTGCTAAAAGACCGAAACTATAGAGTTTTTGATTTTTTGCTAAGTTTAAGTCTTTATTTAATTGGGACATAATCTTATCAGCATCTTGGTGTTTATCTTTAAGAGAGACCATTGTGACTTGATAAAGAGACGAATGTGATTTAGCGTACATATTTGAAATAATAATATTTCCTATTTGATTAATTTCTTGATAATGATCTTTGAAATAAAAAGTTGCTGCAGCAACATTAGCACTTTTGGTTTTTTGATCTCGACCAATTAAATAATCAGTAAAAATAGCACTAATATTAAATCTTTGTTTTTGATGATTTATATTTAAAGTAATATAATCACCAATTTTTTTGTTTTTATAACCTAATTTATTTAATGTCCATCTTGACAAAGCAATTTCATTTTTCTTTGTAGGATAATTTCCTTCAAATGAAGCAATTGTAGGCAAGATGTCTTCTTTCCATTCAATATCATCATAATTAGAAAGAACGATTTGACTATCTGAATAGGAGTTTTCAAAATTAATACGACCATAATAGTGTTGATTACCAATATTTTTAATATAATCTAAATCATTTAATTTGTTTTTTTGTTTTTTAGTAAGATTCGTCATCAGGATTTGACTTGTTGTCCCTGCACTTCGTAGATTATAGGTTTGATAATTGTCATAGTAACTGAATCCAATTGAAAAAATACTATAAATCATAAAAGTAACGAGAATGATAGAGACAAACATAAAAAGTGTTTTTGTTTTATTTTTTAATGTTGATAATGTGAGTTTATTGATTGCTTTTTTATTATTATTCATCATTGTTTTCACGCAACTTTCCATCTTCAATTTTTATAATACGATCAGCTAATTGAGCAATATCCTCATTATGAGTAATCATGACGATTGTTTGTTTAAATAAATGACTTGTTCTTTTAATTAATCCTATAACTTCCTGAGTAGTTTTTGAGTCAAGATTTCCAGTGGGCTCGTCTGCAAGAATAATAGATGGTCTTGTTGCCAGCGCTCTAGCGATAGCAACACGTTGTTGTTGACCGCCTGATAATTTATTTGGACATACATTTTTTTTATCTTCTAGTTTTAAAACGTGAAGTATTTCGTTTATAAAATCATATGGAATCTCATTACCATCAAGTTCAATAGGCAAAATGATATTTTCTAAGACAGTGAGGTTACTGATAAGGTTATAATTTTGAAAAATAAAGCCAATGTTTCTTCTTCTAAAAATAGCCATTTCATCTTCATCCATTGATGTAATATCAATATTATTAATAAATACTTTTCCACTGGTAGGTTTATCTAATCCACCAAGTAAATTTAAAAGAGTAGATTTTCCACTACCAGAACTTCCAACAATTGCAATAAATTCATGATTGTTAATATTCAAGTTAATGTTATCTACAGCTTTTACAGTATAGTTATCCATTTTATAATATTTTTTTAAGTTTATTGTTTTTACGATTTCCATAAGCACTCTCCTTTGGTTATCTATATTCTACAAAATAAATATCACAAACTTGTTACAAAAAAGATAATGAACAAAAAATTCATTATCTTTTTAAATAGATTGTAAAAGTAGAACCTTTTCCATATTCGGATTGGACAGTGATATAGCCTTCTTCTCTAGATAAGATTTCTCTTGTCAAATAGAGTCCAATACCAATACCATCTTCATCTTGCACTTCCTGTGCTCTATAAAATCTTTGGAAAATATTATTATAGTTTTCTTTTTTTATACCAATTCCTTGATCAGTAATTATGATTTTAGAAAAGAAAGTATTTTTTGACATCTGAATTGTTATGGTTGTATTTTTATTTGAATATTTTATACAATTTTCTAAAACATTAAAAATTGCTTCTTGAGTCCACTTTTCATCATATAGGGCAGAGATATGTGTATTTTTGGATAGTTCGATATTAATATGTTTTTTTTCAGCAAGTAAGAAAACATGATTAATTACTTCAATTAGAGTAGAATAAAGATCATTTTTTTCAATATTTAATTGAATGATATCTGTTTCTAATCGAGACATTTTTATAAGAGATTCCATTAGAAAATCAAGTTTATTAATTTGTTGATTAAGCATTATATGAAAGTCAATAGCTTCTTCTTTAGATAAGTCATTACGTGCTAACAAATCGTTAAATATTTTAATGTTGGCTAAAGGCGTTTTTACTTGATGAGAAATATGAGTGACTAATGACTGAATTTCTTGTTTAGAATGGATTGTTTTTTCTTTTTCGATATCTAATTCTTGTTTATATTTATTAATTTGATGTAATAATTTTGATTCAATCGTTTCTTCATATTCTTTATTGCTTTGAGTTGCTGTTTTATCAAAAGTATTAAAAATATAATGTGTTAAATGATTTATTTTTGATTTGAAAGAAAAAATGTTTAGATAGTATATAAAAATACTTACTAATGAATTTAAGATGGTTAAGCATTTTATTAAGATAGAATTTGTTGAAAAGAAAATGATTATTGAAATAGAAAATAAAAATAAAACATAAAGAGTTGCAATGATTTTATTCATCATGACACCACCTGTAACCTAGGCCATAAACAGTTTTAATATAATGGTGTTTATCATCTTCTATCTTATTTCTTAATCGAGATATATTAACAAGCAATGTATGCTCATCAACATAATTTTCATTTGAATCCCATATTTTTTCAATGATTGTTTCTTTTAAAAGTATTTGATTTTGATTTTCTAAAAATAAAGATAATAATTTAAATTCAAGAGGTGTTAATTTGGTTTCTTCATTGTTGATTACTAATTTAGATGTATTTTTATCAAAAAATAGATGGTCATCTTTGTAGAAAATGTTTTTTGTATTTCTTTTTAAAATAACATTTATTTTTTTATGAAGAATTTCAATATTAAATGGTTTTGTTACATAATCTTCTGCGCCTAAATTAAAACCATGTAAAATATCTGAATCAAGATCACAAGCAGATAAAATAAGAATGGGAATATTTAAATTCATAATTTTTATTTGTTCAATAAGATCAAAACCAGATAAATCAGGAAGATTGATATCTAAAATAATAAGATCACTATTATTTTGAGAAAATGTGTCAAGTGCTTCTTGACCACTAAAACAAGAGAGTACATGAAATTTTTCTTTTTTGAAGTAAACTGAAATTGCTTTATTTAAAGCTGTATCGTCTTCAATTAATAAAATATTATACATTTTTCATCACCTGTTAATTAATTATCTATGTTATGACATGATTGTCAACTTATAGATTAACAAAAAAGATAAAAGATATTTTCATAAATAGAATCAATTGATAATAATCTTGTTTTTATTATGATATAATTAAGTAAATAGAAAAGGTTCAAAAAGGAGGAAAAATATTATGAATAATTTTGCAGAGATTGTAAGAGTAGGCATTATTGCAGGACTTGGCGTGGTTTTAATGATTATGGCTCTTTTAATAGCAAATGGGAACTCGTTTCTAACAAAAGGAATGAACAAGAAATATACAAATGAATCTGTTAGAGATTATTGTAAGAGTAATTGTTTAGGGCAAATTATTTTTGCTTTAGGTCTTATTTTAGAGGGAATCTTTTCTAAAGGAATATTTTATTATTTAGGAGTTGGATGTTTATTTTTTGGAGCAGTACTTATGGTAGCTGTTTCTAAGAAATTAGTAAAAAGAGTATAATAGCATGAAGATGAGAAATAAAATCTCATCTTTTTTATTTGAAAAAGAATGGCTAGATGAAAAAATATAAAATTATTTTTGTAATCCATTTTTTATAAAAAACACGTAATATCAAGGGATTCCACGCTTCGTAGACATATTCTCTAGATGGAATGTTGTATCTTTTAAAGAAAGTTTTTAGTATGATAGGTGTAAGGGAGTTGTTTATATGGATAGTAAAAAAATTGGAAAAGTAATTGCAAAGAGAAGAAAAGAAAAAGGAATGACTCAAGGGGAACTGGCAGAAAGATTATCTGTTTCTAATAAGACAATTTCTAAATGGGAAACCGGGGTAGGGTTACCCGATATTTCAATTCTTGTCGATCTAGCAAGTATTCTTGATATAAGTGTTGATGATTTATTGAAGGGAAAAGAAAATAAAGTTCAAAATGCTCTATATGAGAAAAACTTTTTAATAAAAAAGAAGTATTATAAAAAATATTTGAGAGATCATTATTTCGAAAGCAAGGCTTATTGGCTATTCAATTTTATAGGAATTATGTTTATCTTAGGAGGTTTTGCTTTTTTACCACTTCAACAGTATATTCATCATTATGTAGATATTCTTGGTAAAAGTTTTATTGTTTTAGGAATTATTCTCATATTATTTCCTTTTATGCAAATTTTTTGTAAAAGCAACTTTTTTAAAGAACATGAAGTCTTTTATACATTTAAAGATAATGGAATGACTTATCAAGAAAATGAAGAAGCTATTTTTTATAGTTTTCCACAATTTAAAAGAATTAATTATAAAGATTTTATACTTTTAAAGAAAAATCAAAAGATTTTATTCGTTGATCTTAATGATTTAGATCAATTAGAAAATGATATAGAAGAAACAAAAATTAAGAAGAGTTCATTTTTAATTTCTTTATTTACCAGTGTTATAGGTTGTTCATTATTGGTCTTACAACTTGGTTATTTAGTTATCTTAAAAAGATTTGGATTTGAATATATTCATTCAATGAATCAAATTATATTTAATCTCATTATTTTATGTTGTCTTTTCATTAATTATTGTCTAATTAAGAAAAAGAAGATTAAGATTCAATATGTTTTAATAGGCTGTTTAGGATTTGTTGTAATTTCTATTTTTGGATTTCAGTATTTTCAAAAAGATGAAGAAATTTCATCTTTTTCTTCAAATTTAAAAAACAGAGCTGTTTTAAAATATGATGATAATGACCACCGTTTGGACATTTACCATTATACTTATTTATGCTTTGCTAGAAAAAGTGATACTGTTTCTACAGAAATGAAAGGTTATCATGGAAAATGGCTTACGAATGATTGTTACGTTTTTACTTATAATAACGAAGAAAATCAAAAGAAAGTGTATGTATCTACTTTTGGCGATCGTGGTGATGGAATTTCCTATTTTAATATTTTTCCTACATTGCAAGGGGAATGGTTTAATAAAAATAACGGTGAAACAAAAACATATCTTAAAGAAAATGCAGGACAATTAACTTTAAAAATAAAAAATAAAACGCAATATTTTGATGCGGATGAAACAAAACAAAATGGGACGATTGCTTTAACTTTATCTAAAGATGAAGAAGCTCAATATATTATTGCCTTAGATGAAAACTGTATTTTAAATGAAGATAATCTTTTAGATAAAAATGGGACAATTCAAATTTATAATCTTCAAAATGATTCAAGTGTAACTCTTTATTGCGGGACCTATAAAGAAGATAAAAAAGAACAAGAAGAAATTGATAATGACTATCGAAAACAAGCCAAAGAGCTTGTTAATAAAATGGTTGCTTATTTGAAAAAAGACTCAACATTACCTGATTTTGATGATAGAGAATCTCTTTTTAAAGTTTCTTCATCATCCAATGACTTTTATGTTGTGACAAGAGATGCCTATTTTCATTCTTTAAAATTATTTAAACAGGATGGAGCACAAGAAACGGGGCAAATTAAACAAATCAAAGTTTTAGCGGGAGATATTAATGATTTCTATGTTGAAATGACTTATACATCGACAATTACCTATTTAGGTGAAACGGAAACCATGGGTATTACATATCATTATCGTATAAAAAAGGGAAAGGATTGTTATTTGGTAGCCTTTGTTGGTTATCGTGTACCAGGGGATATTGGTTTAGTAAAGTGTGATCCTGTTATTGAAAAAGACGTTTCAACAAATGAAGATTACGCATATTCTGTAGGAGGACAGTAGAAATGAAAGATAAAAAGAAATGGATCATTGGAATAAGTGCCTGTGTTTTACTGATGGTTTCTGTGTTTTTTGTGTTTAATCAAGGAAAAAGTAATGAACAAGTTGTTACAGAGTATTTTGAACTTTTAAAAAAGAAAAATTATAAACAAATGTATCAAATGTTAAATTCCAAAACAGTGTATACACCTACACAAAAATACTTTGTTGAAAAATATAAAGAATTTTATGAAGAAATCGATGCAAAAAATATTCAAATAAAAATCTTAGATGAACAAGATAATGTCATTGAATATTTAATCTATATTGATACCCTTGCAGGAAGAATTACTTATCGAAATAAAGTAGGGGTCAAAAATGAACAAATCCAATTTAATAAAGAACTGATTATGGATGGTTACACTGATGGGTGCAAAATAAAAATAACAACATATAATCCTGAAAAAAGAGGACGTATTTTAGATAGAAATGGAAAAGTTCTTGCTGAAGATGGAAAAGGTTATTCTGTTGGACTTGTAAAAGGAAAACTAAATGGTGAAAATGATTATGGACAAATTGCACAGTATTTAGAAACAGATGTTGAAACCCTTCAAAAGAAAATGAGTGCATCTTGGATTAATGATGATTCTTTTGTACCTATCAAAACTGTTTCTGAAGCAACTAAAAACGATTTAATCAATAAGAATATTTTAGGTATCAACGGCGTTAAAATTTCGACAGTGAGTATTCGTACGTATCCTTACGATAAAGTGGCTTCACATATCGTAGGTTATGTTCAAAATGTTAATGCTGAAGATTTAAAAAAACATAAAAATGAAGGCTATAATTCGACTTCAGTCATTGGAAGAAGTGGGATTGAAGCAGCCTATGAAGAAAAGTTAAGAGGAATCACTTCTGGTAAAATTGATCTGGTTGATAAAAATGATAAAGTTATTAAAGAACTTTGTCATAAAAAAGTTAAAATGAGTCCACAAGATATTACACTCACAATCGATATTGATTTACAACAAAGCCTTTATAATGAATATCAAAATGATAAAAGTGCATCTGTTGCTATCAATCCAAAAACAGGAGAAGTGTTAGCACTTGTATCAACACCATCCTACTCAAACAATGATTTTGTTTTAGGGCTTTCAACAGATAAATGGAATGCTTTAAATAATGATGTCAACCAACCATTGATGAGTCGTTATAAACAAACCTATACACCCGGTTCATCCATGAAGTCTATTACAGCAGCTATTGGGTTAGAAACAAAGACGATTGATCCAAATAAGGATTTAGGGGCTAAGGACAAATGGCAAAAAGATTCAAGTTGGGGTAATTATTATGTGACAACATTACATGCGCCTTCCCCTAATGATTTAAAGAATGCAATCACGTATTCTGATAATGTTTATTTTGCAAGAAGTGCGTTAAATATAGGAAAAGATAATTTATTTAAGTATTATAAAAATTTGAAGATTGGTGAAAAGATTCCTTTTGAACTTGCTTTAAATAAAAGTCAGTATATCAATAAAAATCAAAAAGTAAGTGATCAATTAATTGCAGATAGTGGCTATGGTCAAGGACAAATTCTGATGAATCCTGTACAACTAGCAAGTATCTATAGTGCTTTTGTTAATAATGGATCAATCTATCAGCCACATATAGTTCAAGGACAAACAAAAACATGGATTAAAAATGTTTTTTCAAAAGAAACAACAAAAATAATAAAAGAAGATCTTATTAATGCCATTGCGGATGAAAATGGAACAGGACATGCCATCTATCATGATAATGTCATTCTTGCCGGAAAAACAGGAACGGCAGAAATCAAACAAAGTCAAAGCGATACGACAGGAACAGAACTTGGTTGGTTTACAGTCATGACGATAGATGAAAAACAACCTATTTTAATGACAACTGTCGTGGAAGATGTTAAAAATCGTGGTGGTAGTGGTTATGTTGTTGAACATACAAAAGCACCATTAGATTTATATTTACCTCAAGTAAGTGATTAACTAAATGAATGAAATTTCTAACGAAGTTTCATTCGTTTTTTAAAGAAGGGAACAAATGGGAAAGTATCTTTTAAAGAAACTTGTGATTATTGAAACGCTTATGATTGGCATTGTTTCTTTATTTATAGTAATGAACTATTTTTCTAATAATACTATTTGGGATTTAATAATTCATGATGAACCTGAAGACGTATTACTTTATGAAAATAAGGATGCGACATCAAAAGCAAAGGTACAAATATATGAAAAATGGAGTTTGTCATTGTTTGATAGATATATCCGTGTAGATATTACCTTTAATAATTTAGAAACATATAGCTATTCAACAGTATGTTATGCAAGTGAAAATCTTGATTTTAATAATACTCAAGATGTAAATGTTAAATGGAAAAGGCATATTCCATCAATTTATATGAGGAATCATCCAACGATAACAATCAGGTCTATAATACAAAAGGAGTAGGTATGAAATATAAAGTAAAGTTATTTATTTTTGGTGTGGAAACATTTATGATATTTTGTATTGTTTCTACAATGATTTTTACCCGTATTTATAATGGCTCCTATTTTTTGATTTTTCATCAATTTGATAAACAAGAGCATCTTATTTTAAAAAAGAAAATAAGTAATCGTGATTCTATTGTTATTTTTGAAAGAGGAGAACCAGTATTCTTTGAAAAGAATCATCTAGAAATAAGATTGAGTAATAGAATTGATGTGATCGACATTGACATTGATAATGCAGGCAAACCTTTAACAAAAAAGAATATAGATATTAATCAAAGACAAGATTTTATTGAAATAACAATCCATAAAAATGATGGAAAGACAATAGTTTATAGTTTGATGAAATAATTAAAAATAAAGTGTCCAACACTTCACAATTTATTAAGAAATAATATATAATTTAGTAGAAATCATAGAAAGGATGGTAATTATATGAATGTTCAATCAGATTGTGAGTCATTATATATAAACTGTATAGAAGAATATAAAAAGAAATATAGTATAGATGATGAAAAGGTTTATGAATTATTTCATGAATATCATATTTTTGAAAATGTTCTCTTACAGCATGAATATTTACATCAAGTAAGTTTTGAAGAAGTATTTCAGTATATTGAAAAACTTATTAAACAAGATTCAAAAAAAATAACAGTGTATCATGGTAGTTGTTTTAAGTTTGATCAAATTAATTTGAATAAATCACATAATCATAGAGATTTTGGTAAGGGATTTTATACAACAGTATTAATGTCTCAATCTAAAGAATGGGCTTATCGATTATCATTAAGAGAGAAAAAGAATAATTATTATGTATATGAATATTTGTTTGAGAAGAAAGATGATTTAAATATTAAATATTTTGATTCATTAAATGAAGAATGGTTAGAATTCATTAAAGAAAATAGAATTAAAGGCGGTTTACAACATCAATATGATGTTGTTATTGGACCAGTAGCAGACGACAATACAATGCAGACAGTACAATTATATATGTCTAATATTCTAACAGCACCAGAAGCAGTAGAAAGATTAAAATATAGTAAAGTTAATAATCAAGTTTCTTTTCATAGTGAAAAATCATTAAGTTGTTTACGATTTATAAGGAGGATGAAATACGATGCATGATATTTACTATTTTAATGGGCAAGATATTACGATGAATGTATGTATTCAAATTCATAGAGTTATTAATCTTATTCAGGAACAAGAAAAAATTGATTTTGAAGAAGCAACGGGAAGGTTTTATCATTCTCAAACGTATAAAACACTTACTCAAGTTGAAAATGGTTTATGGGCAGAAAATGCTGAATATATTTTAGATCGTTATAACGAAGAAAAATAGGATTCCATTAGGAATCCTATTAGTCTTTTAATAGCTCTAAATCATGATTATAAAGCTCAATGTTGACTTCTTCAACGGTTTGTTTTTTTAATAAGCCATTTAATAAAATAAGATCTCTGGCATTATGAGGATATAAGTCACCTGCATTATTCAAAGATAATAAGTGATTTGTTTCTTTTTGGGTTAAATTCATAGCAAGAGCTAATCGATAGATTTTATCCTTTGCATTTTTTCCTTTTTCGCCACGGATAATTTTATAAGCATAAGTTCTTTCTAATCCTGATTTTCGTATAATATCTGCTTCTTTTAAATGATACTTTTTAAACAAATGATGGATATATTCAGAAAAATCCATATCATGAATTTGTTTTAAAAGATCATCAATATCTGCTTCGTTTTTTAAAGAGTTTTCTATTTCTTCTGTTAAAATCATATCATCACCTAAAAATATGATATACTATATTTTACGGAGAGACAAGATATGATAGTTTTAGAATTAGAAGTTATTAAAGAAACACCCCAAAAAAGAATTACATTAGTAAGAGAATTAGATAAAAGAAATATTTATATAAAAAAAGAATTGAAAACATATAATAAAACAATTTGGGAAAAGTTAAAACAATTAGATATAGAAGGAATACCACATATTTATTCAATAGAAGAAAATGAAGACGGTTTAGAAATCATCGAAGAATATTTAGCTTGTCAAACATTATCTGATATTTTAGATGAACATACTTTTTCAAATTTAGAAGCTTATCAAATTATAAAACAATTATGTATTATTTTAGATGTATTGCATCAACAAGATCCACAAATTATTCATCGTGATATTAAACCCGAAAATATCTTTTATGATGGAAAACAAGTCTATCTTTTTGATTTTGATATAGCTAGAAATTATATTGAAAATCAAAAAAGAGATACTACGGTGTTAGGAAGTCAAGGTTATGCAGCTCCTGAACAATTTGGTTTTTATCAAACAGATATAAGAAGTGATATTTATTCTTTGGGAGTTTTATATCATGTTTTACTTACTAATAAGTTGCCTAGAGATTATGACTTACAAGGGATAGAAAAGAGAATAATTGATAAGATGATTGCTATTGATCCTCAAGGCAGATATCAAGATGTAAAAGAAATTATTAAAGATTTAGATCAATTATTTCATATTGAAAAAAAGAAAGAAAAGAAAATCAAACATCCTAATGCTTTACCGGGATTTAGAAGTGGTAAGCTTTGGAAGATGATTGTAGCGATTATGGGTTATCTTTTATTTATATGGATTTTAATAAGTTTTAAGATTGAAAATCAACCAATAAGTCAGTATCAGTATTTTGTTTATCGCTTGATTTTAATTTCTTGGTTTATTATAACACTTTTATTTTCTACAAACTATTTATCTGTTAGGGACTATTTACCTTATTATAAAAATCATGGAATTGCTGTAAAAGTTTTAACAACGATTATTTCTTGGCTTATTTTATTATTTATCTCTATTATTATTGGAACTCTTTTAATGTATCTTTGATTGTGCCCCGAGGGGGCACCTTTTTTTATGTCTTATAAGATACATTATAGATGTAGTCTATTTCTTATAAAGGAGGAAAGTTATGGATATAGAAGATTATCAAGAAAAAGATATATCAGGAAAAATTCTTTATTTAGCATCTTTATTTAAAGGTATTAAGGATCATTTAAAAATCTTAAATGAAATGGATGAACTTACAGGAGTGGAATCACAGATGTTTACGATTTTAAATGATTTGCAACTAGGAATTAATGAATTATGTATCTTGTATGAAAAAATAGAAAAATTAGAGAAATAGACTTCTAAAGAAAGGAAGGGGAAATATGAAAATTTGGAAATTAGTAGCAGGAATTTTATCAATTATTTTTAGTGTGATTGTCTTTTTTCAATCAATGCTTGTTGGAACTGCAAATACACTTTCGTCAAATGGAGAAGTAGGGGGAAGTGCCGGTTTATTTGTTTCTATCTTTATGCTTTCAGGGGGTATTGTTTCAATTGTCATAAGAAATAGCGAAAAAACTACAGGAAATATTGCTTTAGGTATTTTATTTGGTTTAGGAGCTTTCTTAGGCTTTAGTATGGCAGGAAGCTATAGCGATTTAAATATTTGGGCTGGTTGGTGTTTTATTAATATGGGACTTGCGATTGTTTCAGTTGTAAAACTAAGAAAGAGAGGTTATTAAGATGAAAAAGATATTAAGTCTCTGTCTGGTTATATTAACATCGTTTTCTTTATGCGCCTGTAGTAGTGAAGAAAGAAAAGAAACAAATAACCAGACAAAAACAGAAGAAAAAATCTATGGTGTTGGAGAAACAACAACATATAAAAAAGACGGTCAAGAACGTGTTCACTTCACTGTAAATTCAGTAAGTAATACCAGTGATCGCAATGAATTTGCGGATAGTCAACCAGAACAAGTCATTATCATTCATTATTCTTATGAAAATATAGCCAGTGAAGAAGATGTTTATTTTTCAAGTGTTAATTTTAAAGTGATTGATGAAGGAGGTAATGTCTGTGAAACCTACCCTGCATCCATTAATACGTATCCTCAAATGGCCCCTGCCGGGACAAAAAGTGAAGGGGAAGAAGCTTATGGTTTAAAACAACAAAGTTCTAAAATTAAACTAGTTGTTGATTTAGATTATTTTGGAAATAAAGTGACTTATGAACTACCAATTCAATAATAAAGTATGAGAGGTTAGCAATCTATAATAAGTTTAAATTGTAGTTTACTTATTTTAGATTGCTTTTTGTATAAATTTTATTTTTTCAAATTCTTTAATTATTTTAAAAAGAGTTTCTATAGATTCTTGTTTACCATTTGTAATCCAATAGGTACAAATATTAAACAAAGAACCATGATAATAACTAATAAAATAAAAAGCATGTTCGCGTATAAATTTATTTTTATAGTGCTGTGTATAGCCGAGTACGATTTCTGTATTATATTTTGCAATAAGTTCTATAAGATTCCATTTTATAAGAACAAGTAATAATTTACTATTTTTATCAAAGAAAGAAATCATGTCTAGAATATGTTCATCACTATAAACATATTCTAATTGAGAATATTTTTCTTTAAAAATCTGTTTATGTGCTCTTTGGTAAATATATTTAAGAACATCATCTAGATTATTGAAATTATTATAAAAAGCAGTACGGCTAATTTCAGCTTTTTTAGCAAGCTCTTTTATTGTAATTAAATCAAGTGGTTTGTTGTTTAACAATTCAATAAGTGCTTTCGATATTTGATTTTTTGTTTTGATAGCTTTATTCAAAAAAAATCACCTCTCTTTTTTTATAACATAATCTTTACATATTGTCTAAATATGTTCGTATTTATTTGTGAAAAATACATTTTAAAATATAATGAAATTAAGGAGGAATGCTGAAATGAAAGATTATTTTGGTTATCAAGAAAAAATTGTTATTGTTACAGGAGCTAGTTCTGGAATGGGAAAAGCAACAGCAGAGATGTTGGTGGATTTAGGAGCAAAAGTATATGCGCTCGATTGGAATATTTGTGATGTAAAGGGTGTAGAAAAATTTGTGCATGTAGATTTATCAAAAAAAGATTCAATCGATCAAGCGATGAAGGATTTACCAAAACATATTGATTCATTTTTTGGTATAGCTGGAGTTTCTGGTATGAAAAATGATTTTATGACAACGGTAAGTATTGATTTTATTGCGAATAAATATATTTGTGAAAAATATCTTATTCATTCTATGACTGAAAATGGAACAATTGCTTTTATGACTTCAACAGGTGGAAACGGTTGGGAAAAAGAAGAAAATAAAAAATATTATTTAGATGCTATTTCGGCTATTGGATGGGATGCTACGGTGGAATCCATCTTGAAAACAGGATTTCAATATTTACCTGGGACATTAGGATATCCTTTTGCAAAATTAGCAATGAACTATTATACAGCATATTTACAAAAATCTTTTGCTAGTAAGAAAATCAGAGTGAATGCTGTATTACCTGGATCGACAGATACAGGTATGAAAAGTGAATTTACAGAAATGGCGCATGGTGAAGAAGGATTATTATTACATTGTGGATATGCTAATCGTTTAGCATATTCAAAAGAAATGGCTGGTCCTATAGTGTTTTTGAATAGTGAAATGGCAACTTATGCTTCAGGTGTTTTGATGGAAGTTGATTATGGAAATACAGTAGAAGAAAGAGCAAATATTAAACCTGTTCAACAAGTTATTTCTTTAGAAGATATCTACCAAATGATGCAAAAGCAAAGCAAATAATAAAATAACTGTAAACGCTTACAAAAAAGTATTGTTTTTTCCTCTAGGTGAATTTATAATTATATAGTATGGAGGAAGAAAATTATGGGAAGTACTGTCAAAAAAATTGCATTATTATCTGGTGGAGGTGACTGTCCAGGGTTAAACGCTGTTATCCGTACAATTACTAAAACTGCAATCTCTAAATATGGTTATGAAGTGATTGGATTTGTTTATGGTTATAGAGGTTTATACCATAATAATTATGTAGAACTTACTGAAGAATCGGTAGAAGATATTTATAAAGAAGGAGGAACTATTTTATATAGTTCTAATAAAGATAATTTATTTGATTATTTAGTAGATGATGGGCATGGTGGAAAAGTAAAAAAAGATGTTTCTGATGTGGCTGTTGAAAACTTGAAAAAAGATGGTGTTGATGTTTTAGTTATTTTAGGTGGAGATGGAACGCTTACAAGTGCACGTGATTTTTCAAGAAAAGGTGTCAATGTTATTGGTGTACCTAAAACAATGGATAATGATTTAGCAAGTACAGATGTTACTTATGGATTTATTTCAGCAATGTCTGTAGGTACAGAATTTATTGATCGTTTACAAACAACAGCAAAATCACATCATCGTGTTATTTGTTGTGAATTAATGGGCAGAGATGCTGGATGGATTACTTTATACGCAGGTCTAGCAGGAAATGCTGGAGTATGTTTAATTCCAGAAATTCCATTTACCATTGAAAATATTGCTAAAGCAATTAAGAAACGTGATGAAATGGGATTACCTTATACAGTAGTAGCTGTTGCTGAAGGAGCAAAATATGCTGATGGAACAAAAGTTATTGGTAAAATCGTAGAAGATAGTCCAGATCCAGTACGTTATTCAGGATTAGCTGCTAAAGTAGCTGATGATCTTGAAAAAGTAATTCCAAATCATGAAGTACGTTCTGTCAATCCAGGACATATTATTCGTGGTGGAGATATTACAGCATATGATCGTATTTTATCAATTCGTTATGGTGTGGCTGCAGTTGAACTTATTAATGAAGGTAAGTTTGGTAATGTTGTTACAATCAATGGTGATAAGATGGGATATACTTCATTAGAAGAAGTAATTGGTGCTGCTAAGGTTGGTCAACAAAAACATGTTGATCCAAATGGAGAACTTGTTAAAGCAGCTAAAGCAATTGGCATTTCATTTGGTGATGAATAATAATAGTAAAAAGAAGTTTCTTGATGAAACTTCTTTTTTATTGGACAAATAATCCAATAGAAATCAAGGTTTATATCATGTATAATACTTTTAGTAGTACATAATAATACAGATTAGGAAGTGAGTTGATTGTATGAAGTTAATACCTACAGGAATTGAAAATTTTAAAACGATGATTGATAAAAATGCATATTATGTAGATAAAACAAATCTAATTGCAGATATCTTAAATGAACAAGTTGTTTTGTATACAAGACCTCGAAGATTTGGTAAGACACTTAATATGTCTATGCTGTATTATTTCTTTTCTATCAAAGAAAAAGAAAATGCTTATTTATTCAATGATTTATATATTTCAAAAAATAAGGAAGCTTTAGAACATCAAAACAAGTATCCAACAATTTTCATTTCTTTAAAAGAAATGAAAAATTTAACTTTTGATGCACAAATTTCATCTTTTTCGAGTATCATTTACGAATTATTAGAAAAAAACTTAGAAATATTATCAGCTTCTCAATTAACTGATGCGACAAAGAAAAAACTAAATAGTTTGCATGATGAAACAACATCAATTGAAGATTTAAAATTTTCATTAAGGATTATATCTAATGCCTTATATACTTACTATCATCAAAAAGTCATTATTCTTATTGATGAATATGATGTTCCATTACAATCAGCTTATCAAAATAATTATTATGATGAAATGGTTGATTTTTTAAGAAGTGTCTTTTCTTCAGCGCTTAAAACAAATGATGCTCTAGAAAAAGGAATTATGACAGGATGTCTTAGAATATCTAAAGAAAGTATCTTTACTGGTTTAAACAACTTTAAAACTTATTCATTATTAGATGAAATGAATGAAGAATATTTTGGCTTTAATGAAAATGAAGTCAAACAGTTATTAGAAGATTATCAATTATCATCTTATATGGATGAAGTCAAAGAATGGTATGATGGTTATCTATTTGGAAATATAGAAATCTATAATCCTTGGAGTACACTCATGTATGTTGATAAAAAATCACATTTTTCTTCATATAAACCTACTTCCTTTTGGGCAAATACTAGTGGTAATGATCTTGTAGTCAATTATATCCAAAATGGAAGTGATGAACTTCATGAAGAATTTGAACAATTGATTCAAGGCAAATCCTTAGAAAAATACATCAAGCCAGAACTCACTTATCGAGAAATGGATCATATCAATAATATTTATAGTTTTCTTTTACTTACAGGTTATTTAAGAGTTATTGAAGATTTAGGAGAAAACAAATATAAACTGGTTATACCAAATAAAGAAGTCTATGAAATCTATAAACAATCTTTTATGAGTTATTTTGAAGATTATACTTTTGTAAGAAAAGAAGATTTCTATCAATGTCTTGTTAGAGAAGATGTTGATCAAGCTAATGAAATATTAGGGGATATCTTATCAAGAAGTATCAGTTACTTTGATAATCAAGAATCTTTCTATCATGGATTTCTAGTAGGACTCTTCAGTGGTAAAAAAATCAAGTCAAATAGAGAAGCCATGAATGGAAGATTTGATTTATGTATTTTACCTAAACAAATCTTTCAAACGGCGCTTATCTTAGAATGCAAACATTCTAAGAGTGTTAAAGAACTTGTAAGTGACGCAAAAGAAGGAGCAAAGCAAATCATTGATAATAAATATGAAGATGAAATTATTAATGATGGTTATTTACATGTAAAAGGATATGGGATATCCTTTTATAAGAAATACTGTTATATTGTTAAAGCAGAAAACAGTTAAATATACATCACTTAGGAATAGCGGCTTTATGAAATAACATGATATTTTTAAAACGAAGCTAATTAGATAACATGAGGTTTTTTCGGCGCTCTAAATAATCGAGTGCTTTAGCGAAATTCGCTCTAAATTATTAGGGGGATATTGATGTGGAATCAGTATTCCCTCTAAAATATTCAGTGCTTTTTTAAGAGGAAAATTAGGATGATGTCTGGTCCTGGTTTTCCTCCTTT
>NZ_JAOQJR010000004.1:104539-225431 GCF_025566905.1 [Clostridium] ammoniilyticum
ATTTCTTCTTTCCAATGTTCAAGCGTCACCGCAACACTTATACTTTCTTCCACATGTGTATGTTTGAATTAGAACAATTAAATATAGAAATAATCAAACAATACTTGATGAAACTCATTAATAAAGGATTGTCATCAAGTATTGTACAAAGTATTAAGAATGTCTTAAAAGCAATCTATATCACCTATGAAGATCAATATGGTTTAAACCATATTGATTTTTCATTAGTTAAAATAGAACAAGATAAAAAAGAAAATGAATATCTAACAGATAAACAATTTAATCAATTACATCAATACTGTATGAAAGAAAAGAATGATATATGTTTAAGTATCTTACTTGCTATGGATACAGGTATGATGATAGGAGAAATGTGTGCTTTAAAAGTAAGTGATATAGATTTAGATAAACAATTGATTCATATAAGTAAAAGAACACAAAGGATTAAAAATGATGAAGAGGGATCTAAAACTGTTTATGATATTTATGAAGTTGAATGGCCTATTTTAAGAGATATTACAATTCCAAAGGAGTTGTTTTTTTATTTACAAGAATATTTAGATTGTGTTGATAAAGATTGCTATTTAACTTCTTGTCAAGATGTAGTGAGTGATTTTACTAAGTTACAAAGAGGTTTAGATCGTATAGGACATATTTTAGGTTTTAAGACGACTTTTAAGGATTTAAGGAATATGTATAAGGAAAGATGTTTAAGAAGTTGTATGGATATACATATTGTTATGGAGTTATTAGGTGTTCAATCTATGAAACTATCTCTTCCAGAAAATTATAAAAGTTCTGATGAAGAAAAGAAAAAACAAATAAACAAATTATAGCCAATGGAAAGACCATTGGCTATTTTTGTATTTTAATTTTATGTTAATTATAGAGAATTAAAGATAGTGTGCTTTAATCGATAATATCATTAACTGGGCTATGAAGAGGATGACGAACGTCATTTTCTTTATCATAGCTTATTTTATTTTGGATGTTTGTTTGATAATCTTTTTTGAATAAACAAGAAAAGATCACATTTAAAATATATTCAATTGATGTTTGTGATGCAAAAGGGGCAATCTTGGTAAAAATCTTTTCACGTGATCCAATATTTAAAATATAGTTAGCATAATGAGAAAGACGATTGTCACCAATTGAAGTTAAAATAATGATAGGTGTTTTCTTTTCTTTTAATATTTTTGCTATTTTAATAAGTTCATTGGTTTCACCTGAATAAGAAATAATCATTGCTATTTTGTTTTCATTGGAATTATAAGACATAAAGACTTGTTCTCCAGCAAGCATTTTGAGATTAACGTTTCTTTGTATTCGCATCATTTTATGTTGGAAAGACATAGCTGCAAGTAATGAATTTCCTGTTCCATAAATATCAATATCTTTGTTTTGATCAAGTAGTTCAACTATTTGATGAAGTTGTTCAAAATCAATCAATTGGATGGTTTCCGCGATGACTTCTTGATTTAAACTAGCTAGTTTATAAGCAATCATGGAATCATTATCTTCTTCATTAAAGGGAAAATTAACATCTATACGATCTGTATGAGCTAAATCAAATTGTAATTCAGCAGAATATTTGATTTTAAAATCACCATAGCCTTCTAATCCTAATTTATGGCAAAGTCTTACAATCGTGGCTGGAGAAGTATAGGTTTTTTTAGCAAGTTCTTTAATTGAAAGATTTAAAACTTTTTCTCCCTCGTTTAATATATAATGGGCGATTTCTTTTTCTGAATGGGAGAAATCAAGCTCAAATTCTAGTTGTGTCATTATACTCATTTTATATCACCATTTATAGTATAACATGAAACAAAGTTTCATGAAATGGCTTTTATTTAAATTAAATATGAAACATTATAAAAAGGAAAGTTGAAGATATTTACTTTCGAGATGAGATGATTAAAATGTTATGTGGATATAAAAGAAGGAGAACATTTTATGGAAAGAAAATTACCAAAAGATTTTTATTGGGGTGGATCAGTTTCATCATTCCAAACAGAAGGACATAGAAATGAAGGAGGAAAAGGTTTATGTGTTTATGATGTAAGACCTATGAATCCTGAATTTTCTGATTGGAACGATGCTATTGATGAATATACTCGTTATGATGAAGATATTGCATTAATGAAAGGTATGGGATTCAACTTTTATCGTTTCTCTATTTGTTGGTCTCGTATTATTCCTAATGGAACATTAGATGAACCAGTTAATGAAGAAGGAGTTAAATTCTATAGTGATTTAATTGATAAGTTATTAGCTGCTGGTATCGAACCAATGATTACATTAGTTCATTTTGATATGCCTTATCATTTAGTAAAAGAATATAATGGGTTTGCATCTCGTTATGTTGTAGATTGTTTTGAAAGATATGCTAAAGTTTGTATTGAAAGATTTGGAGATCGTGTTAAACATTGGATGTCATTCAATGAACAAAACTTACACAGTATGATGTTACGTGTATCTAATGCTGAAGTTATTCCTGAAGGCGTTAGTTATCCAAAACACTTATATCAAGTAAACCACAATGTTATGATGGCTCACTGTAAAGCTGTTCGTGCTTTAAGACAAATGCAACCAGATGCTAAATTCTGTGGAATGGGTGCTATTACTAATATTTATGCTTATGAAAATAGTCCAGAAAATAATTTCTTTGCTACTAAAGGATATAATTTATTAAATGGTTTCTTAGTTGATACATTTGCTCAAGGTAAATATCCTGATTATTGGAATGCTTATCTTGAAAACAGAGGATGGATGCCTACTTTTGAAGAAGGTGACGAAGAATTATTAAAATATACTGTTGATTATATTGCTTTCTCTTATTATCGTTCAAACACTGTTAAAACAGGTGAATTTGATTATGAAAGACCAGCTCATGAATGTGTAAATGAAAAACAAATTAAAAATCCTCATTGTGAAGCAAATGAATGGGATTGGGAAATCGATCCAGTTGGATTTAGATGGACATTAAATGATTTACATCATAGAACAGGTCTTCCAGTATTCGTTCTTGAAAATGGTATTGGTTGGCGTGAAGATATGAGTCAAGAAGAAGTAGATCAAATGTTAGCTGAAGGTCGTACAATTGAAGATGATTATCGTATTAATTATCATAGAGATCATATCAAAGAAATGGAAAATGCAATCTTTGAAGATGGTGTAGATTGTTTAGGATATATTACTTGGGGACCAATTGATATTCTAGCAAGTATGTGTAACATGGATAAACGTTATGGATTTGTTTATGTAAATAGAACAAATAAAGATTTAAGAGATATGAAACGTATTCCTAAAAAATCATATCAATGGATCAAAAAAGCATTCGAATCAAACGGTGCTGATTTAGACTAATAATATGTATTTTAGCCTGTTGACAAAATAATTTGTTGACAGGCTTTTATTGTATAAGAAACAATTATTTTTTGGATAATCCGTCCATTAAAAGAAGAAAAAAGGAAAGATAAAATAATAAAAAAGGGAATATTTTTGAATTAAATTTGAGACAAAATAGAGAAGGATATATGATACAATTTATTTGTAACAAATCTAGATAAGTTACCTCAAATCAATAAGAAAGCAGGTTGATCCTAACAAATAACTTAACACCTGCTAGTGCCTGTCGTTCCTTCTTCAGTAATGATACCTATTTTGCTTCTTTTTCTAATGCCACCTTGTTTGATGGAAAACAGGTCATTCATCCTGAAAGACGTGTTCGTTATGAAAATAATATGTCACTTATTATTGATGATACAAAGAGTACAGAAGATAAAAAAAGAAGAAGAGATATTGTCGTAAAAACGGATATTAATGGTGTCTATTGTCTTCTTAGTATTGAACGTCAAAGTACGATTGATAAGAATATGGTGATGCGATATGGCAATTATGAAATGATGGAATATTTAAAACAGTTAAAGAACAAAAAGAATAAAAGACTGGGTCCACAGTTTACGATTGTCTTTTATACAGAGCCAAAGAAATGGAATACCCTTTTAAAATTAAGTGATTACTTTGATATACCAGAAGAATTAAAGAAATACTTCAATGACTGGAAAATTATTTTAGTAGATGTCAAAGAAATAGATACAAGTAAAATCAAAGATGAACAAACAAGATATTTTCTAGAAGCTATCCAAGAGATGTATAAAGGAAACTTTGAAGGATTACATCGAAGAATAAAGATGAATAGAGATAACTTTATTTATGCAGCCATCATTACAGGAAGCCTAGATTTAATTAGAGACTTACCAGAAGGAATATGTGTGAGGGAATGGAAAGAATGGCAGAAGGATTTAGAAATGAAGGTAGAAATGAAGGAAAACTTGAAGAAAAGAGAAGTACGCTAAAAAAGCAATTAGAAATCAAACTAGGAACTATTTCAAATAATCTAGAATTACAACTAACAAGTGCAACATTAGAAAAACTGAATATATTAACACGTAATATATTTAATATTACAAATGAAGAGGACGTTTTAAGAATTATTAATTAATAAGTTAATATCTAAGCAAGAAAAAGCAAGTCAAATAAAATGGCTTGCTTTGACTGTTGAAAAAATAAAAATCAACAGTTTTTTCTTTTGTTAAGTTGAAATATATACTATTATATATGTCGTGGATGACTTCGTTCCAATTACGTAAAATTTGAAGCTCCACGGCTTTTTATATAGAAATTAAATCAATAAAAAGTAAGAACATGATAAGAAGTCAAAGAATAGGGTATGAAAGAGGAAAAATTTCTTAAAGTTATTTAATAAACTTTTTTCTATAGAAAACATCAAGTATTTGAGAATTTTTCTTTACAACATTATGCTCAAATATTTAATATATTTATTAGAAAAGAAAAAAAGATAGGAGATAATATTATGGAATTTAAAGATGTTATTCAAAACCGATATTCATGTAAAGACTTTTCTACACAACAAATAGAAAAAGAAAAATTAACGGAAATATTAGAAGCAGGAAGAGTTGCTCCAACGGCTAAAAACTTGCAAGAACAAAAAATCTATGTTGTTCAATCAAAAGAATATTTAGATAAAATAGATGCATGTACACCTTGTCGTTATCATGCACCTACTGTTTTAGTTGTAGCTTATGATAAAAACAATGTTTTTGATTATCCAGGTAATGAAAGAAATTCAGGAATTGAAGATGCTACCATTGTAGCCACCCATTTAATGTTGGCTGCTTATAATGCAGGAATTGATAGTTGTTGGATCAATTTCTTTAATCCTCAAGAAATGAAAAAAGCTTTAGATTTACCTGAAAATGAAGAAGTTGTTATGATGTTGGATTTAGGATATGGAAATCAAAAAGAACCACTTCCTAATCATCATTTAAAAAAAGAATTGGCTGAAACAGTTAAATACTTATAATTTTTATAACAAAATAATCTTTGCTTGTTTTGTTATTTTTTTGTTACAATTAGGGTAAGAGGTGAGCTAGATGAAGCTGTTATTTAAACAACAACCATCTTTTATTTTTCGCTTTTATGTAACAAATCAAAATAATGAATGGTTATATATTATAAAAAAATGGCAATTATGTATCAACTTTATATATATGATGCTCATGAAAATATTGTTGCTAAGATTGAAGAAGATCCTAAATCAGCTGTTTTTTTATTTATAAAAATGAGGAATATATTTGTGCTGTAGAAAAAGGGTTTTCTTATTTTATTCCTTATTTTTTAGTGGATTATCGAAAATGGAATGTTGGTGGAGAATATGTTGAATATAATTATGAAATAAAAGATGAAAATGATTATCTTATTGGAAGAATTGAAAAAAGATCATAAAATATTTTAGATACATATGATATTTCAGTTGATTTAAAGGAAGATATTTTAGATTTCGTCATTTTAACAACCGTAATAGATATTGAAAAATCAAGAAGAAATAGACATTATTAAAATAATTGGAGGGAATCTTATGAAACTATTATTTAAACAGCGTATTTTTTCATGGCTAGACAGTTATGATATATATGATGAAAAGGGGGAAACTGTCTATACAGTGAAAGGACAACTCAGTTTTGGACATAAACTTTTTATTTATAATAAGTATGGTGAACATATTGGTACGATCAAAGAAGAAATATTAACGTTTTTACCACGTTTTGCTTTATATGAAAATGATGAATATATTGGTAAAATTACCAAAGAGTTTACTTTCTTTAAACCTAAATTTATTTTAGATTATAAAGATTGGCAAATAGAAGGAAATTTTTGGGAATGGGATTATCAGATCGTGGATTATTCAGGAAATATTATTGGTTTAATTAATAAAGAAATCTTTCATATGAGTGATACATATTCTTTAACAATAGAACATGACGAAGATGCCTTTTATGTTTTGATGATTGTTCTTGCGATAGATGCTCAAAAATGTAGTCAAAATAAATGATTGTAAGTCAATCATTTTATTTTCTTAAAAAATTAGCACTCTGTGCTTGACTATGCTAAAACAAAGTAATATACTATCTTTAGCATTTAAATAACGGGAGTGCTAAAGGAGGATATATTATGGCAGAAAAAAAACAATTTAAAGCAGAATCGAAAAGATTATTAGACTTAATGATTAATTCTATATATACACATAAGGAAATCTTTTTAAGAGAATTGATTTCTAATGCAAGTGATGCAACAGATAAACTTTATTATAAAGCATTAACAGAAAATATTTCTGAAATCAATAAAAGTGATCTTACAATTGATTTAGCTTTTGATAAAGAAAATAGAACATTGACTGTTACTGATCATGGTATTGGAATGAATAAAGAAGAACTAGAAGAACATTTAGGTACGATTGCTAATAGTGGTTCTTTCAAATTTAAAAATGAAACTGAAAGTGATGATATTGATATCATCGGACAATTTGGAGTTGGTTTCTATTCAGCATTTATGGTTGCTAAAAAAGTAGAAGTTTCTTCAAGAGCTTATGGTAGTGATCAAGGATATACATGGGTATCTGAAGCAAGTGATGGTTATGAAATCTTTGAAACAGATAACTTACCAACAGGAACAACAATTAAACTTTATTTAAAAGATAATACAGAAGAAGAAAATTATGATGATTATTTAGATCAATATCATATCGAATCTTTAGTTAAAAAATATTCTGATTATGTACATTATCCAATTAAAATGGATGTGACAACATCTAAGAAAAAAGAAGATAGTGATGAATATGAAGATGTTGTTGAAAATAAAACATTAAATTCAATGGTTCCTTTATGGAAAAGAAATAAAAAAGATATTAAAGATGAAGAATATAATGAATTCTATAAAGATAAATTCAATGATTTCTCTGATCCAATGAAAGTCATTCATACATCTGTAGAAGGAAATGTTTCTTATGATGCATTATTGTTTATTCCAAGTCAACCACCAATGAATTTCTATTCAAATGATTATGAAAAAGGATTACAACTTTATAGTCGAGGTGTCTTTATCATGGATAAAGCAAGTGATTTAATTCCAGAACACTTTAGATTTGTTAAAGGGTTAGTTGATTCACAAGATTTATCATTAAATATTTCAAGAGAAATGTTACAACATGACCGTCAATTAAAAGTCATCGCTGATCGTATTGAAAAGAAAATCCAAAGTGAACTTACAAATATGTTGAAAAAAGATCGTGAAACATATGAAAAATTCTTTAAAAACTTTGGTTTACAATTAAAATTTGGTATTTATCAAAGCTATGGAATGTTAAAAGATAAATTACAAGATTTACTTTTATTCTACTCTGGTAAAGAAGAAAAAATGATTACTTTAAAAGAATATGTTGAAAACATGAAAGAAGGACAAACAGAAATTTACTTTGCAAGTGGTGAAACAAAAGAAAAGATTTCTCATTTACCACAAGTAGAAGCTGTTAGAGATCGTGACTTTGATGTTTTATACATGATGGATAATGTTGATGAATTCATGATTCAAATGATGAGAGATTATGATTCTAAAGCTTTCAAAAACGTTGCTCAAGGTGATTTAAACTTAGATAGTGAAGAAGAAAAGAAAGAATTAGAAAAAATCAATGAAGATAATAAATCATTATTAGAATCATTAAAAGAAGCTTTAAAAGATAAAGTAGTGGATGTTAAAGTATCAAATAGATTAAAATCTCATCCAGTATGTTTAGTATCTGATCAAGGTGTATCTTTTGAAATGGAAAAAGTATTAAATGCAATGCCTGATGGTCAAGATGTTAAAGCAGGTAGAATTCTTGAAATCAATCCAAATCATGATATTTTCAAGGCAATTCAAAATGTTTATCAAAATAATGCAGATAAGATCAATGATTATGCTTCATTGTTATTCGATCAAGCATTATTGATTGAA
Source organism: [Clostridium] ammoniilyticum (assembly GCF_025566905.1). NCBI lineage: Bacteria > Bacillati > Bacillota > Erysipelotrichia > Erysipelotrichales > Coprobacillaceae > Faecalibacillus > [Clostridium] ammoniilyticum. The sequence continues at coordinate 112,892 of NZ_JAOQJR010000004.1, forward strand.
GGATTATCTATTGAAGATCCAGTGGCTTTTTCAAATAAGATTTGTGAGCTTATGATTGAATTAAATAAGTAAGGCTATCATTCGATAGCCTTTTCTTTTATAATAAAAGCAGGAGAGTGAAAATTATGGAGTTACAAAATGTTTTACAACAAAGAAGAAGTATTCGTAAATATAAACAACAACCTGTAGAAAAAGAAAAAATTGAAGAAATGATTCAAGCAGCTATCTATTCAGAAAGTTGGAAAAATAGTCAAACCTCACGATATCATGTTATTCAATCAAAAGAAATGTTGGAACAATTTAAGAAAAAATGTTTACCTGAATTTAATCAAAAAAATATAGCTGATGCACCTGTTTTAATTGTGACAACATTTGTTAAAGATCGTGCAGGTTTTCAAAGAAACGGAAGTCCTGACAACGAATTACAAAATGGTTGGGGTGTTTATGATTGTGGACTAGCTAATCAAAACTTAATTCTTAAAGCAACTGAACTTGGTTTAGGAACACTTGTTATGGGAATCAGAGATGAAAGAGCGATTCGTGAACTTTTAGAAATACCTGTACAAGAAACGATTGTTTCTGTCATAGGTGTGGGTTATCCAAATATTGAACCAAGTATGCCAAAAAGAAAAACAATAGAAGAAGTGAGTACGTTTTATTAATGAAGAAATTACTGTATAAAATTTGCAAACCACATCATAAATATAAAATCAATTTGGTTGATGTTTTATTGCTTATTGAACCGGTGGTGATGAATACATCTTATTTTATGGTTGGAAGAATCTTTTTGCTTATGGCGTTAGTTCTTAACTATTTAGCACACTATCTTTGTCATGATGATTATAGCGAATTTGAAAGACGTGTCCTTGTTTCAACAATGATTATTATTGCTTTACTTCTTATCTATCTTATTATTACAGGTAAATAAAAAATCCACTTTGGGGTGGATTTTTTGTTTATTTATAAAACTCAATAATATTTTGATAATCATTTTTTAAACTAAAGTTTGCAGAAACAAAATAGAAATGATTTTCTTTTTTATACAGTAAAGTATCATACGATGTATCAAGTTTAAAGAGATAAGTGTTTTTATCGATTTTAATAACAGGAACATCATCATACGTTTTTAAATAACGTTTAAAGAAAGTGTTTGTTTTGTCAGTTGATTTAAAACAATAATCTTTACTATACATGAGATCACCTTGGTTGTTTTCTTCAAAATAAGAAGTAGATTCAACAATAAAACTTTTAGTATATTTGTAGTTTGGATATTTTTTTAAATTTGTTTCTTTATCAAATGTTTGCAAGGTTAAAATATTTTGATTTAAAGGAATATCTTTTCTATCAGTAACATCTAAAATACATCCAAGTATAGCCACTACACAAGTAACTATAGTCATAGCGTAGAAGATATGTTTAATAATCTTTCCAAAGCTTTTTTGACAGGCTAAAACAATTTTATAAAGGCAACGAATAAGAATTGTCGCAAATAGAAGAAGAGGTAAGTAATGAATTAAAATACTTCCATTTGTAAGAAATTCTTGAATCTGATTTTTTTGTAAAACAAGCTGTGCGACAAAAAAAGAAAAGAAAATCCATAAAACAAAATAAGTGGTTGCAGAGATTTTACGAGTACTTAAGTATTCATCAATTGCTTTTTGTCTTTCTTTAGGTAAAGCACGTTTATTATCTGTTGTAAAAATAATAAATTTTCCTATTTTACCATAATAATCAAACATTTGTTTTTCATATTCATTAATAAAATCATGTAATGCTTTTCTTTTAGGGGTTGCTGGTTTTTTGATTAGTAAATCTACATGGAAGTAGTAGTGTTTCTCATTTTTTTCAAAACGGCTGATTTTACCTAAAGAAGTAGGATTGTAACCTTGTTTAGATAACTCATTCAAGGTGTTTTCTAATTGTTTATATTCAGTTATATCATAATCTAATAATTTATACATATGTGACTCCTTTGACTGTTACATCATAACAAAAATAGTCATGGAAATCCATGACTATTGATTAAATGCAGAATCAACTTCATAATCAGGTTTGAAGTTTTCTTCTTCTAACATATAAGATTCAGCAATGTTTTGGCAATGATCACCAATACGCTCTAAGTTGGATAAGATATCAACGTATGTAGAATTGACAATAACTGATTTTTCAGTTTTATTAGTAACACGTTGAATATGTCTTTGTTTTGCTTTTTTATTATAATAATCTAAATTACTTTCATGATCATCAACATAAATAATATCATCTAAATCATGTTTATCAAAAGCCATCATTGCATGATTCAACATTTCAATATCCATATTGATCATGGCGATAATGTCATCTTTAGCTTCTGATGAAAAATCATCTTTTTCATCATAAACAGCTTCAAAGAATTGAGTTAAGTTAATACATAAATCACCGACACGTTCTAGATCTTTAATTGATTTCATATCAGCAAAATATTCTTTTGAATCATGATCGTTTAATTGTTCATGTGAAATAAGTAATAAATATTCAGCAATCTTTTTATCTAATAAGTTGATTGCATTTTCTAATTCTTCGACTGCTTCTTTAGCAGTAGAACTTTTAGAAATAAAATATTCTCTAACATTTTCACAAGCTTCAACAGTAATAGTTCCCATTTCTAAAATCTTGTTTTTAGCGATAGCTAAAGCATGAGAAGGGAACAATTGAACCACATGAGGATCTAATTCTGATAAATCCATTTGTAATTCTTTTGAATGATTTGGAATAATTTTTTTAATAATAACAACAATCTTATTAATAAATGGAAAGAACAAGATGGTTGTTACTATGTTAAAGATACCATGAGCTACTGCAAGTTGTAATTCAGGAGACATTGTACTTACTGAATTAATATATTGAATCAACATGGTAAATGGTGATAAAACAATCATAAATAGAACAGAACCAATGACGTTAAATAAAACGTGGAAGAATGCTGCTCTTTTAGCGGGAATAGATCCACCAATAGAGGCAAGAACAGCTGTAATTGTCGTTCCAATATTTGATCCAAATAAAAATGGTAAAGCAATATTTAAACCAATAGCACCGGCACCATACATTTGTTGAACAATTGCAATCGTTGCAGCTGATGATTGAATTGCACATGTAAGAATTGTTCCACCAAGTAAACCAAGCCAAGGGCTCTTCATTAAAAATTCGGTAATTTGTGTAAATTCTGGAACTTCAGAAATCATTGATAAATTGTTTCCCATTAAATCAAGTCCATAGAATAAACAACCAAATCCAAAAATAATTTGTGATAAATATTTTGTTTTTTTGTTTTTAGAAAACATTGAAACAAACGCACCAATAATAATGAAATAAACCGCATATTTAGAAATCTTTAAACCAACTAAAACAGAAGTAATAACTGTTCCAATATTGGCCCCCATAATAATTCCTACTGCTTGATTTAAATTCATCAAACCAGAACGAATCAATCCAATTGTAAGGGCTGTTGTTCCTGAACTTGATTGAATTAAACACGTAACTAAAGCCCCAATTAAAATTCCTTTTACAGGACTTGAGGTGTATTTATCAATAATGTCCTTTAATTTATCTCCGGCATAACTTTTTAAACCATCACCCATATAATCGATACCAAATAAAAATAAACCAAGCCCTGCCAGAATTAAAGGCCAGTTGATATCTGCTAATGTCATAAAATCACACTCCTATACATCTCATTTTAAAGGAATGTTAATTTTGTGTAAAGATTATGTTAAGTTTCTTTACAAAACCTTAACAATTCTTTTTGAAACAACTTTCAATCAATGCAATTATATGCTTATAAAAAGGAAAAATAAGGAGTGTAGTAACAATATTGAAGAAGCCATGAATAAAAGCGAGTTGCAGACGAGGTGAAATAGGAATATAAAAGTGAAATGTTAAAAAAAGATGATAAAAAGGAGTCAGGAAAATCATGAAAAAAGTTGTTCCAATTACATTAAATAAAAAATGAAAGAAGGCAGCTTTTTTGGCAGAAAAATTGGTTTTAAGGGCAGAAAGAAAAGCGGTAATGGTTGTACCGATATTACAACCTAAGATATAAGGAATAGAAACATAAAGGGAAATGGCTTTTAAATGATACATTTGTTGGACAATAGCAATTATCGCACTTGATGATTGAATAAGAGCAGTGGTGATGGCTCCACCAAGCATGGCTAAAATAGGATGATTTGTAAAAAGTGTTACTAATTTCATAAATTCAGGAAGTTTAGTAATAGCTTCAAGATGCATTGACATAAGTTCTAATCCATAAAATAAACAGCCAAGCCCAAAAAGAATTTGTGCAAGGCCTTTTATTTTAGGATGATTAGAAAATAATAAACAAAAAGCACCAATAATTAAAAAGAAAGAAGCATATTGAAAAAGATCAAAACCTACAATAAAAGCGGTTATGGTTGTGCCAATATTGGCTCCCATAATAATCCCAATACTTTGTGAAAAGGTCATGAGATTTGCATTAATTAAACTGACGGTTAAAGCAGTTGTGGCAGAACTTGATTGAATAATACAAGTTATAAAACAACCAATTAGAATAGCCTTAAAAGTAGAAGAAGTACATTTAGCAAGAAGATTTTTTAAACGGGTTGGTGAAAGTTCTTGTAAAGAAAGAGAAAGATAGTCGATACCAAATAAAAAAAGTGCCAGACCGATTAGAATAGAAGTCCAAGAAACGTGGTTCATGAAAAAGCCTCCTTTTTCATATTTTAAAAATAATCATTTTTAACTAGAAAAAATAATCATTCTTTGTAAAAATATATGAAGGAGGTGTTTTAATATGAAAGGAAGATGGAAGAAATTTTTATCTTATTATACAAACTATAAGGTTTTGTTTTTTAAAGATATGTTTTGTGCGATGATTTCAGCAGCCATTACACTCGTTTATCCTATGCTAACACGCTATATTACAGGGACGATTTTAAATCAACCAAAGATTGATTATTCTAAGATTTATTTATTAGGACTTTTTATGCTTTGTTTGATTGTTGTTGAATATTTTTGTAATTATTTTATAGGTTATCTAGGACATGTCATGGGTGTCTATATGGAAAGAGATTTACGTAATGAGTTATTTAGTCATTATCAAAAATTATCTTTTCGCTTTTATGATGAACAAAACACAGGACAATTGATGTCACGTCTAACGAATGATTTATTTTCTTTAACTGAACTTTATCATCATGGACCAGAAGATATTGTCATTTCAATTATTAAGTTTATAGGGGCCTTTATTTTACTTTCCTATATTAATGTCAAACTGACTTTAATTTTATTTGCAATCTTACCATTTATGTTTTTATTTGCTTGGTATTATAATAAAAAGATGAAAAAAGCTTTTAAAAGAAATAAAGAGAGAATTGGTGATATCAATGAACGTATTGAAGACAATTTATCAGGAATTCGTGTTGTTAAAAGTTTTGCGAATGAAGATCAAGAGTTAGAACGTTTTGATAAACAAAATGGACATTATGTAAGTGCTAAGAAAAATAGTTATTATTATATGGGAAGATACAATGCAGGACTTACTTCTTTTACAAGTTTAATTACAGTATCGGTTATCTTTTTTGGAACCTTATTTATTTCTTATGGAAGTATTAATGTTGCAGATTTAATTGCCTTTTTACTTTATGTCACGAACTTAATAGATCCTGTAAAAAAACTTTTAAACTTTACTGAACAATTTCAAGAAGGTGTTACTGGTTTTGAACGTTTTATGGAAATATTAGAAATTGAACCAGATATTCAAGATACAAAAAATGCAGTTGTATTACAACATGTTGAAGGGAATGTCATGTTTGATCATGTTTCATTTCGCTATAATGAACAAACACCTTATGTGTTAAATAATATTAACTTGGATGTAAAACCAGGAGAGTATATTGCTTTTGTTGGTTCATCAGGAGTTGGTAAAACAACGATTTGTTCTTTGATTCCTCGTTTTTACGAAGCAACGAAAGGAAATGTCTTGATTGATGGAATTAATGTCAAAGAGATAAAACAACAATCTTTAAGAGAAAATATTGGCATTGTTCAACAAGATGTTTATTTATTTACTGGAACGATTATGGATAATATTCGTTATGGAAATTTAGAAGCGAGTGATGAAGAAGTCATTGAAGCCGCTAAAAAAGCTAATGCTCATGATTTTATTATGGAATTAGAAGAAGGTTACGATACGGATTGTGGACAACGTGGGGTCAAACTTTCAGGTGGACAAAAACAACGTATCTCGATTGCACGTGTTTTCTTAAAGAATCCACCAATTCTTATTTTTGATGAAGCAACAAGTGCATTAGATAATGAAAGTGAAAGTATTGTACAAGAATCTTTAGAAAAATTATCTCAAGATCGTACAACTTTCGTTATTGCGCATCGTTTATCAACGATTAAAAATGCTAAACATATTTGTGTTTTAACAGAAAATGGCATCGAAGAACAAGGAAACCATGAAGAGTTGATGAAATTAAATGGAAATTATGCAAGATTGTATAATATGCAATTTAAAGGAGAAAAGTAACATGGAAAGAAAATATATTTTTTTTGATATTGATGGAACACTTTTAGATGATAATCCGGGAGGAAAGATTTTAGAAAGCACATATCGTACGTTAGATAAGTTAAAAGAAAATGGGCATTTTGTTGCTATTGCGACAGGAAGAGCACAATATATGGCGATGGATGCGGCTAAAGAAGCCCATATTGATTGTTTAGTAACAGATGGGGGAAATGGTATTACTTTACATAATGAACTTCAATATATTAAACCGATAGATTTTGTTCAAGCCAATCGTGTCATTGATCAATGTATTGAACATCATTTACCATTTGCAGTTGCTTTAGGAAATGAAGCTGTTTTGTATACGAATCAAAGTGATCAAAAAGATCAAAAACTTCCGGTAAAATTAGTTGTTGATGAAAGTATAGACTTTCATCAAGTAAAGGAAATTTATAAAGTATTTATTGAATGTGGTGAACAAGAAGAAAAATTATTGGATTTAGGAACTTTGGAATATATGCGTTATTTTAAAGGACAAATCATCATCGAACCAGCAGATAAATATAAAGGTATTTTAGAAATGGTTCATTTATTAAAGGGAAATGAAAAGGATATTGTGGTCTTTGGGGATGGCTTAAATGATATTTCTATGATTGACCAAGCTCCTTTAGGTATTGCTATGGGTAACGCAATCGATGAAGTCAAAGCAGTCGCAAATTTTATAACCAAAAGAAATGATGATGACGGTATTGAATATGCTTGTCGTTATTTTGGCTGGATTGATTAAACAAAATAGGCTATACTAAAGATGGGTGAGATTATGGAACTAATTAAAGATTTTTTAATCATTATTGGTATTTTTGTATGTATGTCTTTAGGTATTTTCTTTTTACTTCATAGTGGTGATGCCAAAAAGAAAACCAAACAAACAATTCAAGATACAAGAGACAGTATTCAAGAAGCAAATCAACAACTCGATGATGTTTTAGAACAATTACAAGAAATGAATGCTCCTTTAGAAAAAGCGATGAAGGCAGTACGTTCTTTCAATGATAAAGTTTTATCAAAAAAATAATCGAGGAATGTTGACAAAGCTTAAATATTATCTATAATACAGGTATATAAATAAACTCAATGAAAAAGAGAGTAGTTTTATTGGATATGTTAGAGAGCCTATGTTGGTGGAAATTAGGTATTGAAAATAAAATGAAGCGCACTTTGGAGAGGGTTATCTGAATACATAGGATAACAAGCTAACCAGCTTTAACGGTGAGGTGGATATGTTTATCATATCAACAAGAGTGGTACCGCGGAATCTTTCGTCTCTTAGCAATCGCTAGGAGACGTTTTTTATTGGGTAGAAAAGGGGAAAAGAATATGAAAAAAGTATTAAAATTAATGTTAGCACTTGTGATGACTTGTGCTATTGCTGGATGTTCATCAAGCAGTAAAAATGATGCCGATGTGACAATTACAATTGGGACATCACCTGATTATGCACCTTATGAATCATTAAACAAAAAAGGTGAAATCGTTGGTTTTGACGTAGATATGGCCAAATTATTTGAAGGTTATTTATCTGATATGGAAGGTAAAACTTATTCTTTAGAATTCAAACAAATGGATTTTGATAACATTGTTACTCAAATTCAAGGGGATCAAATTGATTTAGGTATTTCTGGTTTTACTTATAGTGAAGATAGAGTTGTTGAATGGTCTGATCCATATTTAGGAACTCAACAAGTTGCTGTTGTACCAAATGGTTCTTCAATTACTTCAAATGATCAATTAGTTGGTAAAAAATTAGCTGCTCAAACTGGAGCTACTGGTGAACAAGCTGCCAAAGAAGTTGAAAATGCTGATGTTGTTTCAATGAAAAACGTACAAGATATTTTCAATGGTTTAGCAAGCAATCAATATGATGCAGCAATCGTTGACTTAGGTGTTGCTAAACAATATGTATCTAGTGGAAACTTTACACAATTAAATGGTTCATTAATGGATGAAAAGAACTATGTTATCGCTAAAAAAGGTAATACAAAAATGATCAAATTAATGAATAAATGTATTAAAAAATTCGTAGCTTCAAAAGATTACGATAAATTATGTAAAAAATATGATTTATCACCATTAGAAAAATAAAAAATTATAGAAAAGGGGTATAGAAATGTTTGTAGCTTTTTCAAAAGTGTTTACTCCTGAAAACTTACTTTACTTTGCTAAGGGTGCAGTAGTATCACTTTTACTCGCTGCTGTATCCCTTTTATTTGGTATTGTTTTTGGGATTTTAGGATCTTCAGCAAAAAGATCTAAATATAAAATTTTTAGAATTATTGGAAATGTGTATGTTGAAGTCATTCGTGGAACACCAATGTTACTTCAAATCTTGATTTTATTCTCAGTTATTCCATCTATTTATACAGCGTTTACAGGAAATGTTTTAAGAATTAATGTCTTTTTAATTGGTGCTGTTGCTATGTCTATTAACAGTGGGGCTTATTCGACAGAACTTATTCGTAGTGGAATCAACGGGGTTGATAAAGGACAATGGGAAGCTTGTGAAACTTTAGGGCTTTCTTATAAACAAACAATGAGACTTGTTATTTTACCACAAGCCTTCAAAAGAATTATTCCACCAATGATCAGTGAATTTATTACATTGATTAAAGATTCTTCATTGATCAGTTGTATTGGTGCCGTTGAATTATTAAAATCAGCTCAAGTAGTGGGGGCACAATATTATGATGTTATGTCACCTTATTGTATTGTTGCAGTTTATTATTTAATTATGACAATTAGTATTTCTTATTTAGGTAGATATGTAGAAAAGAGGTTAGCTGAAAGTGATTAAAGTTGAACATATATCAAAACAATTTAAAAAAGTAAAAGCAGTTGATGATGTTTCTCTTGAAGTAAAAAAAGGAGAAATTGTGTGTTTAATTGGACCTTCTGGTTCAGGTAAGAGTACAGTTTTAAGATGTATTCATGGTTTAGAAGTACCAGAAACAGGACATGTATACCTTAATGGGGAAGTTTTAGATCCAAAGAAATCTAATTATCAAGAATTAAGAAATAAAATGGGATTTGTTTTCCAACATTTCAATTTATTTCCACATATGACAGTCTTAGAAAACTTAACACTTTCACTTACAAAAGTACGTCACATGGAGGAAGAAAAAGCCAATGAAATAGCTTGTAACTATCTTACAAGAGTTGGCTTATTAGATAAAAAAGACGAATATCCAAATAAACTTTCAGGTGGACAAAAACAAAGGGTAGCGATTGCGAGAAGCTTATGTACAAGCCCTGAAATCATGCTTTTTGATGAACCAACAAGTGCCTTAGATCCAGAAATGGTTATTGAAGTATTAGAAGTTATGCAACAACTTGCTAAAGAAGGAATGACAATGATTGTTGTTACTCATGAAATGGGCTTTGCTAAAACAGTTGCTGATCGTGTTATTTTCTTAGAAAATGGTAAAATCGTTGAAGAAAATGATGCAAAAGCTTTCTATGAAAATCCTAAAACTGAACGTGCTCAAGATTTCTTAAAGAAGGTTATGCACTAGTGAAACTACAACGTTTTGAAGTAGAGTCTTATATGACTTTGCATGAAAATAACTGTCGCTATAACTTGGCAGATACAGTTGCTAAATCTTTAACTTTAAAGGAATTATTAGCGTATGATAAAAAAGATTCATTAGAGGATTTAATGAATCTTTCTTTAGATTATGGTGCTATTGAAGGTTCTCATGAATTAAAAAAAGGTATTTTAAGTTTATATCAAAGTGGTGATGATGAAGAAATTGCTATTTGTCATGGTGGTGTCAATGCCAATGAACTTGTTTTAATGACATTACTTTCAACAAATGATCATATTTTATCATTTTTACCAACGTATCAACAACTTTATAGTTTTCCTGAATCTTTAGGGGTAGAAGTTGATTTTATTCATTTAAAAGAAGAAAATGAATGGAAAATTAATTTTGAAGAATTAGAAAAAAATATTAGAGAAAATACAAAAATGATTTGTTTGAATTTACCAAACAATCCTACAGGAACAACTTTAGATCATGAAGAAATGCATCAACTGATTCAAATATGTAAAAAACATGATCTCTATGTTCTTGTTGATGAAATCTATCGAGGACTTTATCAAGAAGAATCCATTAGTGATCTTTATGAAAAAGGAATAGCAACCTCAGGACTTTCTAAAGTTTTATCAACTCCTGGACTTCGTATTGGTTGGATCAAAACAAAAGATAAAGAACTTATTCGTTTAATCAATGAAAGACGTGATTATTCAATTATTAGTAGTGGACCAATCAATGATTATTTAGGGGCACTTACTTTAAAATATAGTAAAGAGATTTTAAAAAGAAATCGTGAGATTTTAGAAGAAAATAAGTGTTACTTGAAAGAATGGTTAAAAGCTCATCCTCATCTTTCTTGTGTTATTCCAAAATATGGAACAGTTTGTTTCCTAAAATATGATTACAAAATAGATTCAAATACTTTCTGTGAAAAGTTACAAGAAGAAACAGGGGTCTTCTTTGTACCGGGATGTTGTTTTGATGTGGAAAATCACCTACGTTTTGGACTTGCAAATGATTCACAAATTGTCAAAGAAGGATTAGAAGTATTTTCAAATTGGTTAAAAAAATTAGACACTTCAAGATAAAGAAGTGTCTTTTATTATTTTAAAACAATAAATTGCACTTAAAGTTAAGGTTGTAATCAATCCTGTAAATAAACTAATCAAAATAGCGTTAACATAAAGATAATGAGATAAAGTATAAGTTAAGATAATTTCTAAAGTACATTCAATCATAGAGATGATAAACATCACTTTATTTTTATTTTTAGCTTGTAAAATTGTAGAAAGGGGTGTTTGTAAATAAAATAGTAAAAAAGGAAAAGACATGTATTTTAATTGTTGATAGCCACTTGTTGTATTGTAAAGAATCATAAGGGATCGTTTTGGAAAAAAATAGAAAATTAAAGTAAAAGGAAGACCAATAAGAAAACAAATAAGTAAAGCATAAAGAAGATGTAAAAAAGTATTACTTTTATGATAATAAAGATCATCTGTAGCAATAGGCAAATAGAGGCGATAGATGATCGTACAAAAAAAAGTAGGCGTGACAAGCATCGAGACGACATAGCCAGAAAGGATGGCATATTGGTCTTGGATAAAGTTTTGAGTTAAACCAAGTCGAGTTAAAACATGAATTAAAAGAATGGGCTCTAAAAAATTCATAAAACAATGGTAAAGTCGTGAACCTGTTAAAGGCAAAGAAATGTTTAAAAGATCTTTCATAATCAAGTTTTGCTTATTTATGTTTTTTAAAGGAGTAAAAGAATATCTTTTACGACTTAAAAGAAGTAGATAGATAATTGACATCAATTCACCAAAACTCATTGATAAATAAGCGATTGTTACTAAAAAAGGTAAGGATGAACTTAAAGGAGTTTTTAAAAATAAATAGGTAAATAATAAACGTGAAGTTTCTTCGACAATTTGGCTTTTAGCAATGACATAGACATGCCCTTTGGCTAAATAATAGTTTTTAATAATACCACTGATAGCAATCAATGGAATAAAAATTAAAAAGGATAAAATGGGATAAAGAGTATAATCGTTTTTTAATAAAGAATGAGCAATGAAAGGACTTAAAATAAAAAGGGTTCCACAAATAACAATGACAGAAAAAAAGGATAGAATAATTGCTGTAATAATGACTTTGTAGTTTTTATATTTTGGATGTAATATAAGACGAAAAACAGCAGAAGGAATCCCAACCTGTCCAAGTGTTAAACACAAAGAAAGTGTTGGCATAATGACAAGATATAATGACATGGCTTCTAAAGGAAGAAGCCTGGAAAGCAACATTCTATTTAAAATACTAAATATTTTAGAGATAGTTGAACTAGCAGAAAGAATAATGAATGAATTGATAAGTTTTCTTTTCATAAAAGACTTCCTTTATGTCGAATTTTCATCTATAATAGACGAAGTGGGAGTTGGTTTATCGTGAATGAAAAACTGGATTATAAATTTGGTAAATATGATTTAGATTTTCTAATCAAATTAAAAGCTCATGAGTTTCGTAAGCAAAAAATAGATAATATATCCGAAAAAGAAATAAGAAATTATTTATTCAATATTAAATGGAAATCTCAAAAGAGTCTACCAATGTGTGATATTATTGATGATGTAATGAATTTACAATTTTCGGAAATTTTTGATTATTTAAGTATACAAGCAGTTAAAGAAGCAAGTACACTCGATTTAGCAGCATTTCAAGAATTCATTTCAAAATAGTTGGTAACAACTATTTTTTATTTAAGGAGATTTTATGAACTGGGATATAAAAGAAATACATAACTATAATGAATATATGCAAAAGTATTCAATACATTCTTTACTTGCAAAGATTTTTGCACAAAGAGAATATAATGAACAAGATGTTCAAGGACATACTTCAAAAAGATTGATTTATCATGATTTTTCATTGTTTTTAGATGCGGATTTAGTTTTAGATCGTATACAAGAAGCTTTGGAAAATGATGAAAAAATATGTATTTATGGAGATTATGATTGTGATGGAATCTTGTCAACAGCCATTCTTGTTCAAGCTTTTTTAGAATTAGGGAAAAAAGTAGGGTATCATATTCCTAATCGTTTTGAAGATGGTTATGGACTAAATAAAGAAAGAGTTCAACAAATGTATGAAAAAGGATATTCTTTGTTAATTACAGTAGATAATGGTATTAAAGCGTATGAAGCTATTAATTTAGCTAATGAACTTGGTATTGATGTTATTGTTATTGATCATCATGATTATGACGAATTGCCGGATGCATGTGCAATCATTCATACAAAAATGTCACCGGATTATCCATTTAAAGAAATATGTGGAGGTTTTTTAGCGTATAAACTTGCCAGTAGTTTGCTTGGAAAACATGATAAATATTTATTTTCTTTAGCAGCTATTACGACGATTTCAGATATGATGCCTTTAGTTGATGAGAATAAATCGCTTGTTTCGCGAGGTCTGCAATTTATGAATGAAGGAAAATATCTTCAATTAGAACTTTTAATTGGTGAAAATCAAAAATATAATACAACAACTTTAGGTTTTAATATTGCACCTAAAATCAATTCCTTTGGAAGACTACCAGAACTTGTTAATCCAAATCATTTAGTACGTTATTTTTTAAAGGATGTCAATCAAAAATTTGCAATCCAAATTTCTCAATACGCTAAAAAAATCAATAGTAAAAGACAATCTCTTACAAATGAACAATATAAAAATATTTTAGAAAATAGTCAAAAAGATGAATTTTTATATAGCTATAATCAAGAAGTTCATGAAGGAATTGTAGGCTTAATTGCTGGTAAGTATACTCATGAATTTCAAAAGCCAAGTTTTGTTATGAAATATGATGAAAAAAATGAAGTGTATCGAGGAAGTGCCAGAAGTATTGAAAGTATTCCTTTAAATCAAATCTTTGATGATTTAAAAGATTATTTTGTACAATATGGTGGACATGCTTTAGCGGGTGGTTTTCAAGTAGCAAAAGATGAAGTGTTAACTTTAAAAGAAGCATTGCATACCTACTTAACAACACATACTTTTTCTAATGAAAAAGTTCTTGAAGGAATTCAAATTGAATTAAATGAGCTTACTTTACCAGCTGTTAAAGAATTAGAATTGTTAGAGCCGTATGGTCAATATAATGAAGAAATGAAATTTGTTTTAAAAGATATTACGAATTTTACCAGTCGTGTATTATCTGATGGGAAACATTTACGTTTCGATATTCCTTTAAATAAAGGGAATTTACAAGCACTTTATTTTAATTGTTCGAAAGAAATTGAGCAATTACAACAAAAAAAGACAATTTCTTTAATAGGGACTTTAAAAATTAATAAATATTTAAATACAGAATCAATAAATATGATTATAGAGGATATGAAATAGTTTCCTTGATAATAAAAGTTTGTTATAATAGAAATAGGAGGAGTACATAAAATGGACTTTAAAAAATATATTGAAGATATTAAAGATTTTCCTGAAGAAGGAATTATCTTTAGAGATGTAACACCTTTATTAAAAGATAAAGAAGCTTATAAAGAATCAATTGATACATTCGCTAAATGGATCGATGGACTTGGAGTTCAAGTAGATGTTGTTGCTGGTCCTGAAGCAAGAGGCTTTTTATTTGGATGTCCTGTTGCTTACAAAGTAAATGCAGGTTTTGTACCTGTTAGAAAACCAGGAAAATTACCAAGAGAAACAGTTTCAGCAAGTTATGATTTAGAATATGGAAAAAATGAAGTTCATATTCATGCTGATAGTATCAAACCTGGTGAAAATGTTGTTATTATTGATGATTTACTTGCTACAGGTGGAACAGTTGAAGCAACTATTCAACTTGTTGAACAACTTGGTGGTAAAGTTGTAGGAATTGCCTTTTTAATTGAACTCGAAGCTCTAAAAGGTAGAGAAAAATTAAAAGACTATAATGTCTATTCAGTATTAACTTATTAAATAAAAGAGAGGAAACTCTCTTTTATCATATGAGGGGGTTATAATATGAAAGAGTTTAAAAAAGCTGGAGATAAAGTCACTATAGAAGATGTCTATGAATCATGTAGACGCTATATTACCAATGAAGATGATATGAAGCTTATTAAAAAAGCTTATGATTATATCATGGTTAAACACGAAGGACAAAAACGTAAAAGTGGAGAACCTTATACAATTCATTTGATTTGGGTTGCTTATATTTTATCAACATTACAAACAGGACCACTTACCATTACAGCGGGTCTTTTACACGATGTCATGGAAGATTGTGATGTATCACGTGAAGAAATGGTGAAAGAATTTGGAGAAGAAGTAACGACCCTTGTTGAAGGTGTTACGAAGATTTCTAAAATGCCATTTAAAGATGAAGCAGATGTATATGCTGAAAATCATCGTAAAATCTATATTGCGATGGCTAAAGATATACGTGTTATCTTGATCAAATTTGCCGATCGTTTACACAATATGCGTACATTACAATTCATGCCCCCAGAAAAACAAAAACGTATTTCTCGAGAAACTTTAGAAGTCTACACACCGATTGCTCATCGTTTAGGGTTGAGCGATATTAAAACAGAATTGGAAGATCTTTCTTTATCTTATTTAGATCCAATTGCTTATCATGATATTGCGCGACTTCTTCAAACAAAACAAGATGAGCGAAAAGAATCTGTGGCGAAGATGATGGAAGAAGTTGAAAACTTATTAAAGGAAAATCATTATCAATATCGTATTTTAGGTCGTGCGAAATCTATCTATAGTATTTATAAGAAGATGTTTAAAAAACATAAACGTTTTGATGAGCTTTATGATCTTTATGCACTCCGTATTATTTTACAAAATAAACTTGATTGTTATAGTGTTTTAGGATTGATTCATGATCATTATCGTCCAATTCCAGGACGTTTTAAAGATTACATTGCTATGCCTAAACCAAATATGTATCAATCACTTCATACTTCTGTTATTGGCGAAGATGGTAATACTTTTGAAATCCAAATTCGTACTGAAGAAATGGATGAGCTTGCTGAACTTGGGGTTGCTGCTCATTGGCGTTATAAAGAAGGCAAAGGTTATTCTGCCAAAGCAGAACAAAAAGAAATTGGAGAAAAACTTCAATGGTTACGAGAATTTATTTCTTTGTCAGATGATATCAAAGATGGCGATGCCAAAGAATATTATGACTCCATTTCTCGTGATATTTTTGAAGCCAATGTTTATGTCTTAACGCCACAAGGAAAAATTGTTGAACTTCCTAACGGTTCAACACCAGTTGATTTTGCTTATCGTATTCATACAGAAGTAGGACATCATACAGTTGGTGCGATTGTCAATAATGTCATGGTGCCTATTGATACAAAATTAAATACAGGAGATGTTTGTGAAATCAAAACCAACAAACAATCCGCTGGACCAAGTGAAGATTGGTTGAAATTTGTAAGAACCGCAGGAGCTCGTAATAAAATTCGTACTTTCCTCGCTAAAAAAGAAGCTGAAACTAAGAAAGATACGATTGAAGATGGTAAGAAAATCTTAAAAGATGAAATCAAAAAACGTGGACTTGATGAAAAGAAATTCTTGGATCCAGAAACTTATAAAACATATTTAGGTGCTTTTGGAGCAAGAAGTTTAGATGATATTTTCTATTTTATTGGAAAGAAAAATCTTTCAGTAGCAACGCTTTTAGAAAAAGTAAATCCAAAGAAAACAGGTTTCTTTGATAACTTATCTAAAATCTTACAAAGAAATAATGAACAAAGAGAAAAATTAGAAAAAACGACATCTAATAATGGAGTTGTTGTTAAAGGTGTTTCAGGATTAAAGATTCAACTTTCTAAATGTTGTAATCCAATTCCTGGAGATCAAATTACTGGTTATGTTTCTCAAGGACAAGGAATCAAAGTTCATCGTGTGGATTGTCCAAATATTAAACAAAAAGAAATTCAAAGCCGTTTAATTGATGTTTATTGGGATTTTGCATCACTTTCTAATTTGAAATTTGATGCTGATTTACAAATTGATGGCTTAGATCGTACAAATTTATTAAATGATATTATTACGGTTTTAGGACAAATGAAAATCAATATTTTAAATATTCATGCGGATGCATCAGATGATGGTAGAGCTTTAATTAAATTAAAGATTGGTGTTGATGATGCTGAACATTTAAATCGTGCAATTGCTAATCTAGAACGTATTCAAGGAATCTATGAAATTAAAAGAGTTATTCATTAGAATTATAGTTTGAAACTATAATTCTTTTTTTGAAGAAAAACTACGAAAGACGAAAAAAATTTAAGAATCCGTAATACAATAAACAAGTTGTTGATGGTTTTAAACAAGAAATAAAAGAAGAAACAAAGAGTATATTTTTTAAAGAAAATGGTAAGAAATTTAAAAAATATTTCTTTTGGTTTATACTGTTACTGTTTTGTTGCTGACATTATTACTAAAATAGTTATTTGCTTTCTTTGTTTTAGGGTTGCTTATTTTTGTAGAAACCCTTTATTATGTATCAATTATCTATTTATACATTAAAAAAATCTATCTAAGCGATAGATTTTTTTATAATAAATGAATATTATTCTTTTCACATTCATCAATCATTTCTTGTGGCCAAATACTTGCTTGAACTTCACCGATATGAGCACGGTTTAAAAGTAACATACAAAGTCTTGATTGACCAATACCGCCACCAATTGTGTAAGGTAATTCTTTATTGATGATAGCTCGATGATATGGAAGATTTAAACGATCTTCACAGTTTTCTTTTTTGAGTTGTTCTACTAAAGAATCTTCATCCACACGGATACCCATTGATGAGATTTCTAAGGCACATTGTAATGGTTCGTACCAGAATAACAAGTCACCATTTAGTTTCCAATCATCATAGTCTGGTGCACGTCCATCATGTTTTTGCCCGCTTTGTAAAACATTACCGATTTGCATAACAAAGACACATCCAAATTCTTTACAAATTTTATTTTCTCTTTCTTTAGCTGCTAAATCAGGATATTGATTTTCTAATTCTTGTGCAGTAATGAAATGGACACGATCTGGTAAACGATTAACAACATGAGGGTATTTATACCAAACTTCATGTTCCATATGTTTAATGACTTTAAAAATCTTTTTAACATGATTTTTTAATGTTGTAATATTGCGATCTTCTTTTTCGATGACACGTTCCCAATCCCATTGATCAACATAGTAAGAATGTAGGTTATCAACTTCTTCATCTTTTCTAATAGCGTTCATATTTGTATAAAGTCCTTCACGAACACCAAAACCATATTTTTTAAGTGCCATTCTTTTCCATTTAGCAAGAGAATGAACGATTTCGATATCATCATTTTCAAAACAATTAATTTGAAAAGAAACAGGTTTTTCAACACCGTTTAAGTTGTCATTTAAACCACTGCTTTTTTGCACAAAAAGAGGTGCTGAAATTCTTTCTAACATTAAAGCTCTTCCAAATTCTTTTTGAAATGTATCTCTTATGTATTTAATTGCTTCTTGTGTTTGTCTTAAAGATAACACAGGATCATAGTTTTCTGGAATAATGAGATTCATTTTAATTTTCCCCCTTAATAATATGTTCTATTTTATCATTTATCTAGATATATGAAAGATAATAATAAAAAATTATTATAGCTATAAAAGCGTTTCAAATGTATTCATTTGTTGTCAATTGCCTTTCTTTTCTGTATAATAAGAAAAAATGAAAAGTAGGTGTAAACATGAGAAATTTAGAACATGTCAAACATGTTATTATAAAAATTGGTTCGACTTCTTTGTGTAATGAAGATGGACAACTAGATAAAGAAAGAATTTTAAAACTCATCCAACAAATAGCTATTTTAAAACGTAAAGGGTTAAAAGTAACACTTGTTTCATCAGGAGCGATTTCTTCAGGAATGGGTGTTTTAAATTTAAGTGAAAAACCTAAAGAAATTTCTAAAAAACAAGCACTTGCGGCTATTGGACAAGCACATTTGATGCAAATTTATGAAGATTTATTTTCATTGTTCCATTTAAAATGTGCACAGATTTTATTAAATCATGATGATTTTGATCATCGTAAACGTTTGATGAATTTAAGCTATGCTTTATCTTCTATTTTAGATTATGATGTGATTCCTATTATTAATGAAAATGATACATTAGCGGTAGATGAAATCAAAGTAGGAGATAATGATACATTATCTGCCTTACTATTACCTATTGTGGATGCACAATTACTTGTTTTAGTTTCAGATATTGATGGACTTTATAATGATAATCCTCATACCAATTCCAATGCAAAATTATTAAGTGATATTGAACTTGTGGATGATAAAATTATGAACTTTGCGAAAGATTCAAGTAGTCAATTTGGTACAGGTGGGATGGTGACAAAATTACGTGCTGCAAAAATCGTTAATGATTATGGAGGAGATATGGCCATCGTTAATGGCAACAATGAAACAGCTCTTATTGATTTATTAGAAGGAAAACAAATTGGCACATATTTTAGTGGAAAAGCGGGGCGTACTTTAAGTGCTAGAGATCATTGGATCATGTATCGTAGTTCTCCTAAGGGAAAAGTCATTGTTGATGATGGTGCATGTGAGGCTTTAAAAACACATACAAGTTTACTACCTAAAGGAATCAAAGAAGTTGAAGGTTCATTTATGCAAGGTAGTGTCATTGATGTTCTTTCTTTTAAAGGACACTTAATAGCAAGAGGTATTACGAATTATTCAAGTGATGAGTTAAAATTGATTAAAGATCATCATAGTAATGAAATAGAAAGTATTTTACATTATAAAGATTATGATGAAGTGATTCATGCGGATAATCTAGTCATTAATAAGGGGTGAAATTATGATTAGGGAACAACTTAAAGAAGCTAAAAAAGCATGTCGTTTTATGCAAAATGTTAAACCAGAAGTAAAAAATAAAGCTTTAAAAAATATTTCTGAGGCATTAATTCAAAAAAGTGAATTGATTATTCAAGAAAATCAAAAAGATATTGCAGAAGCTAAAAATAATGGTATTAAAGAATCAATGGTTGATCGTTTATTATTAAATAAAGAACGTATTGAAGCGATGGCAAAAGATATTTTAAAAGTAATTGATCTACAAGATCCTATTGGAACTCTTGTAAGAGAAATTAAAAGACCCAATGGTTTAGTGATTCAACAAATCAAAATTCCGTTAGGAGTGATTGGGGTAATTTATGAATCAAGACCTAACGTAACAGTAGATATTGCCAGTTTATGTATTAAAACAAACAATGTTTGTGTTTTAAAAGGTGGTAAAGAAGCCATTCATTCAAATCGCATCTTAGTTCAAATTATAAATGAGGCTATTCAAGATGTTTTACCAGCACATACGGTTACTCTTATTGAAACAAAAAAACGTGAAGAAACTTTAGATTTAATTCAAGCCCATGATTATGTAGATGTCATTATTCCTCGTGGAAGTGCAGGGCTTATTCAATATGTTGTTAAAAATGCAACTGTTCCAGTAATTGAAACAGGAGCAGGAATTTGTCATCTTTATGTTGATCAAGAAGCCAATCTTGATATGGCTTTAGAAATTGCAAAAAATGCAAAGATCCAAAGACCATCTGTATGTAATGCAATTGAAACGATTCTTGTTCATCAAAAAGTAGCACCAGAATTCTTACCAAAACTTCAAGAAATATTTAAAAATGTACAAATCTATGGTGATGAAAAAACAAGAAAAATCATAGATTGTCTAGAAGCTACTGAAAAAAATTATGCTACAGAATATGATGATTATATTTGTAATATAAAAGTTGTAGATGATATTGAAGAAGCGATTGAACATATTTATAACTATTCAACAAAACATTCAGAATCGATTATTACCGAAAATAAAGAAACAGCAAAATATTTCATGGAGTCTTTAGATTCGGCTTGTGTTTATCATAATGCTTCTACACGTTTTAGTGATGGTGGAGAGTTTGGTTTTGGGGCAGAAGTTGGTATTTCTACACAAAAACTTCATGCTAGAGGCCCACTTGGTTTACAGGAAATTACTTCTACAAAATATATGATTTATGGAAATGGTCAAGTAAGGAGCTAAGCTCCTTCTTTTTTTATAGAAAATTAATTAGTGTACTAATTATATTGACATTAGTTAGTGCACTAATTATAATATTTAGTATACTAACTAATAAAAGGAGGCATCTTATGGATCCATTGGAATTTGAGGATATTAAAGAGATCTTTCTACAATTTAAATCTCTCCATAAAAATATTCATGAGTTCACAAGTAAAAAAAGTAATATACAAAGCTTATCAGCTGATCAATGTTATTTGTTAGGTCTGATTGATCATTTTGGTCATCCTAATCAAAAAATTCTTGCAGAACGTTTAAAAATTACACCAGCTACATTATCAGTAAGATTACAACGTTTAGAAAAGGCGGGTTTTATTGAAAAAATTGTAAGTAAGCAAGATAAAAGAAATATTACTTTGCATATTACAGAAAAAGGAAATAAAGAAATTGAAAGTTGTAAAGATGGTATTAAAATGTTTACAACACGTTTGTTTGATGGAATAAATAAAGAAGATTTAGATAGAATGAAAACGTATTGTCAAATCTTTGAAAAGAATATTCGTTTAATGAAGGAGGAGTTAGATGTTCAAGATTAAAGGATATTTAAAGAAATTCTGGTATTTAATTCTTGCTTGTATTTGTTTATTGTTTGTACAAGCACAAACAGAATTAACTTTACCAGATTATATGAGTGATATTGTTTCAGTGGGAATTCAAGCAGGGGGATTTGCTTCACCTGTTTCAGATGTTTTAACGGAAGAAACTTATCAACATTTATTATTGTTTGTTGATCAAAAGGATCAAAAAACAGTAAAAAAAGATTATAAAAAAGTTAGTAAAGTCAATCAAGATATCATTGATACATTTCCTAAGGCTAAAGGGAAAACAGTTTATCAATTGAAAGATTTATCAAGTGATGAAGAAAGTGAATTAGAAGATATTTTAATGAAACCGATGTTAATTATTACTTCGCTTGATAGTATGGATACTTCTAGTAAAGAGTATCAAGAAAAATTTGGACAATTACCTCCAAATATGAGTGTTTATGATGCGATTTCTTTTATGGATGAAAGTCAAAAATCAAAGATGTTTGAAGACATGGATACAAGAATAGATACAATGGGTGAAAGTACTTTAAAAATTGCAGCCGGTAATGGTGTTAAAGCTGAATATAAAAAATTAGGTGCTGACATTGACAAAGTACAAACCGATTATATTTTTAAAACAGGTTTAAAGATGTTAGGAATTGCTTTACTTGGAACAGTGGCTGCAATTTCAGTTGCTTTCTTTGCAACAAAAGTTGGTGCTGGTGTAGCGCGTGCTTTAAGAAAAGATGTTTTTGAAAAAGTAGAAAGCTTTTCTAACGAAGAATTTAATCATTTTTCAACAGCGTCACTTATTACACGTACAACAAATGATATTACTCAAGTACAAATGGTGACAATGATGCTTTTACGTATTGTATGTTTTGCACCAATTATTGGTATTGGAGCTTTAATTAAAGTTTTAAAAGAATCACCATCAATGACATGGATCATTGCAGTTGTTATTCTTGTTATTTTTGGTGTGATGGCGGTTGCGTTTGCAGTTGTTATGCCAAAATTCAAAATTATTCAAAATTTAATTGACTGTTTAAATCTCACAATGCGTGAAAATTTATCAGGAATGCTTGTTATTCGTGCTTTTGGTAATGAAAAACATAGTGAAGATCGTTTTGATAAAGCCAACAAAGATGTTACAAATTTAAACTTATTTGTTAATAGATCAATGGCTTCTATTATGCCAATTATGATGTTTATCTTTAATGTCGTTACTTTAGTAATTGTCTATTATGGTTCTAAACAAATCGATTTAGGTAATTTAGCAATTGGACAAATGATGGCCTTTATGCAATATGCAATGCAAATTATTATGGCCTTTTTAATGATTGCAATGATTGCTATTATGTTACCTCGAGCTAGTGTTGCTGCTAATCGTGTTTATGAAATCATTGAAACTAAGCCAACGATTCAAGATCCAACAAATCCAGTTGCTTTAGATGAAAGTAAAAAAGGACTTGTTGAATTTAATCATGTTTCATTTGCTTATCCAGGGGCAAGTGAACCGGTTTTAAAAGATATTGATTTTGTTGCTAAACCTGGACAAACAACAGCCTTTATTGGCTCTACTGGTTCAGGAAAATCAACACTTATTAATTTAGTACCTCGTTTTTATGAAGTCAGTGAAGGAAGTATTAAGGTTGCAGGGGTTGATGTTCGTGAGATGACACAACATGAATTACGTGATCGTATTGGACTTGTTCCTCAAAAAGGAAACTTATTTTCTGGAACAATTCGTTCTAATTTAAAATATGGTGCACCAGAGGCAACAGATGAAGAATTAGAAGAAGTGATTCGAGTTGCTCAAGCAAAAGAATTTATTGATCAAAAAGAAGAACGTTTTGATATGGAAATTTCACAAGGTGGAACAAACGTTTCTGGTGGTCAAAAACAAAGACTTGCGATTGCTCGTGCTATTGCAAAAAATCCAGATATTTATATTTTTGATGATAGTTTTTCAGCACTTGATTTCAAAACAGATGCTAAACTTCGTCAAGAATTAAATCAACTTGTTAAAAAGACAAAAAGTACAGTTTTACTAGTAGGACAACGTATTGCTTCTATTATGGATGCAGACCAAATCATTGTCCTTGATGAAGGAAGAATTGTTGGTAAAGGAACACATGGTGAACTAATGAAATCATGTCAGGTTTATCAAGAAATTGCCTATTCTCAATTATCTAAGGAGGAACTAAGTCATGAGTAATGAAAGAAGAAGACAAGGGCCTCGTGGACCAATGGGTCGAGGAATGAGAGGTAATGGTGAAAAAGCCAAGAATTTTAAAGGAACATTAAAGAAATTATTTGTTTATTTAAAACCTTATTATTTTAAATTAGCTGTTGTTATTATTTTTGCAGTTGGGTCAACAGTATTTACGATTGTAGGACCAAAGATCCTAGCAAAAGCAACAGATAAATTATCTGAAGGAATTATGGCCAAGGTAACAAATACCGGTGGAATTGATTTTGATTATATTGGTATGATCTGTTTGATTCTTGTTGGTTTCTATCTTGTCAGTGCACTCTTTAGTTTTATTCAAGGATTTATTACATCTTCGATTTCACAAAAAGTTGCTTATGATTTAAGAAGCTCTTTATCTAAGAAGATGTCAAGAATGCCTTTAAGTTATTTTGATAAACATTCTAGTGGAGATACTTTAAGTAGGGTAACCAATGATATTGATACAATTGCACAATCACTCAATCAAAGTTTATCGCAAGTGATTACATCTTCTGTTACAGTTGTAGGAATCTTTATTATGATGCTTACCATCTCTGTAAAGATGACATTGATTGCTGTACTTGTTTTACCACTTTCCATGTTACTTATTATGTTTGTTATGAAACATTCTCAAAAGTATTTTAGCAGACAACAAAAAAGCTTAGGAGATGTTAATGGTCATATTGAAGAAATGTATGGTGCTCATGATGTTGTCAAAGCATTTAATGGGGAAGAAGATTCTGTTAAAACTTTTAATGAATATAATGATGCGCTTTATGATTCAGCATGGAAATCTCAATTTTTATCAGGTTTAATGCAACCATTAAGTAACTTTGTAGGAAACTTAGGATATGTAAGTGTTTGTTTATTAGGTGGTTTTTTAGCAGGGGGTAATACGATTACGATTGGTGATATTCAAGCCTTTATCCAATATGTACGCCAATTCAATCAGCCAATTGCCCAACTTGCTCAAACAATGAATATGTTACAAAGTACAGCTGCCGCTGCGGAACGTGTTTTTGAATTCTTAGAGGAAGAAGAATTAGAACCTGAAACAGTTAAAATTGAAACAGATGAAGTTGAAAAATTACATGGTTCAGTTACTTTCAATCAAGTAAACTTCGGTTATCTTCCAGAAAAAACAATTATTCATGATTTCAATATGCATGTTCATGCTGGACAAACAGTCGCTATTGTTGGTCCAACAGGAGCAGGAAAAACAACGATTGTTAAATTGTTGATGCGCTTTTATGAATTAAATAAAGGTTCAATTATGATCGATGGTCATGATATTAAAGATTTTTCAAGACATGATTTAAGAAGTTTGTTTGGAATGGTTTTACAAGATACATGGCTTTTTAATGGAACAATTAAGGAAAACTTGATGTATGGTAAATTAGATGCCAGTGATGAAGAAGTAAAAAATGCCTGTGAAATGGCGTATGTAGATCATTTTGTCAATACCTTAGAAGATGGTTATGATACGGTTCTTGATGAAGAAACATCAAATATTTCACAAGGACAAAAACAATTATTAACGATTGCTAGAGCGTTTCTAAAAGATCCTAAAATTCTTATTTTAGATGAAGCAACTTCTTCAGTTGATACACGTACAGAAGTGCTTATTCAAAAAGGTATGGAAAAATTAATGGAAGGACGTACAAGTTTTGTTATTGCACACCGTCTATCAACGATTCGTGATGCTAATACAATCATTGTCATGAAGGATGGCGACATTGTAGAAATTGGTAATCATGATGAATTGTTAGAAAAAGGTGGATTCTATGCCTCACTTTATCAATCACAATTTGAAGGTAGCGAAATTTAGAAGCAAAGAAATTTGCTTCTTTTTCTTTTCAAAACATGTTTATATATGGTATAGTACAAGCCGAGGGGATGATGTTATGGTGAAAAGAAAACCACAATATGTCAAAATTAAAGAATATATTATTCAAAATATTGAAGATGAAAAATATAATGAAAATGAACAAATTGAAAGTGAACATGCTTTGTGTGAACTTTTTGGTGTTACCCGAATGACAGTGCGCCAAGCTTTAACAGAGTTAATCAATGAAAACATAATCTATTCTGTTCCTAAAGTTGGCTCATTTGTTTGTAAAAAATCCAGATTTAAAAGTTTTGATGGATTAAACAGTGTTACAGAAGACTGTGCTAAGAAAAAAGAAGATTGTACAAGTCATGTTGTTTTAAATGAACTTGAAGAAGCTACAGATTTAATGAAAAAAGAAATGGCTTTAGAAGATAATAAAGTATGGCACGTTAAACGTGTAAGACTTGTAAACGGAGAGCCTTTATGTTTTGAAGATGATTACTGTAATTATGATTTAACAGGAGATATTCCTTTAGAAGTATCCAGTACATCTTTATTTAATCATTTTGAAAATGATCTCAATTTACATATTGCTTTTTCCGATCAACAAATTGATGCGGTTTTAGCGGGTGAAGAACTAGGAAAATATTTACAAGTTGATCCGGTGACACCTTTGCTTAGAGTTTTATCGATTACATGCTTACATAATGGTAAATGTATTGAATATGGGTATACTTATTATCGTGTAGACAAGTATACTTTTAACCAAGTTGCATATCGTAGAAAATAAAAGGATGTTGTCAAATCCGTTTGGTTTGTTATAATGAGAATGTTAAAAAGGAGATTTTAGATGAATTATTTATATATTGCATTAATATCAATGGTACCTTTAATTGAACTTAGAGGAGCAATTCCTGTTTCTCAAGGATTAGGATTACCAATTATTCCATCTTATATTGTTTGTATTCTTGCTAATATGGTACCTGTACCTTTTATTTATTTATTTGCTAGAAAGGTTTTAGTATGGGGTTGTGATAAACCAGTTATTGGTAAATTTTTCACTTGGTGTTTAGACAAAGGTGAAAGAGGTGGAAAGAAACTTCAAGAAAAAGTAGGAAGAAGTACTTTTGTTGCTTTATTATTATTTGTAGGAATTCCACTTCCAGGGACAGGTGCATGGACAGGAACACTTGCAGCTAGTATTTTAGATATGGATTTTAAATCAACAACGATTGCCGTTATGCTAGGAGTTTTACTTGCTGGTGTAATTATGATGGTGGTTAGCTTTTTAGGATTTTCATTAATTTAGAAGTATCTTTATACTTCTTTTTTTGTAAGGAGGACGTGTATGAACGTAGAAATTATTAATGTTGGAACAGAATTGTTACTTGGAGAAATTGTCAATACCAATGCAACCTATTTACAAAAAATGTGTAAAGAATTAGGTTTTAATGTTTTCTTTCAAACAGTGGTGGGAGATAATCCCCAAAGATTTTTAGATTGTTTAGATATCGCTTTTAATAGAGGGTGCGATTGTGTTATTACCACAGGAGGATTAGGACCTACTGAAGATGATCTTACGAAAGAATTATCAGCAAAATATTTAGGATTAGAAATGATTTTTGATGAAGATGAAGCGAAGAAAGTCAATGATAAATGTTGCTTTGTAACACAACTTGATAAAGTTAGTGATAATAACTTTAAACAAGCTTACTTTCCTAAAAATTGTTATGTGTTAGATAATCCTATTGGAACAGCCAATGGTTGTGTGATGTCTAAAGATAAAAAAATGATTGTTAATCTTCCTGGACCCCCTAAAGAGATGACTTATGTAGTTGATCATCAACTAAAACCTTATTTAGAAAAATATCGTCAAGCGAAAATTTATACGTACGATTTAGTAACACAAGGCATTGGTGAATCAGCAGCGGCTACTTTGATTGATGATATTGTTCAAAGTCAAAAAGATATTTCTATTGCTTTGTATGCTTCTGAAGAGTATGTAAGGGTAAGACTAGGGGTTAAAGCAAAACATCAAAGTGAAGCCGATGAATTTGTTAAACAAACAAAGAAAATGATTGAAGAAAAATTAAAGGGTTATCTTGTAGAAAATCCTAATTTGTTTGAAGAAGTGATGAAAAAGGTCAATGGTTTTACGATTTTAAATGAATGTGATTTTTTATTAAGTGATTATTTTGTTAATAATGGAGGGCCAGTCTTTATTCATTTAACTTTGAAGGAACATCCATTAGGTGAAATTGTTCATGTGTTATTAAAATATAAAGAAAAAGAAATATCTTTCGATATTCCTTTACTTGTCAAAGCGAGTCTTTCTTTATCTAAATTAGAATCTAAATTGATTTATCAAATTGATCAATTAATTCGATAAACTTTAAAGTTGCTTGTGATAAGCTTCTTCTTTTAAGATAAGCATAGCCAATGCTTCTTGAAGGAAGGGGCTTTTTTAATTGTATTTCATAAACTTTATTTTTATCTAAAAAATCATGGGAGAATTCTTTAACAACACACGCATTTCCTAAATTGGCATGAGTAAATTCTAAGAGTAAGTGATGCGCTCCTAATTCCATTTCAGGATTTAATAAAATTCCATGTTTAGCAAAGTATTTATCAATATAATTTCTTGAATTACTTGATTTTTCTAAAAGAATAAGATTCTTTTTCGCAATTTCTTGATAGCTGTAAAGATGATCATCTTTTTCTTTAGAGATAAAGATATCATGAATTGTTAAACATTCTTTCATCGCTAGACTTTCATCATCAAAAGGAAGATTGATAAAGGCAAGATCAATCGTTCCATTTTTTAAATGTTCAACTGTTTCAATAGAAGTTCCATTGACAACATTGATTTTGATTGTTGGATAAAGATGATGAAATTGTTTTAATAAATCAATTAAGTAATTTTCACAAATTGAATCACCAGCACCAATATTTAACTGTCCTGAAAGTAATTCGTTATAATGAGAAAGTTCATTTTCAACGCTGGTAATTAAAGCAAGGGCTTCAGTAATGTTTTTATGAAGGAGCATACCTTCTTTAGTAAGAGTAACGCCTTTGTTTAAACGAATGAAGAGTTGGGTATTGAGTTCTTTTTCTAAAGCGTGGATTGTTTGAGAAACAGCGGATTGTGAAATGAATAAATTCTTTGCTGCTTTTGAAAAAGAAAGGGTAGATGCTGCTTCGTTAAATATCTTATATTGTTCTAGTTTTATCATATTAGTACTCCTTATATCAAATATATTATATATTAATTTTACTTATATTAAAATATAGCATATAATAAAAATGTATGAAAAAGCCAATGATAGAAAGGTGGAAATGAATTATGGCTGGTGTAGTTGTTGTAGGAAGTATGTGGGGAGATGAAGGTAAAGGAAAAATTACCGATTATCTTGCACAAAAAGCAGATGTTGTATGTCGTTATGCTGGAGGAAACAATGCAGGTCATACCATTGTTTATGGTGGTAAGAAATTTGCTTTAAAATTAATACCATCAGGTATTTTCTCTGGGCATGAAGTAATCATGGGAAATGGGATGGTTGTTAATCCTAAAGCATTTTTAGAAGAAGTGAAATATTTAAATGATGGTGGTATTGATACAAGCAAAATTAGAATTTCAGATCGTTGTCATGTGATTTTACCTTATCATCTTGAAATTGATGAATTACAAGAAAAGAGAAAAGGTGATAAAAGTATTGGAACTACAAAAAGAGGTATTGGACCTGCTTATGTAGATAAATATAGTCGTATTGGTATTCGTATGGGAGAATTCGTTGATGAAGAATTATTCTTAGAAAGATTAAAAGAAACTTTCCCAATGAAAGTTGCAGAATACCCTGAATTAAAAGACATGTTTACTGTAGAAGAAATTTTTGAAGAATACAAAGAATACGCTAAAATTATTAAGCCTTTAGTTTGTGATACAGGTATGTTATTAGATCAATATTTAAGAGAAGATAAAAAAGTCTTATTTGAAGGAGCTCAAGGAGCTATGTTAGATATTGATTATGGTACTTATCCATTTGTTACATCATCACATCCAGGAGCTAATGGGGTATCTGAAGGGGCTGGTATTGGACCTTTATATATCAAAGAAGCAATTGGAATTATTAAAGCTTATACAACTCGTGTTGGATCAGGACCATTCCCAACTGAATTAAATGATGCAACAGGTGATTTAATTAGAGAAAGAGGACATGAATATGGGACTGTAACTGAACGTCCAAGAAGAACTGGTTGGTTTGATGCAGTAGTTGTTAATCAATCAAGAAGAATGTCTTCTTTAACAGGTATTTCATTAATGTTATTAGATGTTATGAGTGGATTTGATACAATTAAAATCTGTAAAGCTTATAAATTAGATGGTAAAGAAATTTATGGTTTACCTGCAACTGTTAAAGATATTGAAAGATGTGAACCTGTTTATGAAGAATTACCAGGATGGAAAGAAGATATTACACATGTAAAATCTTTTGAAGAATTACCAGTAAATTGTCAAAATTATATTCGTAAAATCGAAGAACTTGTTCATTGTCCAGTAAGAATGTTCAGTGTTGGACCAGATAGAGAACAAACAGTTGTTTTAAAAGATATTAAATTTTAATAAAGGAGGTCTTTCATGAAAAGAGAATTAGTCATTGTCATGGATTTCGGTGGGCAATATAATCAATTAGTTGCTCGTCGTGTTCGTGAATGCAATGTTTATTGTGAAATCTATTCTTATAAAACACCTTTAGAAAAAATTAAAGAAATGAATCCTAAAGGAATCATTTTAACAGGTGGACCAAATAGTTGTTATTTAGAAGATTCACCAACTTATTCTAAAGAATTATTTGAATTAGGTATTCCTGTATTAGGTTTATGTTATGGTGCTCAATTAATGCAAC
Organism: [Clostridium] ammoniilyticum; assembly: GCF_025566905.1. Taxonomy (NCBI): domain Bacteria; kingdom Bacillati; phylum Bacillota; class Erysipelotrichia; order Erysipelotrichales; family Coprobacillaceae; genus Faecalibacillus; species [Clostridium] ammoniilyticum. Next base: position 143,645 of record NZ_JAOQJR010000004.1, read on the forward strand.
ATGTTTTAGGTGGAAAAGTCGAAAGAGCAGATGTAAGAGAATATGGTAAATCAATTTTATTAGTTGATCAACCACAATCTAAAATTTTAAAAGATGTTCCTGAAACATCTACAGTTTGGATGTCACATTTTGATTATATTTCAAAAATTGCACCTGGTTTTGAAATTACAACACATACAAAAGATTGTCCAGTAGCATCTTGTGAAGATAAAGAAAAAGATTTATACGCAATCCAATTTCATCCGGAAGTTTTACATAGTGAATATGGTAAAACAATGCTTTCTAATTTCGTATTAGATGTATGTAACTGTGCTGGTGATTGGCGCATGGATTCTTTCGTTGAAGAACAAATCAAAGCAATCAAAGAAAAAGTTGGTAATGGTAAAGTATTATGTGCTTTATCAGGTGGTGTTGACTCATCTGTTGCAGCCGTTTTACTTTCTAAAGCCATTGGTAATCAATTAACTTGTGTCTTTGTAGATCATGGTTTACTTCGTAAAAACGAAGGGGATGAAGTAGAAGCTGTCTTTGGACCTGATGGAAATTATGAATTAAATTTCATTAGAGTAAATGCACAAGAAAGATATTATGAAAAGTTAAAAGATGTTACTGAACCGGAAGCTAAACGTAAAATCATTGGTGAAGAATTTATTCGTGTTTTTGAAGAAGAAGCAAAGAAAATTGGAGCAGTTGATTTCTTAGTACAAGGAACAATTTATCCAGATGTTGTTGAAAGTGGTCTTGGTGGAGAATCTGCGGTTATCAAATCACATCATAATGTTGGTGGATTACCAGATCATGTTGATTTTAAAGAAATTATTGAACCATTACGTGATTTATTCAAAGATGAAGTACGTAAAGTTGGTTTAGAATTAGGAATTCCTGAATACTTAGTATTTAGACAACCATTCCCAGGACCAGGTCTTGGTATTCGTATCATTGGTGAAGTCAATGCTGAAAAAGTAAAAATCGTGCAAGATGCAGATGCAATCTATAGAGAAGAAATTGCTAATGCAGGATTAGATCGTTCAATCGGTCAATACTTTGCTGCTCTTACAAACATGCGTTCTGTAGGAGTTATGGGTGATGAGAGAACTTATGATTATGCAATCGCCTTACGTGCGGTTAATACTATTGATTTCATGACAGCAGAAGCTGCAGAAATTCCTTATGAAGTATTAAATAAAGTCATGTCACGTATTATAAACGAAGTTCGTGGGGTAAACAGAGTAATGTATGATATTACAAGTAAACCTCCAGGAACAATTGAGTTTGAATAATTGAAGTGAGATAGTTGGGGTTGTTATTGAAACAATCCCACTATTTTATATTCACTAAAAAGAAAAAATTCTATGAGTATTACAATTACACAAATCGCAAAACTTGCAGGTGTCTCTAGAGGAACCGTTGATCGTGTTATTCATCAACGAGGACGCGTTGCTCCCGAAGTAGAAAAGAGAATACGTGATATTATGGATGAAAATGATTATCATCCAAATATGTTAGGAAGAGCTTTAGCTGTTTCTAAAACACCACTTACAATAGGAATGATTATGATTGAAAAAGGAAATTCATTTTTTCAATTGATTCATTCAGGAATGAAAGAAGCAATCTCTCAATTTAGAGATTATCCAATTTCAGTTGATTTTAGACATATTAATGGTGTAGACGAAGAAGAATATTTAAATGTACTTGATGAATTAGAAAGCAAAGTAAATGCTTTAATTATAGCGGGATTACAAACAAAACGTATTGTAAAAAAAGTAAATCAAATTGCAAAAAAAATTCCTGTTATGACTTTAAATATTGATTTAGAAGATTCTTATAGAATAGGTTTTATTGGAATTGATGATTATAACGCAGGAACTTGTCTTGCAGGACTTGCGCATAATCTAACAAGGTCAGGAGAAAATATTTTAATTCTTTCTGGTTCAAAAACAATTCATTCACAATCACAAAGAGTCAATGGATTTCTTGATACAATGAAACAATATCCAGAAATTCTATTAAGTAATGTAATTTATACAGAAGATAAGCTTGAAATATCAAATAAGCTTTTAAAAGAAATTCTTTCAAAGAAATACTATAAGACAATTGTCATGGTAGATTCATGGCTTGCAAATGCGGGAGAAGTTGTAGCACAAACAGGTTATAATGATATCAATATTTTAGGATTTGACTTAATGCCACAAAATAAGGAAGCATTAAAACAGGGGAAAGTTACTTATATCATTGATCAAAGTGCTTATATGCAAAGCTATGAATGTGTACATAAAGTATGCGAACATTTGATTTATGGAACAGAACTTCCAAAAGGAAAAAACTATCTTCCTATTCATATTTATAATAAATATAATCTAGACTGATTCTTTAGGTTTTACAAAAGATGAAATTGGATTTTTATTCTTAAGAATTATTTGGACTTTTGACTTTATTAATTAGTAATTTTATTTTAAAAGTTTATAATGAGAAACATCATATTAAGTAAGTAATCTGAAAAAGATTGCTTATTTTTTTAATATCAACAAAAATCTATTTTTTGAACACAGTAGTTGTTTATGAGAAATTTTTTTGCAGTTATTGAAAATAATTATAGTTATTTTTAATAATATGTTATATATATTACTATATTGTGAATTTAATTTGTCTGTTATAGAGTATCATGTTATTAATGAAAAAATGCATTTTTTATATAAATCATAAAAAATTATTTACATTATGCATGGTCTATAAATACAATTATTAAATAACGCAATATTAATGATGAAAAGAATATCATAAAATTCGTGGGGGGGGGGAGAGAATAGATGGTATTATTGGTACAAGAAATGAAAGATTTACAAAGAAAATTCCATTTAAAACTGTTAAGTGAACAAAAAGGATTGGATAATGAAATAAAAGGTATTAAAATCATAGAAGTTGAAAATATGGAAAAGTACATAGAAGGAGGAGAAATACTTCTTACAAGTTTTTTCATATATGAAAGTTGTACAATTTCTCAGTATGAAACACATATACAAAATTTGATAGATAAAGGTGTATCTGGATTTATTATAAAAAATAGTGGAAACATAAAAAATTTTAATATCAAACTAGATATACTTAAAAGATTATGTATTGAAAATGAGGTTGCCCTGTTTGAATTACTTCGACAAAATTATTATTGGGATATTATTAGATATATATTAGATAATGTTTTTGATCAAGAAATGGCATTATTAAAGTATCACAAAGTTACAAATGATAACCTTAAAGAATATATTTTCCATAAGGAGGCAACACCTAAAAATATTATAGAGCTTCTTTATACAATAATTGATAATCCAATTTCAATGTATTATGAAAATTTGAGTTGTCTTGCTACAACATATGAAGAAAAAAGTAGTTTTGATTTATTAGATAACATTAAAGAATATAGTCCAGAGATAAGATTGAGGTATAATTATTTAAAACAAGATGTTGGAAAATATAATCAATATATTATACCTATTACTTTTATAGGAAATATACCTATTAAAATTGTGATTGATGAAAAAAATAGAAAGTTAACAAATTTTGATTTTGTTGCGATTGAAAATGCGATTGATGCATTAAGGTATTCATTCACATTTGACTTTGCAAAAAACGAAATCCATAAAAAGTATCATCGAGATATTTTCTTTAATTTAGTAAATAGTCAATTAAATTATGATGATACTACTGAAGCTGCTAATATGTTAAATCTTAAAGAAGATGCCTATTATCGTGTTGTATCATTTCATTCTATTCCAGAAGATCAAAAGGAAAAGTATTCATTAGAGCAATTAGATGAAGTTGACATTATTGCTGATCAAATATCAATGTTTTATCCTAAAGATCACATCTATAAAAATGTATCTCAAATCGTTATGTTACAAAAAATGGATTCTGATAAAGAAGATGATGATAGTAGGAAACGATTAAATGAGCTGATAGATATTGTAAAGAAAAGTATCAGCAAAAGAGATCAAAACACAAATTTTAATGTTGGTGTAGGAGAAATCGTTAAAGGATATAGAAATTTAAAAAACTCATATAAACAATCAAGAATAGCAATGAAATTTATAAAAATAGCTAGAAGGATTACTGGAGAGATAAATAAATCAATTGTTTATTATTCAAAATTAGGAATATTCCAATCCTTTATTGAATTGGATGACATAAATAAATTAAAAAAATATGTACCATGCACAATTACTAAACTTGATAATTATGATAGAAAACATAATACAGAGTTATTACATACTTTAAATTCATACATAAGAAATAATTTAAGTGTCAAAAAGACATCTCTAGATTTAATGATTCAATATCGATCAGCTTCTTATCGCATTAAAAAGATAAAAGAGATTACAAATATTAATTTTGATGACAACATAGAATTACTTTCATTATGGAATGGATTAATCATTTTTGATATAATACATAACATGTAAAAAAAACAATGGACAAAAATATTGTTCGTTGTTTTTTATTACACTAAATTGACAAAATAGCAGTAAAAGGTTTGCCTATTTAGTGCATTACTTTTTTTCTTGTATGGACATACAATAATAGTGTCAAAGAAATAAAACCTTACATATCCAAGTTTATTAGAAAGAAAGGTTGCTATGAATGAAACAAAACAAGAAATGAATAAGATTCAAGAAATAAAAAAGGTAAATAAATATTCATTCAAAAAAGATTTAATTTTTTTACTCCTTAAAATTTTATTAATAATTTGTGTAATGTTTTTGATATTTTCATTTGTTTATGGCATTGCTAGAACGAATGATATATCGATGAAACCAGCAATTAAAGATAGTGATTTAGTTTTATACTATCGACTTGATAAAAACTTTGTTTCTGGAGATGTGGTCGTTTTTAAAAAGAATGATCGAATAATGATGTCAAGGGTAGTTGCAGTTGCAGGTGATCAGGTTGATATCACTAAAGATGGTCTGCTGATTAATGGAGCTGTTCAAATATCTCAAGATATTTATTCTGATACTACTCAGTTTAAAGATGGAACTGATTTTCCTCTTACAGTAGGACAAGGACAGGTTTTTGTATTAGGTGACAACAGGACTGTTGCTTCGGACAGTCGAATCTATGGGTGCCTTAACATCAATGATATTAAAGGCAAAGCCATAGCGGTTATTAGAACTAGAGGTATATAAATAAAAGTTCTTTAATCATTAATCGAAAAACAGGGAGGACAAAAAAATGAATATCAAACAATCGATTAAGAAAATACTTGCCTGTGCAACGGCAAGTGCAATGACATTATGCTTAACGATGCCAACTGCTTTCGCAGATAATACTACAAATAATGCTAAAGAAGCGTATATCAGTAAAACTTATAATACTGAAGTAGGAAAAGCTGAAACATTTAGTTTTACAGCAACACAAGTAACTGGGGAAGGACTTGTAAGTGATTCACTAAATCCTACAATGCCAAGTATTTCATTTACTGTTGATGAAACTGGAACAAAAACAAAGAGAGATAAAATTACATTTCCTGCTTTTAGTCAAGAAGGTAAATATGAATATACAGTGACTGAATCACAAACTGCTAATCCAGCTGTAACAAATAATGAACATGAAAAAATGATCATGTCACAAGCTGAGTATAAGATGGACGTTTATGTTTCAAATATTAATAATAAATATGAAATTACAAAAATAATTGTAAACAAAACAAAAGACGATAAGGGTGTTATTGATAATGAAACTGGTAAAGTTGATATAGGTAATAGTGATACAAATGGATTTAGTTTTACTAATACTTATGTTCAAGAAGCAGGTACTGGTACTGATCCTACTAATCCAGGTGAAGACTATGAAAATTATGGTTCTTTAAAAGTAACAAAAACAGTAAATCCTAATGGAGGTACTATTAACACAAGTGCATCATTTAGATTCACCGCAAAATTTGATTTTCCTAAAGGAACTGACGCTAATACTTTAGGTAACGTCAAAGGTAATGATATTGCAATTGAATTAGAAAATGGGAAATATGGATTTAATTTGAAACATGGTGAAAGCATGAAGTTTACTGGATTACCTGTTGGAACTACTATGACAGTATCAGAATCTAATACTCCAAATTACAAAGGAAGTGCCAGCTACGTTATTAATGGTGGTGAGTCCCAAAGTAAAACAGCTTCAAAATATAATGAATCTGTTGAGGTAGAAAATGAAAAATTAGGACAAAAGAAAAATACTGTAGATGTAACAAATACATATAATAATGTACCAACTACAGGTATCATCATGAATACTTTACCATATGTGATGATGATTGCTTTAGGCGGAGTTGCATTAGTAGGATATATTTATTTAAAAAATAAAAAATATAGCGATTAAATAAAATGAAGGGATGACAGTTTATTTAACTGCATCCCTCTTTTCAATATTTACAATTAGGAAAGGAAGATAAGCAATGGATAAATTAAAAAAAATGATTAAAAATTTTATCCAAATAACTGATCATCTCGTAGATCTTATCGCTTTGATTCTTATTCTTTCAATGATGTCTTTATCTGGGTACATGTTATGGGACTCAAATCAGGTATATGAAAAAGCTGATGCAAAAGTTTATGAACCTTACATGCCAACAAGAAATCATAGTAAATCTTTTAAAGAACTACAACAAATTAATAGTGATGTCATTGGGTGGCTAAAGGTAAATAATACGCATATTAATTATCCATTCGTTCAATATGAAAATGATGATAAATATATGAATACGGATGCAGAAGGCAATTATTCATTAAGTGGATCTATTTTTTTACATGCAGAAAACAATCCGCATTTTACAGATTTCAATAATATTATTTATGGACACCATATGGAAAAACATATGATGTTTGGAGACATTGGAGAATTTACTAATCAAAATTTTTTTAATAAACATCATTACGGAAATCTTTATTATGATGGCATAAATCATGGTATTGAATTTATTACGATTATGCAGTTGGATGCATATAACGAAAGAGCATTTAATGTCTGTATAAGTGAAGAAGCAAAACAGGAATATATCAAATTGATTGATAGTAATTCACTTTACAAAAGAAATGTACAAATAAGTCCAAATGATCATCTTGTTATTTTGACAACTTGTACTTCTGATATGACAAATGGACGAAATGTTTTGGTAGGAAAGATAACAAATAAGACATATCCAGAAAAAATAAAAAAGAACAAAGGAATTGGAATTGATATTTTAAATAATAATACTTATTTAGAATTGATATTAATACTAATTGCTTTGATAATTGCTGTTTTTGTTAAAAAAAGAAAAAATAATTGAAAGGAAGGATAGTATGAAAAAAATAATGTGTTCAACTCATTATAAAAAAGTAATTTTACTATTTTTCGCAATTTTTGGATTTATGATTATGATATTAAATAATCAAAATCCTATATATGCTTTGCAAAATGACCATACTGTTTTAATACCCATAAAACAAGTACTTGATACAAATGACAAAGATAATAGTGTGGAGTTTACATATGTTCTGAAGGCGGAAAAAAGTGGAAGTCCTATGCCAGCAAATAGTGAAGGTAAGGAATATAAATGGATAATGAGAAATGATTCTCATGTTAATCTAACCATAAATGTCAATCAAGAGGGATCATTCAACTATAAAATATATCAAGAAACAAAAGACATAAATAGTTATGTTATTGATCATCATATTTATTCATTATGTATTAAAGCAAATAATGATAAGAATGATTTGATTACGATTACAACCGTAACAAATGAAAATGGTGAGAAAGTGGAAAATGTTACTTTTAAAAATCAATTTAAATCATTTGATACAGATACACAAAATAAAGAATTATATATGTTAAAAAATAAAATAAAAACAGGAGATTCTTATTTGACAGGAAGTTATATGTGTATGTTTCTTGTTTCAAGTGTTATTTTGATTCTATTTATAATAAAGTTTTCAAATAAGAAGAAAGGAGATGTTAAATAATGTTGAATAAGATACAACAAAAACATTTAAAAGTGATTTGCATCTTCTTTTTGACTTTTACACTCGTTTTTTCTATGTTTAAAACAGTTTATGCAGATAATGTTGATGTTTTGAATGCTCCAGAGACTGTCAGTGTTCAAACTTTAGAAAATGAACTTAAAACAGCAACAAACGAAACAAATACAGATCGAGTAGAATATGTCGATGTAAAAGGAAATCCTATTGAAAATGCACCATCAAAAATAGATTTTGGGTATATTGACGAACATAAGGAATTATCAATTTCTGGAAAGAATTATGAATTTATAAGCGCTCAAGTAAAAGGTAAAAATTGCGTTTATATAGGAAAATATGAGAACACAATCTATTACAGTACAGATGGAAAAATAGGTATAAAATTGGAAGATGAACAAAATCTAATCATGAAATACCAAGAATACTATAATATTACAGTTAAAGAAAATATCCCAGAAGGTGGAGTTGCTGGAACGATTACTACAAAAGAAGGAACATTGGATACTTCAAAAACCGTACGTGTAAATGCTGGAGATGATTTGAATATTACGGTTACACCGGCAGTAGTAAATAAAATAAGATATAAAATTTCTTCGGTTGAATCCCAAAATAATTCAACAATAAATAGAAGTTCTGGAGATGAATATGGAGCAGCATATACAATTCAATTTCAAAAAGATGATGTAATAACAATTGCTTATAGTAGTGAAGGAGTCTATCGTGTAACGATAAATAAAACAGCAAATGATGGAACAGAATATCTAAATGAAGAACATAGCAAGGATGCACTGAATTTTACTTTTACAGAAAAGGATTTGGATGCTGACGGTGCAATTAGAATACCAGTTATTCATACAAAAAGAGGATATCGTTTAATAAATATGGCGATAAATGGTACAACTTTAGCAGAAACAACAGACAACCATAGAGAAATTCCAACTGAAGAAGGGATTGGTCATGGGATAACAATGGATGCAAATTGTGGTAACACGTCTTATCTTGTAACCGTGGTGATGGAGGATAGTTATACTACGAAATTTGGTGATGAAAAAAATTGTTCTTACGCATACTCTATTAAAGTGAAACCTAGAAGAGGAAGCTGGCAGGATATAAATTTAAATCTGGTTCCGTATGCAATAGGGGAACAAGTATTAACTGCGAAACTATATACAGATGGACATAGAAGTGGTGATGGACTAGATGTGGCAATGTGGAATCCTGACACTAAAAAACTGGATCCGATTCAAGACAGTGACACAGTAAATATGGATTCTGTTGGAAGTGGCGCTGAAACACTTCATAAAAGACAAGTAAGAATTTTTTTTGCGAAAAGTAAAAACGGATATTCATCTCCTAGTGGAGCTTCTAAGGCATTTGCGAATGAGGGCTCAACAGGTGGAAAAGTAATTGCGGAAACAGGAAAGGTTGCTCAGTTATCAGCTACCACAATGGGGAAAACAGGTACTCTTGAAATTTATGATAAGATATGGCAAGAGGCAAAAAATGCTGCACAGGCTGCAGGATATACGGAATATGTAGCATTTGCAGGAGAAAAGACACTCAATACGGATTGGGAAATGTATGTAGTGAGTTTTACAACGGCTGGAATAGATTATTATGTACATTATAAATCAGGACTGGAAGATAATTTAGCGGTTAGTAATATTCCGGATAACCAGGAATTATACAATAATAGACCAATGCATTCTTACGGTAATAATCCGTCAACAGCCAAAGGAGGAAGAAAAATAGGTGTATCTTTTACAGTTGGAGAAGGCAATGAGGAACCGATTTGTAGTGGATATGAGTTTTTAGGATGGAAATTACAGAAAAAAGATGGAACGCTAAGTAATGAAACTTATCAAAATAAAGATGTATTTACGGTTTCGTTGGATAATATTGAATTTGCCGATAATATGAATCTTCCTTTTTGTTCAAGCAATAATAGGCAAGGTTATCAATTCGTTGCACAATGGAAGAAAATAGGAAGCAGGAATGTTATTGTTAATCATTATTTGAAGATACCTGATGGAAATGAAAAACTCAAAAAGACAACAGAGGGGTCAATTACATTTGCTGAAGATAATGAAACAGTAACGGCAATTTCTATTCCTGAAAATGATGGAACTTTTCCAGGCTATGTCTTTGATAAGGATGATACACGAAATGAATTAGAAAAAGAAGTTACTAATGATGACTCAACTGAAACGATTAAATTGAATCTTTATTATAAGCCTACTACATTGACGATAAAAAAATCAGTTGAAGGATATATTTTAGATGAAAATAAATCCTACAACTTTATTATAAAAGCTACTCCTCCCTCAAATGATTCAGGAAAAAGCTTAGATTCTGCAGATATTTATATAGGTCAAGATAAAAAAATTACTTTTACAAACAATCAAGCAACATTTGCTTTGAAAAAAGATGAATCAATTAATTTAAACTGTTTACCAATAAAGTGGACTTATACAATTACTGAATCAGATCCTGGCTCTAATTTTAAAGTTTATTATAAGCTTAATGATATTTCAAAATCCGAAGGAAAAACTGTAGATTGCATTATGGACAATACAGGTAAGATGACGGTTGAGTTTATTAATACTTCAACAATCGCACCACCAGAAACAGGAATTTCATCTAATGAAAAAGAATATTTAGCTATGATGATTGTAGGTTTAGTTTTATGTTTTGTTATGTTGTTCTATTTAAAAAATGTAAAAAGAAAGAAAATGTAATTAAGAAAATAAATTCTTAATTTAAGGTAAAAATTATGCAATTAACAAGTACAACAGATTATGCTATTCGAATTATAAGTTATCTTACTGAAAAAAACGGAAGTGCTTCAGCTAATGAATTATCGGATGAACTTAATATACCAAATAGTTATATTCCAAAAATAATAAAAAATTTAAAAAATAATCATTTGATTAATGCAACAGAAGGCATGAAGGGAGGTTATTCATTAGCAAAATCTTCCGATGAAATCAGTTTATATGATGTCATATCTTCGACAGAGGTGACAATGGCAATAAATAAATGTTTAGAAACCAATGGTGTGTGTTCAAGAAATTGTATTGGTACATGTCGAATAAGAAAAATACTATTTAATTTACAAACATCATTTAATTATAAACTTCAAAGTATAACATTTAGAAATATATTAAATGATGAAAGTAAACAAAATCAGTATCTTTTGTTAAAAATTGACTTAAATACAGAAAAAATAGAAATTATTAATAGAAATAACATCGATTATGATTTTCTTGACGATATTAAAATATATACAGAGTTCGTGACTGAATTTCTTAAGCAATGTGTTTGTAGAGAAGATAAATTTTTAGTTAAAGATTTTTTACTAAAATCAATGAACGATAATTTTGATTATCAAGATATTGATATCAGATTTAAAACAAATAATAATTCATGTATGAATATCAATAAACACATCAATCAAAATATTATGTTTCTTACGTTTAAAACAGCAAATATTTTTACAACAATTGATACTAGAATTAATAAGTCTTCTTCAGAACAAAATGATATGATTGAAAATGAGTTTTGGAATATGATTTCATTGTTGGAACTAGTGTTGGCTCATAATAAACTGGAAGAACCTCAAAGTATTCATAATATTTCTTATTTCACTGAACAGATTTATAAAGAGGTGCAATTAAATTATCCCAAATTAAATATATCAGATGAAGAAATAGAAAATGTTTCTAAACTAGCAACTATTCATGATATTGGTAAACTTTTCACACCATATGAAATTCTTAATAAAAAAGGTAAACTAACAAAAGATGAAATGGATATTATAAAAAAGCATCCTTTAAACGGTGCAAACATGGCATTAAAACTTCCTAAATGCGGAAAAGCAAGTAAACTTGTCCAATATGCATATAATATTTGTTTGTATCATCATGAAAGATATGACGGCCAAGGATATCCTAAAGGACTTATTGGTGATGAAATTCCTCTTTGTGCACAAGTAGTTGGACTAGCTGATGCCTATGATGCATTAATCAGTGAACGTCCATATAAAAGAAAAATTAATCATGGTGAGGCTGTAAGGATGATTGTTAATGGTGAGTGTGGAAGTTTTTCACCAAAAGTTATTATTTCGTTTATTATTGCTTCTATGAATAAAACGTGGATTGAAAAAGTAAGTAAATAATTTAAATATTAAAGAGTAATCTAATTTTGTAAATTATGATTGCTTTTTTTATTACATTGCTTTTTACACATAGTTTACAAAAAATGCATGAATTCTTTTCCTATTCTGTGCATTATAGAAAGATTGTGAATATATTAGAATAATATTCAGAAATAATTATTATTTAAGATAAATTTTGCAATTTTATAAAAAAGCCGATATAAGAGGTAGCGTATAACTAAATCATCAATCACTTTATTGTAGAAAAACGAAGATATCTAAAATTTTAAAAATTTTCTAGTTTCAGGAAGTAAGGTGATTTGTTTGTTAAACAAAATTAAAAAAATAATTTGTATAGACATAATGGTTTGGGTATGTGTTATCTCTTTGTTTTTACAAACTGTTGTTGTCTATGCGTTAAATTCATCTGATGATTCAATTTCAAAGGAAACTATTGTTGAAAATAACACAAGCTCACAATCAGATGATTCAATAGATATCAGTGATATTTATGAAAATAATGTAATAAAAATTTATAATACAAAACAGCTTCAAGCAATTGGCTCAAATTCAATTGTTACATCTACAGATAATGATGAAAGTAATTACGGTACTGGTCAACAAATTTCAGTAAATGATGAATATATAACATATTCTCTTTCTTCCAAGTATCAACTTATGAAAGATATTTCATTAAATGGAAATGACATATGGACTTTACCAAGCGACTTTACAGGCACATTTAATCATGGAACTGTAGATGAAAATTCAACATTGTATGATTCATCAACAGATACAATCTTTATTTATAATGATTATCAATTAAAAATTATTCAATCGGATAATTCTGAAAATGAACCTGTCATGTCTCAAGATATGTTACCAGAGTGTGTTGGGATGGGACAACCTGTTTATTCAGATAATAGTTCTAATTATCTAACTTATAGCAAATCACATAACTATGTGTTATCGAAAAACTTTACAGGTGAGATGCCAGAAACTAAAGCAAATCAAATATCAAATATAAGTACTGAAAATTGTGAAGGACGAGATTTTAATGGTCAAGTTGTTAAAACGATTGGTGACAAAACTTATATTCTTATTGGTAATGAAGAACAGTTAAGAAAAATAGGATCTGGTGTAACTGTTTATGGTGCTGTTTATCAAGTTTATTTACATGCTGCCAATTGGTATGTAGATGAAGATGAAAATGGTAATCCGATAATGCTATACGGTGGAGATGCCGATTTAGAAAAATCTCAAAATGGTAATGAAGATTTTGGATTTGGAGAAAAGAATATACATAAAGAGGATAAAAAATTAAGTAAATATAGTTCACATTTATATGCATGGGGAAGATGTGGAGTCAATCAATCTACTGGTGAAATTGATCCAACATTGGATATAGATAAAGCTACCAATCAAAAATATTCAACAAATGCTAATTACATTATCTTTAGAAATATTGATTTATCTAGTGATAATTGGACACCGTTGATGTTCCAAGGAACAATGATTGGTGCAAAAGCCGATGGGCAATCAACACTATGGAATAATGATACTAGCGTTACGGATTATAGCAAAGCAACTGATTTAAATATAGGAGACAAACCAGTTATTTCTAATGTGAATGTTAGTCAAACATCTGAATTGGATGTTGGAGAACAAATGGGAGTTGGTTTCTTTGCCACATTATCAAATGAAGCAAGTGACAGTGATTTAGGATTGAGCAAAGGAACTGTAACAGTAAAAAACCTTAAATTCAATAAAATAAATGTTGATAATGAAACAACAAAAACAAAATTTGATCAAACGTTAATAAGTGGATTAACTTCAACTTTAGGATTAACATTAGGAGCACTATTAGATGGATTAACATGGTTACTTACTTTTGGAACTGTTGATGCTGGATTAAGAGACACACTCAGCAGTATATTAAATGCTCGTAAGGATGACCCAACAGCTTTAGCTACGGGATGTTTTGCAGGTCGTGTAGTGGGGGATGTAGCAATATCTGACTGTGAACTGGATGATGTGAAAGTAACAAATATCAATAGTAATACAGGTGGATTTATTGGATACATATCTGGAAAGACGGAATATGATGGCTTATCAAAAGGATTAGGTGGAACGGCTACTCTATTGGCAAAAATTTTAAATGTGATTCCTGGTCTTGGCTTAGGTGATTTGATTACCATTCTTTTAGGAAACGCTATTCCAGTAGATAAATTGATTCCTACAAAGTATATCAATGCTTATGTTGAAAATTGTTCAATCAATAATTTAACAGGAAATATAGGAACAAATAATGATAAGATTGAAAATTCTGGTGGATTTATCGGTCAACAAAAAGGAACTGTCGTAAAAGATTGCCAAATTACAAACAGCAACTTCAATGTCAAAGCTAATAATTATAGTGGCGGATTTGTAGGATTAGCTAGAGATGATGTCATAGAAGGTACTTTATCGGGTGCTTTAGATATAGAAACTCAATTGCCTAAAATATTGCCTAAAATGAATCCTGAAAGTTTGTTTTTAAATTGTTCAGTATCTGCGAGTGATTTGACAATTTCGGGCAATGGATATCAAGGTGGTTTTGCTGGAGCAATGGCCAACACGTCGGCTATAAATTGTAATGTTAATATTAGTGATAAATTAACGGTATCTTCCGGTGGAGATAATTCTGGTGGCTTTGCTGGAATCGCAACAATTGGATGGGCTGCTGATTTAGGAAAAGGTGATACGAAAGATAACTTATTAGGTGGGGTTGTTGACTTAGTTGTGAAACTTTTAAGCAGTAATCAAAATGCAACATCATCATTACTTTCTCTTGCTGGTGTGAGTCCTTCTCATATATTAGGATGTCAAATAAATGCGCCATGCAGTGTTGAAGGAAAAAATTACACAGGTGGATTGATAGGCAGAGGTGATGGTGTTTATCTTACAAAATCTAATACCGATAATTTAAGTAAGGTTTCATATTTTAAAAATAATATCTTTTCAATGGATGGAATCGAAGAAAAAAATATCATTATTAATGGTTTGAAATCCGTGGATGGTGAAAATTGTGTTGGTGGTATTTCTGGCTCAGTGGGAACAGCAAGTGTAGCAGGACTTTTAAATACAACTTTAGGTGTTGCAGAATATTTAGGATTTAATGCTAATTCTATTTCACTTACTGGTTCTACAGAAGGTATAACTATTGGTGGTAAAGGAAAAAGAGTTGGTGGTGCTTTTGGTGAAGCAATCGGTGGTTCTATTAGTTCGGTTACAGTAACAAATTTAAATAATATTTCAGGAGAAAATATTGTAGGTGGATTTATAGGTGTATCTGGTCCAGGTGATCTTGCAGGAACTGATAATGGTTTGACAGTAAATCTTTTAGGATTAAATTATATTTTAAAATTAAGCAATCTTCTTTCTTTAGGACAAGCTGTTGAAGTCAATATAGATTCTTCGTCTGTAAGTGGTATTAATTCTGGATTTACTGTAGAAGCTACGGGATCAAGAGAAGATAATTCAACAACTGATTATGTAGCAGCTGGATTTGTTGCTAAAAGTAATAGTACAAAAATAAATGATGCAAAGGTTAATAATTTGAAAACAGTAACTTCTACAGATGATGGAGGTTACTCTGGTGGGTTTATTGGTATTTCAAAAACAGGTGGTTTAGCGGAAGTTGGAGATGATACAGAAATAAAAAAATTGATTTCAGCTAATGGATTATTAAATGCGGTAGGATATTTAATTCCGTCATATCAACAATGCTATGTAACTTATGTCGACAATGGGGGCATACAAGGAGACATTGCAGGAGGATTTGTTGCTGATTTTCAAAGTGGTACAGTAGAAAATGATGAAAATAATGCTTATGCAGTACAAAACATTTCATATGTTCAAGGGAAAACATACGCTGGAGGCTTTGGTGGAAAGGTTTATTCTGGAGCTTTAGCGGATTCAACAAAAGGAATAAGTATTTTAGGCGGGTTAGCAGATTTGAATATTCAAATCTCTGATTTATTGAGTTTAATACAGGTTTATATTCCTATTATTAAAAATGCTGGTGTTCAATCTAATGGATTGGTCGTTAGCTGTGATACATATAAGTCAACGGATTTAAATTCTGGCAGTGCAGGTGGATATATTGGCTATGGTAGTGCTGTAAGAGTTTCTAACAGTAGTGTCAATAAGTTAAAACACACTACAGTGAAGACACCTTTTAAAAATATTAATGATACAGACAGTTCTTTTTATTTTGGAGAATCTTCAAGCTATGCCATCTCAGCACCTAAAAACGCTGGAGGCTATGTAGGAAAATTAGATATAGGTTCTACAGCATCTGTTGGTGGTGGATTGAAGGCATTGGGAACAAATATAAATTTGGCAAATATTTTATCTGCGTTAGATGTAACAGCTTCTAAAATTGAAAATTCAGATGTAACTGGTGCGGTTGGTGGTTTTTCTGTTAAAGCAAATGGTTTGGCTGAAAATAAAACAATTGGAAACGCTGGCGGATTTGTTGGAACTGATTATGGTTCACAAATTCAAAATAGTAATGTCAATAATTTCTCTTACATCATAGGTCAAGAAACTGCTGGTGGTTATGCAGGAAATATTCAACCAGGAAGTGTTGCAGATGTATTAGGTAAAACGGAAATCTTAAAAGGATTAATTTCAGTAGATAGTTTAACAAGTGTTCTACAATCATTTATTCCTATGATTTATAACTCTCAAACTACTTGTATTCCTTGTGGTGGAGCAGTTCGTGCAGATGCCATAAGTAATGAATCATTAAAAGGATGTGCAGGTGGTTATGTAGGATATAACCTTGGTGGGCGTATTGAAGGTAATTCTACAAGGGAATGGAATGGTGAAATACCTACAGTTCAAAAAGAATGTGCAGTCTATAGATTAAGAGCTGTTTATGGATATGAATATGCTGGAGGATTTAGTGGCAGAACGGATTGTGCCAATACAGTTGATACGGGAAATATCAGTGTTCTTTATGGACTCATTAATTTAGATAATCCATTATCAGCCTTGAGTGCTGTTTATCCAACTGAAACGAATACAGCAACTTATGGACCACTTCGAGGTTTAACAACTGAAGTATGGAATTCTTGGGTAAAAGCAGTAGGAGTCAATGGCGCTTATGGTAAAAAATTCCAAGAACTTGGAGAAGTTGATAATCAAGACGAGTTAGATAAAATTATTGATCAATATGCCTATGGCTATGAAGTAAAAGCTGGGAGAACAAATGCTGGTTCAAACGATTATCAAGGCGGTATTGCTGGTGGTTATGTTGGTCAAATGAATGGAGGAGAAGTAACTTTTGCTAATGCTAGAGATTTAAAAGATGTTACAGCTTTAAAAAGCAGTGGAGGTTTTGCTGGTGAAATGATTTCAGCCGGAGTTGCGAATGTTGGAGATGTAAACTTAGAAAAGAAATTAAATGTGGTAGGCTCACTTCCAATATTGCAAAGTTTCATTCCTGTGGTAAAAACTTCGTCTGTTATAGGTTATCAATCAGGAGCAACAATATCTACTACTGGAACTGATTTTGATAATGATGAAGGAAACAGTGGTGGATTTGTTGGAAAAGTTGTTGGTGGAAAAATAGAAGGAACACAAGATCAATATTGTTTGGCTGATCAATTAAAAGTAATCAACGGTAGTCAAAATGTTGGAGGTTTTGCAGGTAATATCCAACCAGGAAGTGCTGTAACTTTAAATACTTCATCCAATACAGGATTATTATCAAATCTACTTAAGAATTTATTAGGAAATGCAGGAGATCTTGCCAAAGTATTGAATGCAACTCTTTCAATAGTTGACTATGCTAAGGTGGATGCATGGAATGATTATGGATTAAGTGTTAACGGTTCATATACATTAGAAAATGATGAAAATACAAAATATGCAAATCAAGCAGGTGGTTTTGTAGGTACTGCAGGAGGAGCAATTTTTGGTGATAAAGATGCAAATTCAGTAAGAGTTGAGGCAAATAATATTAGAAATGTTGTTGGTGGAAGACATGTTGGTGGGTTCTTTGGATTAGCTGATGTTTCTTCTGTTGCTCAAGTTGGAAATGATGATTCTGATCAAATTCTAAATTTGATTAAATTAGGAAATATTGATGTATTAGATGCCTTTAGAACTTATGTTTATCAAGCAAAAGTAACTGGATCAAATGATAATGGACTTTCAGTATGTGCAAATGATGAAAGTCAGGAAGGAACATTGGACAGTAAAGTACAGACAGGAAATGCAGGTGGATTTGGTGGAAGCTTGCTAGATGGTTCGGTAAAAAATTCGAGTGTTACTAGATTAAATAAAGTCAAAGCTAAAAACTATGCCGGTGGTTTTGTTGGTCACATGGGAAAGAGTGGTGTGGTTGATCTAGATGAAGCTGGTGTTGGTACAGGAAAATTATTAAATGCCACAGCTGGTGTCTTAGATATTTTTGGTTCTCATAGTGACAACTGTTCAGTTATTGGTATTCCAGTTGGATTTACTATTTCAAGTGAAAGTGGTAAGGAACCTATTTCTGGTGGTTTTGTTGGTTATGCTGATTTAGGAAGAATGAGCAATTGCAATGTAGAAAACATAAAGAAAGTGGCTAGTGATCAAATAGCAGGAGGCTTTGTTGGTAAAACAAGTTTTGAATATTTAGCTGATATTGACTTAGGTTCTAGCTATTTATTGGATCCGATACTTTCAATCGTCAATAAACTTCTAGATATTCTATATGTGGGAGATTTAGAAAATGTTGGCCTTATAGATATCAATTTAGGTTCACTATTAAAATTACAAGTTTTAGCTAAAGGAAATGCTTTATCAGTTACTTTGTTAGGATTAACTATTTCAGTAGCACTTGATAAAGATAGAGGAGATGGAACAAGTGACCTGGCAAAAATAACAATTGGTGATTCTTATATAGAAATCCCATGTTCAAATATTGATGGAAATCATATTGCTGACAGTGAGAAAGAAAATATTAAAGTAGGACTTATCAAATCAAACAGAACAAAAGTAGATGGATGCTCGATAACAGGTATTCATGATGGATATGATGTTTTTGGTGGAAAAGCAAATGATTCACATGATGGAAGTGAAGAAAATGGTCAAGCAGGTGGATTTATTGGTTATAACAATGAAGGATTGATTGAAAACAATGAAATGTATTTAGCTGATACGATTAGAGGAACAAGCAATCAAATAGGACCTTTTTCTGGAACAACGTCTTTAAATTCTAGTTATGACTTTAATACAAAGAAGAATATTGAAGGTAAAGATAATACGTACAGGATTTATAGAACAAGAAGTGATTCCTTGATTGATATTATAAAAAATTCATCTTTGTATAGTAAAAAGGATTCAGATTTTGATAATTGGAACATCTTCAAAATAAGGCATTATGATAAGGTACAAAAATATGATGATTTAAAAGATGCCAAATTATCTGATGAATCAAAAAGTGAAACCGTTGATTTAAATGCCTATGTCTCTCCAGCAAAAGCTGTATTGATGGATGATACAGAAGTATCTGATAACGAAGATGGTACGACACCTGTCCCTTCAGATACACAAGATCCTTGTAATGAAAAGATAAACATTACTATCAATAAGCTATGGAAAGATTTAAGTGATAAACAAAAAGAACGTCCAGATACGATTACAGTGACGTTAACAAGAACATATATGAAAGGAAGTGATGAAATATCAGAGAAAGTAGGGGATTATACTTTATCAACTAATGATGTAACTGATTCTAAAAATACCTGGCAAACAGTTATTAAAGGATTAGATGCCTATACAACATTAGATGATGGAAGTAAAGCTTATTATACTTATTCAGTTACAGAGTCCGAAGTAGAAAATTATATAACGTCTATTGAAGAATCTGATGATGGATATACGTTTACGATAACAAATAAAGATATGCCTCTTTTACCAAACTTAGGTGGAAAAGGAACAATGTTATTTGTTTTAGTAGGTATAGTAGGTGTATTAGCAGTTTTGTTATCGTACAAAAAAAGTAAAAAAGCGAATAATATTAAAGAATAGAGGAATATGAAAATGAAAAACAAATTAAAAAAAGTAATAGCATATGTACTTTCGTTCATGATGTTATTTACTATGTCAGCAATGAATATCAGTTCAGTATCTGCAGCAAGTACAGGCAGTATAACTGTTCATACTGGTAAACATGATGTAAATGGTGTTAATTTCAATGCTTACAGATTAATGGATGCAACTGTATCAGGAAATAAAGTAAGTTATTCAATTAGTTCTAATTTTACAGGATTTTTCACAGAAGAATTACTTAATGGGACAACTGGTGATGATATAGATATCAAAGCTTATAATTATATTAAAGCGAATGTTTCTACAACAGACTTTCAAAATAAGTTAAAAACATATATTGCAACAAATCAAATAAGTGCTGATGGTGCAGCAACAGGAACAACAGATACAAAAGAATATACAATTGCTGGATTGGCATATGGTTATTATGCAGTTATTCCTTCTGGTGAAGGATATACTCCTTCTTTTACAACAGTAAAATCAAGTAAAGCAGTTGATGTTTATTTAAAAGGTAAAACACCTGATCCAGAAAAAACAATCAATAATAAAAAATATGATTCTGCACAAGTTGGCGATACTGTAGATTTCAAGGTTGAATCAATGGTTCCAAACATGACAGGATATAATCAATATTATTATATTTTTAAAGATACTATGACTGAAGGTCTAACAGTATCAAAAGACACATTAAATTTAGTAGTTAAAATTGGTGGTACTGTAGTAGACACTAGTGAATATACTTTAACAGTTGATAAAATAAATAGAATATTTACAGTTGAATTCAAAAATTTCTATACTAATCATGCTAAAGACGCAAATGAATCATTAACATTTACATATTCAGCAGTTGTTAATGAAAAAGCAATCAATGATTCAAATACATCTACCAACAAAGCAGAAGTTAGTTATGGTAATGACCCAGAACATTTAACAACAGGAGCCCCAAGTGAAGTTAAAGTGTTAACTCATACATTAAAAATCAATAAAGTTGATGAACAAAATAAACCATTATCTGGCGCTGAATTTGCTTTATATAGAAATAATGTTGATAGTGATAAATTAAAATTTGTTGATGAAGGAAATGGAACTTATAGAATTGCTACAACAGATGATGGAACTACTACTGATACATTAGTTTCTCCTGAAGGAGGAGTTATTACTGTAAAAGGATTATCAGAAGGACATTACGTTATTGAAGAAACAAAAGCACCTGATGGTTATGCAAAATTAAAAAATACAATTAATAAAACAATTAGTGTAGATGAAAATGCTCCACAAACAGTAACTGTTGAAGAAAAAGTTACAAATAAAACAGAATCATGGTTACCAGAAACTGGTGGTATGGGTACAGTTATCTTTACAGTAGTAGGGGTTGTTGGTGTGTTAGCTATTCTTTCAACTTACTTTAAAAAAGGTAAAAAAAGAGAAGAAGCTTAATTGAAATATTAATTAAGATCTCTCATAGATATTAAATGTATGAAAGATATATTAAACAAAATTAAATTATTTGATGTTATTAGAGCTGTTTTATTAGTTTTTTTCCTAGGAATATTGCTTTATCCAACAGTAAGTGATTACCTGGGAAGAATTCACAGCTCACAAGCAGTTTCTTCTTATAATAATGAAGTAAAGGGAATAGATGAAGCTACAAAAAAACAAATGTTGGAAGAAGCACAGGAATATAATCAGTCATTGGTCAATACCACGAAATTATATGATCCATTTTCTACAACAGGTAAACCGAGTAAAGAGTATATGAATCTGCTCAATGTTTCTAAAGATGGCATGATGGCATATCTTCAAATACCTAAAATAGATGTGAAATTGCCTATATATCATTCAACAAGTAATGGTATCTTACAAAAAGGTGTGGGGCATATGGAAGGATCTTCTTTGCCTATAGGTGGAACAAGTACGCATGCTGTTTTATCTGGGCATAGAGGATTACCAAATTCAAAGCTGTTTACAGATCTTGACAAGATGAAAGTTGGAGATATTTTCTATATTTCTGTTCTAGGTGATACGTTAGCTTATGAAGTAGATCAAATTAAAACAGTATTGCCCTCTCAAACGGATGATATTGAAATTGTAGATGGTGAAGATTATGTTACGCTTGTTACTTGTACACCTTATTCTGTTAATACTCATAGATTGCTTGTAAGAGGAAAAAGAACGGATTACAAAGAAGCAATAAAGAAAACACCGAATAAGGTCAATAATGGTATACAAATTCCTTATGAGGTAAAATTAGCATTTTTAAGTTTTATTATTATAGGAATTATTATATTTATTTGGAGGAGGCGATAACATGATAAATGCAAAAAGATTATTTATTATTGTATTTACATGCTTATTGTCTCTTTCAATTAATAATGTTTATGCTCAAAATCATGGTTCTTTAACGATTCACTGTCATTATTTAGATGTACACAACCATATTTTTAATATTAGTCAAGATCATATTGCGTTGATAAAAATAGCTGATTATGATGGTAATGACTATCAAGTTTTAGATAAATACTCTAAACTTGTTACAATTAAAAAAGATATGTCAGCTTCTGAACAAAATGGAGTTGCTACTAAATTGATGGATTATATTCAAAAAAATAATATTGATTATGATGAAGAATTAATAACCAATCAAAGAGGAGAAGCTACTTTTAGAGATTTAGACTATGGAATATATATAATCTATGAACATAATGAAAGTGAATTTGCATATAAGATGGAACCTTTTATTATTTCAATCCCACTTCTTGAAAAAGAAGATGACGAATCATATGAAGAGGATTATGATGTAGATGTTGAACCGAAGTATTCAAGAATGAGACCTGGAATTGATGAAGAACCAGATGATGATTCAAAAGAAGAGCCTGATGATAAAATTCCTAGTAATGATGAGAATTTTAAGAAAGAAAAAAATTTCAGTCAAACATCTAATTACAAGGATAATCAAAAATTAAAAACAGGAGATTATTATAATCCTGAATATTGGTTATTACTTATGATTATGTCTATTATAATATTTATCATGTTTCATAGGGAAAATATTAGACATTAAAATTTTTAAGATTATGTAGAGGAAAATTAAATTATATCCTCTTTTTTTGTTTATTAAATTATAAATTTAAATTTGAAAGCATAGACATTAAATGATATAATTTGCCTATAATAGTATGGGAGGGATTTTTATGGCAAACCTACGAGAAACAATTAGACCATCCGCAGATTTAAGAAATCATTATAATGAAATTTCTAAACAATGTAGAGAAGATAAAGAAGCGGTAATCATTACTGTACATGGTAAGGGAGATACTGTATCTCTTTCTTTTGAAGAATATCAAAATATGAAGGCTCATATTGAATTATTAGAAACACTTGCTGAAGCTGAAGATGATGTAAAAAATGGACGAGTTGCTCCTATAAATGAGACATTTGATGATTTAAGAATGATATTAAAAGGTAAGTAATTATGAAGTATAATATTATTCGAACAGATAAGGCAGATGAAGGAATTAGACATACTGTTTTATATCTAGCAAATCATTTTGGTAATGAATTTGCTTTAGAAAAGTTAGATTATATTGAAAACACTATCTTGCTTTTAGAAGATAATCCCTATATTGGAACATTGCCTAGATATGCAGTGTTGAAGAGACAAGGTTACAGAGTTCTAATATTAGAAAAAAATTTAGCATTCTATAAAGTGAATGAAGAAAAAAGAAAAGTTATTATTTATGCGTTTGTTGACCAAAGACAAGATTATTTGAATATTATAAGAGGACTATAAAGTTTAAAATGATTTAAAAAAAGAAGCTTATTTGTCATCTACTTTCTATTAGATAGTGGGGGACATATAAATAGCTTCTTTTTAATTGACAGATCTATAACCATAAATTGATTTGTTATTTAAAGAATAACTTTTATTTCTTACCTCGTCTTTGCTGTTTCCTTCAATAGTATATACCTTGCCGTTTTCTACTTTTTCAACGATTCCAACATGTTGAACATGGCCATCACCGTTCCAATCAAAAAAGATAATATCACCTGTTTGAGGAATGTATGATTTATTTTTCCATTTGCTATGATCTTTGTACCTTTTTTCTCCGTCTGTACATAAAGAAAATCTTGGAATTGTATTATTAATCATAAGGGTTTCTCTTTTTGGCTATTTTTATTTCTTTTCAAAAGCCTCTGCAACTTCTACAAGTAAATCTCTAATGTGTAAATGTTGTGGACAAATTTGTTCACATAAACCACATTTTAAACATTCACTTGCTTTTGCATTTTTAACTGTAGTAGTAATCACTGTTCCAATCTCCATAAACTTTTTTAGTGTTTAAGCAGGCAAATAAATCTGGAATAGCAATGTTCTTTGGGCATTTTTCCATACAGTAACGACAAGCAATACATGGAATAAAGTTTTTACTTTTGAAGATTTCTGTGACTTGTTTAACTGCTTCTTGTTCTTTTGTAGATAATGGTTGAAAATCTTTCATGAAACTTAAGTTATCTTGCATTTGTGCCATATCATTCATTCCTGATAAAACCATCATCATTCCATCAAAACCAGTAGCAAAACGTAAGGCATAATTTGCAGGCGACATTTCACCTAAGTCTTCATAGATACGTTTTGCTTCTTCTGGTAAAAAGGAAAAGAATATTTAAGATTAGATTCTTTACGTGGAAATGAAACTTTGGAAGATTATTATTCAATGTTTTGTTTTGTAGAAAAAGGGACATGTGTTGATAGAAATTATCATGGTATTTTAAGAGAACGAAAACTTTAAAAAATATTAAAAATCCTCTTGACTCTAAACTCAACTTTAGGTTTATAGTTTGCTTGAAAGGGAGATTACTTATGAAATCAAAAGTTTATTTTACAAGAATAATAACACCTGAAAAGGTTTTAGAAATGTACGAAGTATTAGGAAAAGAATTAATAGGAAAGATTGCTGTTAAACTTCATTCAGGGGAAGAAGGAAATCAAAACTTTTTAAAACCTGATTTTTGGAGACCAATTATTGATAGGTTAAATGGAACAGTTGTGGAGTGTAATACAGCTTATGAAGGATCTAGAAATACAACTGAAAAACATTTAAAAACAATTGAAAAACATGGATGGTCTAAATATTTTGATGTAGATTTAATGGATGCAGAAGGTCCTGATATGATTCTAGATATTCCTGAAGGAAAAGTGATTCAAAAAAACTATGTTGGAAAAGATATGAAAAACTATGATGGAATGATTGTTTTATCTCATTTTAAAGGACATCCAATGGGTGGTTATGGCGGAGCTTTAAAACAACTTTCAATTGGTTGTGCTTCATCTTATGGAAAAGCTTATATTCATGGGGCAGGAGAACCTGAAAAGATTTGGACAGCTGATCATGATTTGTTTTTAGAATCAATGGCAGATGCAGCTAAGTCAGTTCATGAATATTTTAAAGGAAACATTGTTTATATCAATGTTATGAAAAATATGTCTGTTGATTGTGATTGTTGTGCAGTGGCAGAAGATCCGTGTATGGATGATATTGGTATTTTAATTTCAACGGATCCAATTGCTATTGATCAAGCATGTATTGATTTAGTTTATGCTTCTAATGATAAGGGAAGAAATCATTTAATTGAAAGAATTGAATCTCGTCATGGTATTCATACCATTGAAGCAGCCTCAGCACTTGGATATGGTTCAAGAGAATATGAACTTATTGAAATAGATGATTAATCTGTTCCATGCTTAAAAGACATAGTGCGCTATTTAAAAGAGGTATTTGCCTCAACTATGCAAGAATGATAAAATAATAAAAGGTAAGAATACTTACTTGAAGGCTAATTTAAGGAAAATAAATAGGAGGAAAAAGGAAATGAGTCAAAAGAAATTAGGTTTTGGTTTAATGCGTTTACCATCGTTAGATCCAAATGATGCTTCAAAAATTGATATTGAACAAACAAAAAAGATGGTTGACACATTTATCGAAAAAGGTTTTACATATTTTGATACTGCATGGATGTATTGTGGATTTGCAAGTGAAAATGCAGCCAAAGAAGCACTTGTATCACGTTACCCAAGAGATGCTTATACACTTGCAACAAAATTACATTCAGGTTTTATTAAAACAAAAGAAGATCGTGATCATATCTTTAATGAACAACTTTCAAAAACAGGTGTAGAATATTTTGATTATTATTTATTACATGATATTAATACACATAGTATTGAAGTTTATAATGAATTAGATTGCTTTAACTGGATACAAGATAAAAAAGCAAAAGGTTTAGTTAAAACTATTGGTTTTTCTTATCATGATGGTCCTGAATTGCTTGATCAAGTTTTAACAGAACACCCAGAATTTGAATTTGTACAATTACAAATCAACTATCTTGATTGGGACAGTGTTGGCGTTCAATCAAGAAAATGTTATGAAGTAGCTACAAAACATCATAAACCTGTTATCGTTATGGAACCTGTAAAAGGTGGAACACTTGCGAAAGTACCAGAAGAAGTTGAAAAGATGTTTAAAGAATATCATCCGGATATGTCAATTCCTTCTTGGGCTATTCGTTTTGCAGCAAGTCAAGAAAACGTTATGATGGTTTTAAGTGGTATGTCTAATATGGAACAATTAGAAGATAACTTAGGTTATATGGAAGATTTTAAACCATTAAATGAAGAAGAATATGCTTTAATTAAAAAAGCGGTTACTGCAATCAATTCAACAATTACTGTCCCATGTACAGGATGTGCTTATTGCGTTGATGGTTGTCCTATGAATATTGCCATTCCAAAATACTTCTCATTATATAATGCAGATTTACAAGAAGTAGAAGAAAAAGGATGGACACCACAAGGAGAATACTACAACAACTTAACAAAAACATTTGGTAAAGCCAGTGACTGTGTTGAATGTGGTCAATGCGAAGGCGTATGTCCACAACATTTATCAATTATTCAATATTTAAAAGATGTTGCAGGTCATTTTGAAAAATAACGGAATATAGAAAATTGCTACATAGAAATGAAGAAATAAATATTATTAGTTTAGGGGTAGGTTCTTTAGAATAAGTAAATCAAGAAGTAATCAAATTTACTTACAAATTCATTTTGGTGTTGAATATTCATCAGAAGAGTATGGTTGGACAACGAATTTAAAACCTATTATGGTGCTTTAGATTATATATTAGATTAAAAAAAGCAATTATTTATCATATTGATTTATCATCACATTCGCTAAAACTTGTTCATCACGTTTTAGATATTGACATGTTTAGTATTGATTCGGCTTATGATTTGAAGTTTGAAGACTTCGCCATTGATGAATTTGATGAACGTATGGATTTATATCGTTGTCTTAAAAAAGAAGGCGTAGGTACTACTGTAATGAAAGCCTTTTGTGGAGGAAAACTTTGAGAAGAAGATGAGTCACTATTTCATTAAGCCTTGACAGAAACTCAATATATGCAGTATGCTTTAGATAAACTGTCTATTTTAACAGTTTTGCCAGGAATTAGAAATGATGATTTAACACGTACTCTTCGTTATTTAGAAGTATCTGATGTAGAAAAAGATTATTCAATTTTAAGAATATTTCCAATATTAGAAAATTGTAATCAATTTGTTTATTATAAACATTGTCATCCTTGTTCAAAAGGGTTAGACACTACCTTGATTAATAATATTATGATCTTGCTCGTTTAAAAGATGAACTTGCTACAAATCATTATCATCATTTAGCTTTAAAAGCAAGTGATTGTATTGTTTGTCACCATTGTGATAAACGATGTCCATTTCATGTTCAACAGAGTAAACATATGCAAGAAATTACTGATTATTTTCATGAATAAGATATAGAGATACGAAATCGAAAATAAACAAGAAGTTTATTATATATCAGGAGGGAAAATGGAAATTGTTGTTATTGATGGACAAGGTGGCGGAATTGGAAAAAATATTATACAAGTTTTAAAAGAAAAACATCCAGAATATACCATCATTGGTGTTGGAACCAATAGTATGGCAACAACACAGCTAAAAAAGGGTGGTGCTGATATTATTGCAACGGGGGAAAATGCTGTTGTTTATAATGTTAAACATGCCTCTATTGTTGTTGGTCCGATTGGAGTTGCTTTTGCAAATTCAATGTATGGTGAAATTACACCAGCTATGGCAAAAGCTATTGGAGAAAGTGAAGCGCGTAAATATTTTATTCCTGTTTCTAAATGCAGTGCTCAAGTCGTAGGTGTTGCATCAAAATCAATATCTGAATATATTGATGACCTTGTTGTTATGATTGAAAAATTAGAAAAATAGAGGATATCGTATACATGAAGTATCGATTATAGTTGAAACTATAAACTACTTATGTATACGATATTTTTTTGAGTAAAATAATAAATATAACTTTTTTCAATGTTAAATGAAGCCTTTAAGTAGAAGTCATAGAGGAGTTTAGGGAGATTTATATGAATAAATTAGAATTATTACAAGAAGAATTAAGAAATTATGGAAAAGTTGCGATTGCTTATAGTGGGGGTGTTGATTCCAACTTTTTATTCCATGTAGCTCTTGAAACATTAGGAAAAGAAAATGTTTTTCCTGTTTTATGTCGAGGAGCAATGATGTCAAAAGAAGACATTGAAGGTGCTCTTGAACAATTAAAAGATTCAAATCATGTGGTTTTATCAGTCAATCCATTAGACGTAGAAGCTTTTCATTTTAATCATAAAGATCGTTGTTATCATTGTAAAAGAAGCATTATGTCAAAAGTTATTGCCGTCGCTAAAGAACATGACTTTGCTTATGTTTTAGATGGGAAAAATAAAGATGATGAAAAAGTGTATCGACCAGGATTAAAAGCTTGTGAAGAATTAGGTATTATTTCGCCTTTAGCGAATAATAATTTAGCAAAACAAGAAATTAGGGATTATTCTAAACAGCTTGGTATTGCTACTTATAATAAACCATCCAATGCCTGTCTGGCTTCTC
This sequence comes from [Clostridium] ammoniilyticum, assembly GCF_025566905.1. Lineage (NCBI taxonomy): Bacteria > Bacillati > Bacillota > Erysipelotrichia > Erysipelotrichales > Coprobacillaceae > Faecalibacillus > [Clostridium] ammoniilyticum. The sequence continues at coordinate 172,884 of NZ_JAOQJR010000004.1, forward strand.
GTTTTGACTACAATACAGAGCTTACTTTAGAAAAATTAAAACTTGTTGAAACAGGTGAAAAATATTTACATGATTTAGGAATGCTTCATGTACGTTTAAGAGTACATGGAGATGTGGCACGTCTTGAAGTTGAACCACAAGATTTTATGAAAATCATTGAAAATAAAGAATTGATTCAAAATATTAAAAATCTTGGATTTAGATTTGTAACACTTGATTTAGAAGGAATTAGAAGTGGAGGTTATGATATTGAAAACATTAGAAATTCTACAAAAGGTTAAAAATAATGAACTAACAATTGAACAAGCTCAAAAACTGATTGAACAGCCTTTAGATTATGCAACGATTGATTATGATCGAAAAAAAAGAACAGGAAATCATGAAGTAATCTATGGTGCTGGTAAAACCAAAGAACAAATTATTGGGATTGTAAAAAATATGTTAGACCATGATATCCATTCTATTTTAATTACACGTGTCGACCAAGAAAAAAGTGAAGCTATCTTAAAAGAATTTCCACAAATGATTTATGATTCTTTATCGCACATTTGTTATATTGATGAAGATCAAAAAGAAATCAATAAAGGAAAAATTGTTGTTGTTTGTGCGGGAACATCAGACTTGCCAGTTGCTCGTGAAGCCATGCTTACAGCTCAATTTTTAGGTAACGAAGTTGAACTTGTCAGTGATGTGGGTGTTGCCGGTATTCATCGTTTGTTTCATCGTTTAGATACTATTCAAAGGGCAAATGTTTTAGTTGTTTGTGCAGGAATGGAAGGGGCCCTTGCTTCCGTTGTTGGAGGACTTGTGGATAAACCAGTTATTGCCGTACCAACATCCATTGGTTATGGGGCTAACTTTGATGGATTATCAGCTCTTCTTGCGATGCTTAATAGCTGTGCGAGTGGGGTTAGTGTTGTCAATATTGATAATGGATTTGGGGCAGGATTTATGGCCCATACCATTAATTGTTTAGGAGGAAAGAAATAGTGAAAGTATTATATTTTGATTGTAGTAGTGGAATTAGTGGAAATATGACTTTAGGAGCATTATCTGAATTGATTGATGACCCTCATTATTTAGTTAATGAATTAAAAAAATTAAATGTGGATGGGTATCATATTCATATTTCTAAAGAAAAGAAAAATGGGATTACAGGAACTTATGTTGATGTTCATTTAGAACATGAACATCATCATGAACATGAGCATGAACACTTACATCATGAACACGCTCATCACCATCATCATGAACATCGTAATTTATTCGATGTTAATAAAATTATTGATGAAAGTGAAATTGATGAAAAAGCGAAAGATCTTGCTAAACGTATCTTTTTAAGAGTTGCCAAAGCTGAAAGCAAAGTCCATAATGAAAGTTTAGAAAATGTTCATTTTCATGAAGTAGGAGCCATTGACTCTATTGTTGATATTATTGGAACAGCAATTTTATTATGTAAAATTAATCCGGATGTTATTTATAGTAGTGTCGTTAATGATGGTTATGGATTTGTTGAATGTGCACATGGGATGATTTCTGTCCCTGTACCTGCAACATCTGAAATCTTTGCAGCAAGTAATGCTATCACTCGACAAATTGATGTAGATACAGAACTTGTTACACCAACAGGTGCTGCAATCATCGCAGAAATTGCGAGTGAATTTACTACAATGCCTGCTATGAATGTTCAAAAAGTAGGTTGGGGAACGGGTACAAAAGATTTGGTAATTCCAAATGTTTTAAAAGTATCCCTTGGAGAAATTAAAAAAAAAAACGAAATTATAGTCATGGAAACCAACATTGATGATTGTAGTGGAGAAATGCTTGGTTTTGTAATGGAACAGCTTTTAGATCAAGGAGCTTTAGATGTTTTCTTTACTTCTATCTTTATGAAAAAAAATAGACCAGCTTATCGCTTGACGGTCGTTTGTAATGAAGAAAAGATGGGTCTCTTACAAAAAGTGATTTTTACGCAAACAACAACTATTGGTATTCGTTATCGTAAGGAACAAAGAACTGTTTTAAAAAGACAAATTAAAGAAATCGAAACACCTCTTGGAAAACTTCAAGTAAAAGAAGTAGAAATTGATGGTGAAAAAAGATGTTATCCAGAATATAAAAGTGCTAAAAAATTAGCGTTAAAACATCAATGTTCTTTACAGGAAATATATCATCTTGTTAAATAAAGGAGAATTTATGACAAGTCAGTTAAATAAAATTGCAGATTATTGGAATCAACGTTCTTTTGGTTATTCTTTGGATAACCAAGAAGAACTTTTACATGATCAAGAAAAATGGATAGAATTAATAAATCGTTATCTAAAAATAAATAAAGGAATGAAAGTGTTAGATTTAGGGTGTGGCCCAGGCTTTTTTTCTGTCTTACTTACAAATTTAGGATGCCAAGTTATTGGCATTGATTATAGTGATAAGATGTTAGAAGAGGCTAGAAACAATGCACGCAAGTTTAAGGCAAATGTTGAGTTTCAGAAGATGGATGTTCAAGATTTAGCTTTTCAAGATGAAATTTTTGATTTGATTATCACACGTAATGTAACATGGAATTTAGAAAAGCCTGTACAAGCCTATCAAGAGATGGTTAGAGTTTTAAAAAAACAAGGACATCTTTTAAATATTGATGGCAATCATTATTATCATTATCAAGATCAAGATTATAATAGAGCTGGTCATAGTGATCATCAACATATGGAAGGTATTGATGTTTCTATTATTGATAATATTGCTAAAGAATTAAAGTTATCTTATGTTTTACGACCTCAATATGATATAGAAATTCTAAAAGAAATCGGTTTTCAACAAATTGAAAGTGAAATACTTTCAAAAGAAAAAACAAAGGAAGGAAAAGAATTGATTCGTCAATTCTTAATACATGCGATTAAATAATGAAAAGAATTTTATCATTATTTTCAGTTCTTTTCTTGGTAACACTTGTTACCTTTATTATGACAGATTTGGCACCAAGTGATAGTGCTGAAATGTATTATTTATCTAAAGGAATTACACCTAGCGAGGAAGTTTTAAATGAAACACGACATGAGATGGGTCTCGATAAAAATATTGTTGTTCGCTATGTTGACTGGTTGAATGATTTTGTTCATGGTGATTTAGGTTATTCTTATCATTATGGACAAGATGTGAATCAACAAATGTTATCAAAGTTACCAAATACTTTAAAATTAGCGATGTTTTCATTTGTTGTTGTTTTAGCTTTTTCGATTCCTTTAGGAATTTATAGTGCTACTCATCGTCATAGTTTGATTAATTCTATTTTAAAAAATATCTCTTTTTTAGGTTTATCTTTACCTAATTTTTGGTTAGCACTTCTTTTAATTCTGCTTTTTTCAGTAAAGATTCAATTGTTTCCTGTTATTAGTGGAAGTAGTTTAAAAGGTCTTGTTTTACCTGTTTGTTGTTTAAGTTTTCCGCTGATTTGTTCTTATACAAGAATGATTCAAAATGCTATTTTAGAACAATTAAATCAAGATTATGTTATTGGACTCAAAGCAAGAGGAATGAAACAATCAGAAATTTTATTAAAGCATGTTTTACCTCATGTTTTTACGACACTTTCTTCTTTATTAGGTCTTTCTATTGGACATTTACTTGGTGGAACAGCAATTATTGAAACGATTTTTTCATATCAAGGTTTAGGTAACATGGTTGTAGAAGCTATTCGTTATCGTGATTATCCAATTATTCAAGCTTATGCAATTTATATGGCATTGATCTATGTTTTTGTTAATCTATTTGTTGATATTTTTCAACAAGTATTAAATCCACGATTAAGGAGGCGTTTCAATGAAAAGAAAGTTAAAAATTGAGATTGGTCTTGCTGTTTTATTATTACTTATTGCTCTATTTGGTTCTTTTTTAGCGCCTTATGATCCTTTAAAAGTTAATTATGATTTCTCTTTACAATCACCAAGTTTCTTACATATTTTTGGTACAGATAAATTAGGAAGAGATGTTTTTAGTCGTATTCTTTGTGGTGCAAAAACTTCTTTTGGTTTGACTTTTTTGATGTTGTTTTTAATTGTTTTTATTGGAATGATTGTTGGCTTAATTGCAGGCTTGTCTAAGGATAAAGTTGAATCTTTTTTTAATAATATAATTAATGGATTACTTGCTTTTCCTGATACGATTTTTGCCATTGCAATAGTAGGAATCGTCGGGGCAGGTCTCTTTAATACAGTATTTGCTTTAGCACTTATTTGGTGGACAAAATATGCAAGATTGACTCTTGCTCTTGTCAAACAAGAAAAGAAAAAGAATTATTTAGTGATGGCCCAAATGTCGGGTGTACCAACACTGCAAAGAATCATTCGTTATCTATTACCTAATATTTTATCACAAATACTTGTAACAACTTTTTTAGATATTGGAAATATGATGATTTCACTTGCAGGTTTAAGCTTTTTAGGACTTGCTAGTCAGCCACCACAACCTGAATGGGGAGCGATGCTTTATGAAAGTAAACAATTTATGCAAGTGGCTCCTTGGATGATGTTTTTTCCAGGACTTGTTTTATTTATTTGTGTGCTTATTTTTAATTTATTATCAGAAGATATAAGGGATTATTTAGATCCTAAACATTATGAGGAGAAGTTATGAAGAAAATAAAATTATTACTTTGTTTATTTATGTTAACAACTTTATGTGGATGTTCTAATTCAAACAAAAATGCATCAAGTAAAACACTTAATGCAGCTATGTTTTGGATTTCAACATCTTTAGATCCGACAAATAATTATGATGGTTGGGTTTTAAGTCGCATTGGGGTAGGAGAAACATTGTTAAAACTTAATGAAAAATATGAAGTAGAACCATGTCTGGCAAAATCCTATGAACAAATTGATGATACGACCTGGAAATTTACTTTAAAAGATTCTATTACTTTTTCAAATGGTAAAAAAGTAACAGGAGAAAATGTCAAAGCATGTTTAGAAAGAGCTTTTGAAAAAAATACAAGAGCGATTGATTATTTTGATTTAAATCATGTTGAAGCAAAGGGGCAAGATATTTATCTTTATTTAAATAAATCAAGTGGGGCAATCTTAAATAATCTTTGTGAACCACTCTTTACTATTTATGATGCAAGTCAAAGTGAAGAAGATATTGCCAATCATCCTCTTTGTACCGGCCCTTTTGTGGTGGATGATTTTGTTTCAGAAAAAACAATCGATACAAGCAAAAATAAAAAATATTACGATGGTAAAGCAAAACTTGACCATGTTCATTTTAGTCAAGTGGCAGATTCTGATGCACGTGTTTTAGCGTTACAATCGGGTGAAGTTGATCTTGCGAATACGATTGATTATTCAAGTTTAAAATTATTTAGAAATAATAAAGATTATCAGGTTTTAGAAGTTTTAGGGCCACGTACAAATGTTATTTATATGAATAATGAAACAACATTTTTAAGTGATTTAACGATTAGAAAAGCTTTATCTTATAGTGTAAATCGTAAAAGTATTGTTAAATTGATTGGTGGAAAAGAAGCAACTGGTCTTTATTCAAGTGCATTACCTTATGGAGATGTTTCTAATGGCTATAGTCTTAATTTAAAAGAAGCCAATCGTCTTTTAGATGAAGCGGGCTATGTTGATACGGATAATGATGGTATCAGAGAAAAAGATGGACAAGAAATCATTTTAAATTATTATGAAAGCGCGGATCATGGTTCAGCAGATGCAAATATTATTGCGCAATCTATGCAAAGTGAAGCAAAAAAGATTGGTATTAAAATTAAACTTAATCAAGTTGAAAATGTGAATGATATTAAAGCAGCAGGAACTTTTGATTTATGTTCGGCTAATGATTCAAGTGCACCTACAGGTGATCCAGAAATCTTTATTCAACAACGTTATTTATCAACGGGTTCAAGTAATACAGGACGTTATAAAAACTCAAATCTTGATAATTTGATTCAACAATTTTCCACAACTTATGATTTAAAACAAAGACAACAACTTGCTATTCAAGCAAGTGAAATGATTTTAGATGATGCTGCCAATATTTATGTTTCTTATGTTCCTTTAAATACGGTAACTTCTTCTAAGGTCAAAGGAGCTATTTGCCATCCAGTTGATTATTATATGATTACAAAGGATATTGATCTTAAATGAGTATATTAAATTATCAAAATTTAACATTGACTTATAATGAACAAGAGATTTTACATCATATAGATTTAATGATTCCTAAAAATCAAATTACAGTTATTGTCGGTCAAAGTGGTAGTGGGAAATCAACATTACTTAAAGCAACAATGGGATTGTTAAGTGATGATGCAAAAATTATAGAGGGTAAAATTTTATTTGAAGAAGATAATTTATTAGAAAAGGGTTTAGATTGTTATAGAGGAAAAAAAATAGGCATGATTTTTCAAAATCCTTTAACTTATTTTGATGATTATCAAAATATTGAAGAGCATTTCTATGAAAGTTTACATACTCATTTTAAATATTCTAAAAAACAGTCAAGAGAAATAGCTATTCATTATTTAAAACAAATGGGGCTAGAAGAAACTATTTTAAACAAGTATCCTTTTGAATTATCAGGAGGAATGGCTCAAAGAGTGATGATTGCTTTAGTATTATGTTTACAACCTTCACTTGTTTTGGCTGATGAACCGACAAGCAGTTTAGATGTCGTTATTCAAAAACAAATTTTAGATTATCTTTTAAATCTAAAAAAACAAACAACTTTTGTGTTTGTAACACATAATATTCAAGTAGCACGTTATATTGCAGATCAAATAGTTGTTATTAAAGATGGAATGATTGTAGAAAAAGGAAATGTAGAGACTCTTTTTAATGCTCCTAAGCATCCCTATACAAAGTCACTATTATGAAAGGAAAAGAATAATGCGTTTATTTGAATCTAAAGATCTTACAAAAAAATACGATAAGACTGTTTTAAATCATCTTGATTTTAGCATTGATGAAGGTGAAGTTGTTGGTATTATTGGTGTTAGTGGATGCGGAAAAAGTACCCTTGCAAGACTTGTTTCAGGTATTGAAAAACCTTCTTCAGGTTCTTTATTATATCAAGGAAAAACAGTTGATTTTAAAAAGAGTCGTAAAGATATACAACTTATTCTTCAAAATCCAATTGAAAGCTTTTCGCCACGAATGAAAATCAAACAGTTTCTTTATGAACCTTATCATTATTTTTATCATTTAAATAAAAAAGAAGTGATGACTGCTATTAAAAAGATATTAGAACAAGTAAGTATGGATGAGGCTTGTTTGGAAAAATATCCTCATGAATTAAGCGGAGGACAGTTACAAAGAATATCAATTGCTAGAGCATTGATTATACAACCCCAATTACTTATTTGTGATGAAATTACCAGCAGTCTCGATCAAGTGATTCAAAGAGATATTATCGAATTATTAAAACAATGTGTTTATAAATATCATATGGCTATTCTTTTCGTTAGTCATGATCTCTCATTGGTTCATGAGTTTTGTCATCAGGTTCTTGTTTTAAATGATGGAAAAATCATAGAAAAAGGAACAATACAACAATTATATAAAAGTGAAAATGAAGTTGTACAAAACTTATTAAAGGCAGCTTATTTAAATGGTTAGGATATTTTGAAATATCCTTTTTTCTTTACAATGACAAGAAGATATTGTTATAATTATAACAAGAGTTATATATAACATTAGTTATAGAAAGGAGGCTTTTATGCCAGCAAAAAGAAAAATACAAAAAGAAGATATTCTACAAGCAAGTATTTCGATTATTAGCCATGAAGGACTCAATGCTTTAAATGCCAGAAAGGTTGCAAAGAAATTAGGCTGTTCAACACAACCACTTTTTTATATTTATGAGAATATGGATGTTTTAAAAAAAGATGTGATAGATGAAATTGTAAAGATTTTTGATCGAGAAGTTTTAAAAAGTGAAACAGGTCAATTAGAATACAAGGATATTGGAATCAATTATATTCGTTTTGCTAAAGAAGAGCATGAATTATTTAAAATAATGTTTAACCGAAAAATAAATGAAGGAGCATTTGATTTTATTGATTTAACAGGATCAGCAAAGACAATCCTTGAAACAATCTCTAAACAAACGGGTATGTCAAATGAAGATGCCAAACAATTCCATTTAAGAATGTGGTTATATGTCAATGGGATTGCGAGTTTAGCAGCCAATCAGACCGTTGAATTTAATGATGAAGAAATTGCAGAATTGTTAAAGGACCAATATGTTTCGATGCTTCTTTATGAAGTAAAAAAGGGAAATGTAAAAGAAGAAATTTTGGCACAACTTATTAAAAAGAATAGGGAAGGAAAAGAATGATGGAAAAAGTAATAGAGGTTTCACATCTTACAAAAGAGTATAAAAATTTAAAAGCAATTGATGATTTATCCTTTAATGTTTATCAAGGAGAAATTTTAGGATTATTAGGACCTAATGGTTGTGGAAAAAGTACAACTATTAACTCTATTTTATCATTACTTAAATATCAAGAAGGATTTATTAAGGTTTTTGGTAAAGAAATGAAACCTGATTCTTATGATTTAAAAGCAAAGATAGGAGTTATTTTTCAAGAAGTAGCTGTTTTTGATGAATTGAATGTTTATGATAATATCAATTATTTTTGTGGTTTATATATTCGAGATAAAAAACAAAGAAAACAATATGTTGACGATGCAATTAACTTAGTAGGATTAAATGATTTTAAAAAGTTTTTACCTAAACAACTTTCCGGAGGATTGCTACGTAGATTAAATATTGCTTGTGGGATTGCCCATAAACCTAAACTGATCTTTTTAGATGAACCAACTGTTGCAGTTGATCCACAAAGTCGTAATCATATTTTAGATGGTATAAAAAAATTAAGAGATCAAGGGGCTACAATTGTTTATACAACACATTATATGGAAGAAGTAGAAATACTTTGTGATCGTATTATTATTTTAGATAAAGGAAAGATCATTGCTCAAGGAACAAGTGATGAATTAAAGAAAGAAGCAAATATTGAGGAAAAGATTGAACGTGTAGGTCCAACTCTTAATGACGTTTTCTTAAAGTTAACAGGAAAGGAATTGAGGGATTGATGTTTATTCATAATCTAAAGTATACAGTTAAAATACTTTTTAAAAATAAAGTTCTTATTTTTTGGATGTTTGCTTTTCCTATTATTTTAGGTATTTTCTTTCACATGGCTTTTGAAAATATTGAAAAAGACGAAGCTTTACAAGTTTTTGATATTGCAGTTATTGACAATAAGGAATATCAAAACCAAACAATTTATCAAAAAACCTTTAAAGAGCTTTCTGATAAAAAAAATAAGGATCAGTTATTTCGTATTCATTTTGTAAATAAAAAAGAGGCGGAACAGCTTTTAGAAGATAATGAAATAGAAGGATATATTCTCTTTAATAAACAAGAACCACAAATTGTGATTAAAGAAAATGGTATGGAACAAACAATCTTGCAATTTGTTATGGATGAAATTAAACAAAATAAGAGGATGATAGAAGATCTAACAAAGAAACAAATTGAAGATGAAATACAACAAGGAAACTACAATTTTAATGTTCAACAAATTGTACATGATATTCTTCAAAAGCTCAATAACCAAGAAGTATCTTTAAAAGACACATCAAGTAGTCATTTAAGTTATATGCAAATTGAATATTATACCTTAATTGCCATGGCTTGTATGTATGGTGGGATGTTGGGCTTAACAGCTATTAATAATCAATTGGCGAATATGTCCGCTAAAGGGAAAAGAGTTTCTGTTTCACCAAATAAAAAAGGAATACTTGTCTTATCTTCAGCACTAGGTTCTTATTTAGTAAGCCTTGTTGGTTTAGCAATTCTTTTAATCTTTTTAAAATTTGGTTTAAATGTTGAATTTGGTAGTCAATGGCTTTATATAGTCATTCTTTCTTTAGTTGGTGATTTAGCAGGTATTTCGATGGGAATATTTATTGCTTCTGTTTTTAGAGTTTCTGAACAAGCAAAAACAGGAATTAATATTGCGATTTCTATGTTTTTCTCGGTTCTATCTGGGATGATGGGTGTTACTTTAAAATATGTTATTGATAAAAATATACCTATTGTTAATCTTATCAATCCTAATAATTTGATTACCGATGGTTTTTATGCTTTATATTATTACAATACATTTAATCGATATATCAGAGATATTTGTTGTTTAGGAGTATTTATTATTGTATGTTTATTTATTTCTTTTAGGGCTTTAAGGAGGGAACAATATGATTATATTTAGTACCGTTTTTAAAATCTTAAATAAATTAAAAGGAAACTTAATTCTTTATACAGTGATCTTACTTGCAATTACATTATTTAATACAACTTCTGGTAATATGAATCATTATGAGGCAACAAAACCAGATATTTTGATTGTAAATAAGGATCAAAACAATGAAATAACCAAAGGATTTGTTTCGTATTTAAAAGAACAAGCGACATTAAAAGATATCGACATCAATGATCAAGAAAAAGTAGACGATGCATTGTTTTATCGTGATATAAGTTATGTTGTGTATATTCCTGAAAACTTTGGTGATGATCTTGTAAATGATAAAAATCCAACGATTGAATATAAATCAAATGGTAATGAAAATGCATCTTTTACCCAAATGTTAATTGAAAAATATATAAAGACAGTAAATCTTTATAAAGAACATTATCAAGGTAAAGCTTTAAATCAAAAAGTCAAACAAGTGATTAACCAAAAAACAAAAGTAAACCTCAACACATCCTTAGATAGTTCTAAATTGAATCAAGTGAATGTTTATTTTAATTTCTTAAACTATGCCTTACTGGCCGGGGGAGTTTATTGTATGACAATGATTCTTGCAAGTTTAAATCAAGAGGGTGTACGTAAAAGAACAATTATGAGCAGTTTTTCATATCGTAAATATAATTGGATTGTTTTTGCTTCTTTAGGTCTTGCTTCTTTTATTGTATGGTTAGCCTATATGATTATTAGTTTTATCTTATTTAAAGAAATTATGTTAAGTGGGAATGGGATTGCTTATATTTTAAATTCATTTGTTTTTTCAATATGTAGTTTAGCCGTAGGATTCTTAATTGGAACTATTACCCATAATAAGCAAGCTATTGGAGGTATTGTCAATGTTGTTGCTTTAGGAACATCGTTTCTTTGTGGATGCTTTGTGCCAATGTCATTTATGCCAAGCTATGTTTTAAAGATTGCTCATATTTTACCAACGTATTATTTTGTACAAAATAATGAACTTATTAAAACATTAGAATATTTTAAATTAGAAACATTACAACCAATAATTATTAATGGTATTATTGTTTTAGGATTTACCTTAAGCTTTGTTTTGATTACCTTAATGATTAGTAAAAGAAAACAAAAGATTGGGTGAGTGTATGAAAGAATTTCTATTAATTGTTGTCATTGTTATTTTAATGAATACAAAAAAACAAATATCAAAAGATCATTATTTAAGTTTAGGAATGTTAATGGGAGGCAATAGGATACTATTTTAAAAAGGACGAGTCATCAAGATGGATAAGAATGAATTATTAATGAATATTTATAAAATTCACACAACACATTTAGGTATATCAAGAATTAAAAGAAATTTAGGAATTGAAGAAGATGTTGTAGAATTTTGTAAGAATAAAGTTTTAGATAAAAAGAGTTTGATATATCGTAAAGGGAAAAACTGGTATATTGAAAATGGTGCTATAAAAATAACAATTAATGCAACAAGCTATACCATTATTACGGCACATACAATAAAATAGATTTTCACAAGTTGTGCACATTATGCACATTTTATTCACATTGAAATTAAAATATAAAGTTAGGTTATCATCATTTTGATATAGGACAATCATATGGTAATGAAAAAGGTATAGGCAAAGATATCCGTAAATATGTCAAGTAACCAAAGAAAGTATTGTCCAAACCATTGAAACAACGGGACTAGGTTATTTAGATAGGATGATTATTCATAGAGCTTAACCTTAGGAGAAAGTCAATCAAAGCGATGATCGTTATCTAGAAGGAAATAAAATTGCTTGTAAAGTTTTAGAAGATGTTTATAAGGAAGGTAAGTTAAAAGCAATTTGTGAAATTTTATATGAAGAATTTCGTGCAGAACACATGGATTTTATTGATGGTCCAGCTACTAATACTTCTATTTTAGATAAGATTTAAAAGTGATGTTATTTGGGTTTGCTATAAAGCATAACGATTAAAAGATATTGACAATTTGTTAGTATCTTTTTTCTTGACAATCTTTTTTATAATTATATAATTACCAATGATAATTATCATTGGTAATTAATAGGAGAAATTAATGAAAAGCGAAAAAGTAAAAGAAATGTTAGATAGCTGTTACATGGCTAAAAGGATTTTAGATATGTTGCCTAAACTTCCTGAAGGAGTTTTACCATCCTATGTACGTTATTTAGAAACGATTATCGAACTTGAAGAAAAAAATCAAAAAGTGAGGGTTTCAGATGTGAGTGAAGTTTTAAATCTTCCTCGTCCGGGAGTTACACGTACAATTCATGCAATGGAAGAAAAAGGATATTTAAAAAAAGAAACAGCTAAACATGATGGACGTGTCACTTATGTGACCGTTACAAAAGAAGGAAAAATGATTTTTGAAAAATACAATAAAGATTATTTTCAAAAATTAGCCTTGTGTTTGAATCATGTTTCTAATGATGAAGCAGATTGTATGATTCAAACTATTGAAAAGTTTTATGAAGTTATGTGTGAAGGGAGAGAAAAATAATGGATCACTCTAAATCAGATTTTACGCAGGGAAGTATTTTAAAGAAATTATCATTATTTATGATTCCTGTTTTAGGTGCGCTTATTTTACAAGCGGCCTATGGAGCGGTTGATTTACTTGTTGTTGGAAGATTTGGAACAACAGCAGGACTTTCAGCAGTTTCTACAGGAAGTCAAGTTTTAAACTTGATAACATTTGTGGTAACACAATCTGCGATGGGAATTACAGTTTTAATTGCAAGATATATTGGTGAAAAGAAAATGAATTTGATTGGTGCTTTAATAGGAGGAGCAACGGTAGTTTTTGCAATTATTTCTGCAATTATATTTGTAGTTATGATTATGTTAGCATCACCAATTTCAACTTTGATGCAAGCACCTAAAGAAGCACTTGGTTTAACTGCTACTTATGTAAGAATTTGTGGGGCAGGTATTTTCTTTATTGTTGCTTATAATCTATTATCAGCGATCTTTAGAGGTTTAGGCGATAGTAAATCACCTCTTTTATTTGTGGCAGTTGCCTGTGTTATTAATATTATTGGTGATTTAGTTCTTGTTGCAGGATTACACTTAGATGCAGCAGGAGCTGCCATGGCAACTGTTTTTGCCCAAGCAATCAGTGTTGTTTTTGCTTTAATGCTATTATTTAAAAGAAAATTATCATTTAAAATTACAAAGCATGATTTTAAAATCAATTCACATTGTGTTCGAGCTTTAAAAATTGGGTTACCATTAGCGCTTCAAGAATGTTTAACACAAATTTCATTTTTAGCTTTATGTGCTTTTATTAACCGTTTAGGATTAGAAGCATCATCCGGTTATGGTGTTGCTTGTAAAATCGTTAACTTTGCCATGTTAGTACCAAGTTCATTAATGCAATCAATGGCTTCTTTTGTTGCCCAAAATGTGGGTGCTGGTGATGAAAAAAGAGCAAAACATGCAATGTTTACAGGAATGGGTATTGGCTTAATAATTGGTGTTGTTGTCTTTATCTTAGTTTTATTTAAAGGAGATTTACTTACAAGTATTTTTACAACAGAAAAAGCCGTTATTTTACAAGGTTATGCTTATTTAAAAGGATTTGCTTTAGAAACAATTGTAACAGCAATATTATTTAGTATGGTTGGTTATTTTAATGGTCATTATCAAACGGTATGGGTCATGGTACAAGGACTTATTCAAACCCTTCTTGTACGTTTACCACTTTCTTACTATATGTCAATTCAACCTCATGCAAATTTAACAAATATTGGTTTAGCTGCACCAATTGCGACAATTGTTGGTATTATACTAAATGTATGTTTCTATATTTATTTAAGTAAAAAAATGAAAAAAGAAAATGCTTAGGAAGTGTGAAAAACACTTCTTTTTTAATGGAATGATAAAATTTGATTTGAATATTTAAATAGTACATAGCGATCGTATAATAATACCGAAAGGGTGATTACCGTGAAAAAGATACCAACAGGAATTAAAAGTTTTAGAAAGCTTAGAAAAGAAAATTATTACTTTGTAGATAAAACACGGATGATTAAAGATTTTTTAGAAAGAGGTTCTGAAGTAACGCTAGTTACAAGACCATCACAGAAGAAATAAAAAATATTAATGGAATTACTTTTATTTGGGTAACAGATGGTCAAGGATGGAATACTGCAAAACATAATTTAAAAGAAACATTTGATGTTTTAAAACATCTATATTGCATTACGGATTTAGAAAATGGTATTCTTGAAACAATAATTAAATGATAAAAAATATAAAATACATAACATATAAAAAATCGTTAAAATATATAATTATATTTCTAACGGTTTCTTTTTTTATAACAAATTTTAAAATTATTTTATCTTTGTTAAATTTTCATGGCTAAATAAAACTTATCAACATAATCATTTTCTATAGCTAAAAGTAATTCATCTTTATACTTGCTATCATTAATTAATTTAACTAGTCGAGCATTCCTTTCTTTTAAACTCTCTATTACACCTTGAGAAGGAATGATATTTGATTTTGATGAATTATTTGATTTGCTTGTTAAAACTAAGTTCCAAATATCATCACTGTACATGAAAGACCACGGAATGACATGATCAACAGAAATATCATTTTCTTGTAATACTTTTCCAGTATAAAAATCAATTGCTTGATAGTTATTGCTTTTTAAAAGAATATTTTTATATTTTGTTAAACTGCTTCTTTTAATAGTATTATCAGAAATGCCTTTTACTTTAGAAGCAATTCTTGGAGAATGATTAAATTTTTCAAGAAGTTGAGCCCATTTAAAATTAATAAGTTGAGATAAAACAAAACTATATTCTTTAAGCGATAGTACTTGTTGTTTAGTAAAAGAAATAAACATGCAATTTTTATCTAAATAATAAAGATCATATTCTTTTTTATTTGCTAATTTAAATCTCCAAGAAACATCATTTTTTAATGTTTTAGCACTGTCGTTGATAATTTTACGATATTGTTTTTCATGTTTTAAAATAGTCTCAGCTTTATCAAACCAAACAGGAACATGAGTACGTTGAATAGATTCATATAGATCAATTAGAAGATTGACATTTTGAACTAAAATGGGAATTTTCTTTTTGTTTGGACTTTGATCAAGATGAAAGAAATAGGTTTGATTCCAATAATATTTAATCATCTTTTTTGCAATATGTTGAAATGTAAAAGTTACTTGTTTATCTAATTGATTTGTTTCAAAACATAGTTCAATAATAGCTCTTCCCCATGCAAGTTTATATGTATTATCATTATTCATATTTTCTATAATTTCTAACCATTGTTTGATATAGCTGTTCATTTTATTTCTCCAAATATTTAATATTATTTCTTTATAAATTTTAACATAAAGAAAATAGATTTAAAAATTAATTTCTCTATATTTTGTTTGATAGCACTTTTGCATAATGCTATGATTAAGAGAAAAAAAGCAAACGCTTAGGAGGAAAAAGGAATATTTGATAAATTGTTTGAACCGATACAGATTCGTGGCATGGAATAAAAAAATCGTATTATGATGTCTGCGATAGGTACGCATGAAAGTGTGGAAAGTGAAGGCAGAAAAAGTGTTATAGATAAGTTGATTGCTTATCATGTAGCACGTGCTAAGGGTGGCAATGGTTTAAATACGGTTGAGGTTACTGCTGTTGACAAAGCAAGTGCACATTTTGGATTTTTATTTATAGTTGAAGATAAGTATATTAATGGCTTAAAAAAATTAAATGATGTAGTACATGATGCTGGTGATAAAACATGTATTCAACTTTGGCAAGGAGGTTTAGCTGTTGCTTTAGATTAAAAATCAAAAATTCTAGTTCCAAATGATATACCATTAAATGCAGAATATACTGTGCAAGAAATTACTTTTGAAAGATTATTAGATGTCATTAATAAGTTTGGTGAGGTAGCTAAATGTTCAGTTGAAGCTGGATTTGATTTTTTAGAATTTCATTGCGCTCATAATTATTTACCACACTCAATGCTTTCTAGTGGAATCAATCATCGAAGTAATGAATGGGGTGGGAGTTTTGAAAATCAATAGAAATTTCCACTTTAATGTATTAAAGCTATTCGTCAAAATATACCAGAAGACATGCCTCTATTTTTGAAAATAGATTGTCATGATGATATGCTTGAAAGTGGATTAATTCTTAAAGAAGTGATTGACTGTTGTAAAGATGCCAAAGAATATGGTGTCAATGTTTTAAAAATATCACGTGGAAATATTATAACAGCTGTAACTCTTTATGAAGTAGCTCCTGTAGATATTAAAAATGGATTCAATGTAGAAGATGGTGAACGTATTCGTAAAGAAACAGGAATGTTTACAATGCCTTGTGGACGTATTAATACTCCTGAATTTGCTGAAAAGATATTAGAAGCTGATAAAGCAGATTTAATTGTAATGGCGCGTGCGCAACTTGCCGATGCAAATTTTTGTAATAAAGCTAAAAATGGTCAAGTGAATCAAATTCGTTATTGTAGTAATTCTTTGTATGATCCAAGTATCAAACATATTACGTGAATAAGAAATCCAGGATTATTAGAAGAAGCAACAGATAGTCTCTCTATGGCTTCACATCCTAAAAAAGTTGTTATTGCAAGTGGAAAAGAATATTTATAAGATGGTGTTATTATAGCAGTTGTTTTAAATCAAATGACACAAGTGATTATGAAAAACTTGACATATCAACTCATATTATTGGTGATTGTAAAAAAGCAAATGTTGCTTTGATGCGTTTAGAGATGCATGTTATGCAGTATTAGATATTAATAAATAATAATAAAACAGGATGAACAACAATTGTGTTGTAATATTCCTGTTTTTAAATTATTTTTAGAATTAGTATAGAACAATTATTAAATATGATAAAATTAGATAAAAGAAAGTTGATTATAATAATTTAAAAACAAAGGAGATATGTCTATGTATTTTAAAGAACCGTTTGACAAAGAAAAAATTGAAAAACAACATGAAGAATTATTAAATATTTTTAAAGAAGATCTTTCAAATTTATCTGATAAAACATTCAAGAAACATATACAAAATGTTGATTTCTTTATCAATGAATATTTATTAAATCGTAATAATGCAAATTATGAAGAAGTTAATAATGAAGTTGATTTGTTCTTTAGAGATTTCTTTATTAGAAAATGTATGTGGTCTTCACCAAATTCTATAAAAGAAACAGCAGCTCGTTTTAAAAAGTTTTATAAATCAATGATGAATCATGATAAATTTAAAAAAGATGACTATAAATGTTTATGCGATACCATTAAAGATGAAATGAAATCTTGGCAAGAATCATGTGATTACTATGATAGTGGAAAACCAAATTGGGATCCGTTTAAATTTTAAAGGTAGGGTAATAAGAATTGTATAACTATAAGATTGAAATAGAAAGCCCTTATGGACATATTATCATTAGCTATGGTCGACATGATAAGCATCGAGTAAGAGTTCTTGATATAGATGGTGGTATGGAATCAGCAACTTATATAGAAGAAGAATTACAAAATGAATTACTTTTTGAATATATGTATTTATTTGATTTAATGTTTGATGAAAATTATTTAGAAGATAGACAAATTAATGATGTTTTATTAATTGGTGGTGGTGCTTTTCATTATCCCAAATATTTTTTAGCACATCATCAAGGAAATATTGATGTTGTTGAAATTAACAAAGTTCTTTATGATATTTCTAATAAATACTTCTATTTAGAAGAAACTATTAATAAATTTGATAAGAATAAAAATAGATTTCATTGTTATTTTGAAAATGGAAGAGATTATATAAATAGGAACAAAAAGAAATATGATGCTATTTTAAGTGATGTTTTTATTGGTGAAAATTTAGTATTAGAACTTCATTCATTGGAAGCAATCAAAAGAATAAAAGAATCTTTAAACCCACAAGGAATTTATATAACAAATATCATTGGTTCATTAAGTGGTAAATATAGTCAAAATATAAAGAATGTTGTAAAAACACTCAAACAATGTTTTAAATATATTTATGTCTTTAAAGCACAAGAAAAGAATGAGCATCAAAAAAGACAAAACTTAATCGTTGTTGCAGTAGATCAAGAAGTTCATTTTAATATTGTAAGTTATCATAATATTAATCAAAAGAGATATCATCAAGGAATGATCAATCATGTTGATGATATTGATTATACAAATGGACATATTTTAAGAGATAAAAATTTATTATAATTATTGTTTTATCTTAAAAAATATGATAAGTTTAATCCATGGGAATGAGGTTCTCCCTCGATTTATATCGAAACCGCTATTTGGCTAATGACTTCTGTGTAATACACAGGGTGATTAGCTTTTTTTGTAGGAGGAAACATGGAAAATAAAAAAGAATTATTAAAGTATATGATATTTGCAGGTGTTATGGGAATCGTTGTAGGAGGTATTGATACTGTTTTTGGTAAAGGACTTATTTTAATAGGGGGGAGATAAGAAACAAATATTTTTGGTATTTAATTCCTTTTTTACCAATTGCAGGAATAGTGATTACTTGGCTTTACTATCACTTTAATGAACTGAGTTTAAAAGGAATGACACTTGTCTTTGAAACAGGTCAACAAAAAAGAAAAGGGATTCCTTTAGCACTTATTCCTTTAGTTATGATTGGAACATGGTTAACTCATTTATTTGGAGGAAGTGCAGGTAGAGAAGGAGTGGCTGTACAAATTGGAGCGACGCTCTCTCATTATTTTACAAAATATTTTCATTTTCCTAAGAATGGAAAAGTTTTGTTGATTACCGGAATGGCAGCTGGATTTGCTGGATTATTTCAAACACCACTTACTGCTTTGTTTTTTGCTATGGAAGTTATGGTTATAGGTAAAATAGAGTATGAAGCTTTACTTCCAGGGGTTATAGCATCTTTTACTGCTTCTTATACGTCGCATTTTTTAGGATTGGAAAAGTTTAGTGTAAATATTCAACAAAGTATTAATATGAATGATTTAAAAAATATGATGTTAATGATTCTAGTAGGAATTATTTTGGGAATTGTTGGAAGAATATTTTCAACGTCGTTGAGTGCTTTAAAAACATTTTTTAAAAATAAAATAGAAAATCCCTATAAAAGAATAGGTTATATTTCTATTTTATTAGTGATAGGGCTAATGATTTTTAAAGGAAGATACAGTGGCTTAGGCACAAATTTAATTGATTTATCATTTTATGGAAATGTGACTTATTATGATTGGTTTTTAAAACTTATTTTTACTGTTGTAACTCTTGCAATTGGATTTCAAGGTGGAGAAGTAACACCCTTATTTTCAATAGGAGCAACTCTAGGATTTATACTTGCCCCAATTTTTCATTTGCCTATTGAATTATGTGTAGCTTTAGGATATACGGGAGTTTTTGCTTCAGCAACAAATACACTTTTAGCACCAATGATGATAGGTTTAGAAGTCTTTGGTGGGCATCAAATGATAGCATTTCTTATTATATGTATTTTTGCTTATTTAGTTAATGGAAATAAATCTATATATACTGCCCAAATCAAAAATTTTTAACAAACATTACATGATGAAAGGCTTTACATTTTGCTACTTCAAAGATAAAATAATAATGGTGATGGAAAATGGAATTTGATGAATTATTTACAAAATTAAAGGTGAATCCATTAAAACTCATTGAGTCAATTGTTCATGCTGATGGATCATCAGTTATTTTGTTTAAAAATAGAAAAAGTGAAATCTTATATGTTAATGATCAGTTTTATCAAAAACATCCACAATTTAAAAATAATAAGGAAGCAGTTATTGGTAAAACTGATTTTGATTTGTTTCCGGATTCACAAGAACACGCTAAACAAGCTTTTGAAGATGAACAACGTGTCATGGAAACAGGACAAGCAATTAATGTTGTAGAAACTGAAGGAAAAAATCATGATGGCTATACGATTATTGCACATACAAGAAAATATCCGTTATATGATAGTCAAGGAGAAACAATCGGTGTTTTTGTTATTACAGAAGATATGACAAGTGATGTAAAGGCACTTAGAGAAAATCAAGAAAAAGCCAAAATTTTAACAAAGCTTAATGTTGAACTTTCACAAGAAAACGCTACAGATGCTTTAACACAACTTTATAATCGACGTTTTATTCATGCAGAATTAGATACATTGCATAAAGAATATTTAGAAAATAATACACCATTTTCTATTTTGTTATTAGATTTAGATAACTTTAAAAGTGTTAATGATAATTATGGACATCATATTGGAGATGAAGTTATTAAACATGTTGGAACTGTTTTAAATAATATTAAACATCAAAAATATCCAACTATGGAGCCATGTCGTTATGGCGGAGACGAATTTTTAGTTATTCTACCAGCTTATCAAAAAGATGGGGCAG
The DNA here is from genome assembly GCF_025566905.1 of [Clostridium] ammoniilyticum. NCBI lineage: Bacteria > Bacillati > Bacillota > Erysipelotrichia > Erysipelotrichales > Coprobacillaceae > Faecalibacillus > [Clostridium] ammoniilyticum. Next base: position 193,587 of record NZ_JAOQJR010000004.1, read on the forward strand.
TTTCAATTGCCAGAGATATTAAAGATGCCTTTGATCATGTTATTTTACATGCTGGTGCTTATCATGATATCGTAAGATTAAGTATTGGTGTTGCTGGTATTCGTGATGAAGAAACAATACAAGATTTATTAAATAAATGTGATCAAAGAATGTATATTTCAAAAAGAAATGGAAAACATCGTATTACTTATTGATGATAGTGTAAAAAGCTATCATCATTTTTTATTTTGAGATATAATAAAATCAACAAGGAAGTGATAAAAATGTATGAGGCAATCAAACAACTTGCACAAAAATACCATCAAGAAACAATCAATCAGCGCCGAGATTTTCACCACTTTGCTGAAAGAGGCTGGTTAGAAATACGTACAGCATGTCAAATTGCAACTACTTTAGAAAACTTAGGTTATGAGGTTTTAGTAGGAAAAGAAATTATGGATAAAGATGCGCGTATGGGATTACCGCCAGAAGCGATTTTTAATATTAATTATTTACGTGCTAAAAAAGAAGGGGCAAATCCTAAATATTTAGAACAAGTTAAAAATGGAATGACAGCTGTTGCAGGTATCTTAAAAAACGGTGTAGGGCCTGTTGTAGCTATTCGTTTTGATATTGATGCTTTAGGGCTTGTTGAAGATTCAACAGATGGGCATTATCCAAAACAAGAAGGTTTTTCTTCTTGTCATTTAGGAGCGATGCATGCTTGTGGACATGATGGTCATGCATCTATTGGTTTAACAACTGCTAAAATATTGATGGAGCTTAAAGAACACTTACATGGGACTTTGAAAATTATTTTTCAACCGGCTGAAGAAGGTGTAAGAGGAGCAAAATCCATTTGTGAAAGTGGTTTTTTGGATGATGTCGATTATATTTTTGCAGCGCATATTATGCCTCGTGTTAAAGATTACGATCTTTATTTTGGAATGAATGAATCATTTGCAACAACGAAATTAGATGTCATTTATCATGGAGTTTCAACACATGCGGCAGAATCTCCGCAATTCGGTAAGAATGCATTGCTTTCAGCAGCTAACTGTATTATTAATTTGCATTCGATTCCTCGAAACAGTGATGGACAAACACGTGTCAATGTAGGAACTGTTCATGCAGGAACAGGTAGAAATGTTGTTCCTGATACAGCAAAACTTGAAATAGAAGTACGTGGTGTAACGACAGAATTAAATCGTTATATGGAAATTTATGCAAGAGATATTATTAACGCCTGTGCTTTGATGCATGATACTGTTGTTGAAATTAAACAAATGGGGAAAGCATTTGCTTTAAATTGTGATGAAGATTTTATGAATCAAATACGAAATATTTGTGTTAAAGAAATGCCCGATTTAAAATTACCTCCAGAAAATTTAAATCCATTAGGAGGTAGTGATGATTTTTCTTATATGATGGAATATGTCCAAGTTCATGGGGGTAAAGCTACTTATATGAAATTATTGACAGATATTACAGCTTCACCTCATAACACATCATTTAATTTCAATGAAGAAGTACTTAATAAAGGACCACGAATCATGGCGTCTATTGCTTATACATTATTAAAATAAAGGAGCTAACTATGTTAGAATTTAAATATGATACACAATTATTAATTGAAGGAAAAAATTTAAATGAAGATGAAATTAGTGAATATTTTACAACACATTTTAAGGGAGATTGCTTGTTAGCTGTTGGAGATGATGAATTGATTAAAATTCATTTTCATACAAATGAACCATGGAAGGTTTTAGAATATTGTTCAACACTTGGTGAAGTCTATGATATTGTTATTGAAGATATGGATCGACAATCAAGAGGATTAAAAGGATAAAGATGCGAAAGCATCTTTTTTAATAACTTAAAAAATGTTATAATTGCAAAGCTATTTATAAATAAAAAAGAGTTTTTAATGATTGGAGGTAACCATGGTTAATATATTTGATACATTACCAAGAAACTTTTTTAATATATTTAATACAGCTGATCGTGTTGTTATCAGTGAATGTATTTGTGTTCTTTATGAGTATATTAAGGATGATGCATCCTTTGCATCTTTAAAAGAAAACTTGATTTATGAGTTAACAAAATATTTTAGTAGTCACTTAATTGAACTTGAAGAACTTCAAAGTCAATCGCCAAGAGAACGTGCTTTTTATGTTTATCGAAGATTAAAAGAATGTGGTTGGTTGAGTGAAGAAGTAGGGGAAAACTATCATGTGTATGCTAGTTTTGAAGATTATGCTATTAGTATTATTGAAACTTTAATGAATTTAGAAGAAGACAGAGACATAGAATACTCAAGTATGGTTTATAGTATTTATTCGCAGTTTAAAAATTTTGATATTGAAAATGGACATAAGATTCTTGATGCACAATATAGTATGACAAAAAGTTTAATGACAAAATTAAAAAATTTGAATACAAATATTAAGCGTTATATCAAACGTCTTGTTCAAGATAATATGAAAAATGATTTAAATCAAATTTTAGATTCTTTATTAAGTGATTATCAATTAAAGATAGTAGATCGTGCTTTTTATAATCTAACAACTAAAGATCATCCTTTAAAATATCGTAATAGTATCATTTCTCAAATTCAAAGAATACAAGATGATCAAGCAACATCTGAAACGATTATAGGAAATATCATGCTTTCTAAAGATTTAACTTATCAAGAGGCAATGGATTTGTTTTATAAACAAACATCTTATATTATTGATGCCTTTGAAAGTATTTTAGATTTAATTAATGAAATCAATCGTAAAAATGAAAAGTTTGTTGCTTCAGCAACAAATCGTATTATGTTTTTAATGAATGTAAAAGAAGATATTGGTGGAAAAATCAATGACATCATTAAAGAAGGGCAAGAATGTCCAGAAGTGTTTGATCAAGTAGCAACGATTTCAATTAATAAATACTTAGATCAAAATTCTTTATATTTACCACGACAAATAAAAAAAGTTAAAAATACGGATTTGATTTTAGATACACAATTAGATGAACAAACACGTTTAATGGCGATTGAAAAACTAAAACAAAATGAAAAATATACAAAAACAGCCATTGAAAAAAATGTTTTACAATGTTTGGAGCAACAAGAAACAATATTGGGTTCAAATTATTATGATCAAAATAAAGATTTATCTTTATTTATTTTGACATGGCTTTATGGTTATAGTCAAAATGCTCGATATAAAATAGAACCACAAGAAAATATTATAAAGAAAGATCATTATCAATTTAGAGAATTTATAATAAGGAGAGTTGAAGATGAATAAAAATGAACTGATGAAAAATATGTCACAGGCATATTTGTTATTATCTGAAAAAAGAAAAGAAGAATTTTCACGTATTTTAAATCGATTATTAGCGGTTAATTTTATTTGTGGTGGAAGAAAAAGAGATCGCGAAGATTATTATTTTATTAGTGAAAATGAACAACTATTTAAAGATTTTTTAATGATGCTTGATTATGATTTTCATTTATATAAAGCAGACCGTGTCATCTATATCCATAATTTAAATAATTACAATCATTTAAATCTTAATCAAATGCAAACAATTGTTTTATTGTTACTTAGAAAACTTTATTTTCAAAAATCACAAGAGTTACAAGATACTGAATTTATTCATATTTCCCTTGGGGAACTTCATAGTGAAATAGAAGCAACTGGTATTTATAACGAACGTCTAAAAAAGACAGATTTAAAAAATATCTATCATTTCTTGTCAAGATATAATATATGTGAACGTATTGGTGATTTAAACGAAGATGATACACGTTTAATTATTTATCCAACAATTAATTATATTTTACCAATTCAAAAAATAGATGAAATCAATCAACGTATTCAACAATATAAAAAAGGAGATCACGATGAAAACATTAACGAAAGTGAAACTGATTAATTGGCATACTTTTTCTAATGAAGAATTTGAAATCTATAAAAATGCCTTAATTACTGGAGAAAATGGAACAGGGAAATCTACAATTTTAGATGCGATTCAATATGTTTTAACTGCTGGTAAATGTAAATTTAATAAAGCAGCAAGTGATATTGGAAATCGTACATTAGAGTCTTATATTCGTTGTAAAACAGGAATTGAAGGGCATGAATTTGTTAGAAATGGTGATGTGACAACTTATATTGCATTAGAGTTTTATGATGAAAAAACAGAAAAATATCAAATTATTGGAACTGTTATTGATTTACCAGCTGGTGGAAGATTAAATAGAGATTTTTTTCAAATTATTGATTGTGAAATCAGCGATGTAGCATTTATTGAAGAAAGAAGAGTTTTGACGAGAAAAGAATTTAAAAAAGCTTTAATTGATCATCAACAAACAGGTATTTTTAAAGATACAATTAAAGAAGGAGAAAGCTTATTTGGAAATGCTTTAGGTGTTAAAAGTAAATATTTTGATTTAGTAACGAGAGCACTTGCTTTTAAAGCGATTGATAATGTTTATCAATTCATTGTTGACTTTTTATTAAAAGAAGACTTTGTTGATATTCAAAATTTAAGAGACAGTATCAAACACTATAAAGTTCTTGAAGAAAAATTAAAAATATCTAAAAAAGAATGTGAATCATTAGAAGGTGTTGTAAGTCAATATGACACTTATTTAGATACGCACTTTCAAATGGATGTTTTAGAATGTTTAAAAGAAAAATTACAAGAAAAGCAATTACAAGCTATTATTGATAATAGTCAAAAGAAATATCAAAAAATAAATGATCAGCTAAATTTTGTACAACAAAAACTTACACAATTAAATCAAGATGAAGAAACTTATCAAGAAAGATATCATCGTTTAGATGAATCATTAAGAGAAAACGAGACCTATAACTTAAAAAATGAATTACAAAAAGAAAGTGAACAACTCAAAAAAGAAAAAGAAAAAAAAGAAAACAGTTATCAAACTCTTATAACAGAAATTAAACAAGAAATACAATTATTAAAGAAAGTAAAAATACCAAATAGTTATATCCAAATTCTTCAAAATCAAGATTATCAAACAGAAACATTGACACATGCATTTAGAAATATTGTAGAAGAAGTTTCTAAAAGAACAAACGATGTTACTGAAAAAATATCACATTTAAAAATTGAAATGACACAAACAGTTGATCGTTTTAATGAATATTGTAAAGAATATGATTCTCTTAAAGAAAATCAACTTTATTATAGAAAAGAAATTCAAGAATTAATTCAATTATTAAATGAAAAACTTACAAGTCATTATGGAAAAACAATTGAAGTTAAACCATTATGTGAATATATTGAAGTTAAAGATGAAAAATGGCGAAATGCATTAGAAGGATATCTTAATAGTCAAAGATTTGATTTAATTATTGAACCAGAATATTTTGAATATGCATTACTTGTTTATGAAGAATATAAAAATAAAAGAGGTATATATGGTGTAGGAATTGTTGATGTTGCGAAAATGTCAAGATATGAAGATGTGGATGTTAAAGACACCATTGCAAGTCAATTAGATTGTAAAAATACATATGCTAGATGGTATGTCAACATGTTGCTTTCTAAAGTACAATGTGTCGATGATGTTACACAACTTAGAAATTATGCTACAGCGATTACGCCAACATGTATGCTTTATAAAAATTATACAGCACGTGCAATCAATCCACGTATTTACAATAAACCATACATTGGATTAGGTGCTATTAAAATTCAATTAGCGACAATTGAACAAGAATTGGAAAACCTAAAACAAGAAATCAAATTACAAAAAGCAAATTATGAAGATTTAAAAAATGGTCAAGCATTATTAAATCAATCCAAAGCAGATCATATCTTCTATCGCTTAGATTTAATTGATGAATATCATAATTTACTAAAAGAATATCAAGAAATTAATGATCGCTATGAAAAATTAATTTTAGATGATTCACTTATTTCTTTACAAGAAGAATGTGATGCAGTAAAAAAACAACTTGAAAAAACAAAAAGAGAAAAAGAAGACTCACTTATGAAAAAAGGAAGTCTTGAAAATAATCTAGAAACATTTAAAGAACAACTTGAACAAACTCAAGAAGAATATCAATTATTACATGAAAATATAGTTCAATTTGAAATGGAGCATGTTGATGTTACTCAAGTAGCTGATCAACAAGTCGTTATTTATTTAAAACGTTTTTCTAAAGATTTTAATGGTATGAAAAATGATATTGAACAACAAGGAAATGGTTATCAACGAAAGGCAAACCAAATTGAAAATCAAATAGTCATGAAAATGAAAGACTATAATGATGCATATAATATTGGTTTTGAAAATGCTTTAACAGATATTGAAAGTTATAAACAAAGATACCATCAATTAAAGGAGATGGATATTGTTTCTAAAGAAGAAAAAACAAGACAAGCAAAACTTAAATGCGAGGAATCTTTTAAAACATCTTTTATTTCTGGATTAAATGAAAAAATTGAAAATGCAAAAAAAGATATTGCTGAATTAAATAAAGGATTAGCACAAAGAGATTTTAATGGTGAAACCTATGAATTCTGTGTTTCACCAACTTCAAGAGATGATTTTAAAGAATACTATAAGATCATCCAATCAGGAAAAGAATATATGGTGAATAATCTTTTATCTGAAACATTAAGTGAAAGTCAAAGAAGAATTATGGATGATTTATTTATTAAATTATCTTCTGTAGAAAATGATCAAGAAACTGAACAAATGCTCATGGAATATACAGACTATCGTAATTACTTAGACTATGATATTAAAATCAAATATGCAAGTGGAGACTTTGCTTATTTTTCAAAAGTCAATAAAGAAAAATCTGGTGGGGAAACACAAACACCATTCTATGTTATTATGGCAGCAAGTTTTGAACAAGTTATCCGTAACCGAAATCAAAATGAAGATTTTGGTTGTGTCGTTATTTTTGATGAAGCATTCAATAATATGGATGAACAAAGAATTCAAGAAATGATTAAATTCTACAATGAACGTGAAATTCAAACATTTATTGCAGTACCACCTTCAAGAGCAAGTACGATTATTCCTTATGTTAATACAAGATTGCTTGTCATTAAACAGGGACAACAATCTTTTGTAGAAGGTTTTAAAGATGAACAATTATAGAAATGAAATCTTAAATGAGTTTATTGATCGTTATGAAAAAAGTAGTTATTATAAAGGAAAAAGTGAAAAACCAAGAAAGATTTCTATTGTTTTGCATAAAAAGTTTCCTGAATATGGACATAGCTTTCATTATGAAGAAACAAATGAATTAGAAAATATTGCTTTTCAATTACAATCTCAAGGATTTGTTGAATTTTCTAAAAAGAGCATTTTAGGAGATAGAGAACTCATTTTAAATCAAGAAGAAAATTGTCTTGATCGAATTTATAAAGAATTAAAAAGAGTACCCGTTAAAGAGAAAATAATTCATTATGTAAAATTACTTGATCAATATCATGAAGAGGCATTTATTAAAGATTTTGTTGATGAAATGAAAAAAAGGGCGATTCATCAACAAAGTCTTTTGCCTTATTTAAAAGTTTATGATGAAAATGATTTAGAAAATGTTATGAAAATATTAAAAGGAATGATTGATCAAAAAGATGAAATCTCTTTTAGAAGATTTTCTGAAAAAGTATTGGGTGATACAAAAAAGTTAGAAAAGTATAAAAATAAAATTGTTCATATTATTAAAGATTTTTATGATGATACATTAGATAATGAAAATGATATTTTTGAAGCGTTTTATATCAGAAAAAATCCAGCGTATGTTTATTTAAAAGGGAATGCTATTTTACAAATCAATGGACAAATCATTAATTTGAATGAAATGCATTATTACTTTGTCTTACCGAGTATTTGTATCAAAGATTTAAAAATAAAAAGAATTGATGCAAAACAGGTGATGACTATCGAAAATTTAACATCTTTTCACGATGTATCTTTAAAAGACACTTTCTATATTTTTACAAATGGTTTTCATAATCATGCAATTGAAGCATTTTTAAAATGTCTTTATGATTTTTTAGGAGAAAGCGTTCATTATTTTCATTTTGGCGATATCGATGCAGGTGGCTTCCATATCTATGAATCTTTAATAAAGAAAACGCAAATTCCTTTTCAAATGTATAAAATGAATATAGAGATGTTAAAGAAATACAAGGATTATACAAAGCCTTTAACTCAAAATGATCGAAAGAGATTGTTATCGTTTAAAGAAAATCAAAATGAATTGATTGATTATATGTTAAAAAATAATGTCAAGTTAGAACAAGAAATAATAGGAGAAAATGAGAATGAAAGAAAAGACATTAACACGTATTAGAAAATTTACAGAAGATCGTCATTGGGAAAAGTTTCATTCACCTGCTAATCTTGCTAAATCTATTTCAATAGAAGCAAGTGAACTTTTAGAATGTTTTCAATGGGATGAAGAAAATTTTGATTTACAACATGTTAAAGAAGAATTAGCAGATGTAATTATTTATAGTCAGGATTTATTAGACAAACTTAATTTAGATGTTGATGAAATTGTTGATATGAAAATGGCAATGAATGAAAAGAAATATCCTATCGATAAATGTAATCAATAAATAACGAAAATGGCAGAAAAGATGCCATTTTTTTAATTATGTAGAATAATTTGCAAAAAAGATGAATTCAGTATATAATTTTACAGTCACTAAGGAGGAATTTTATAATGGGAGACGCTATCAAACTTGTCGGGATAGTTATTGTTATCATTGGTTTTGCTTTAAAATTTGATACATTAGCTACTGTAGTTGTTGCAGGTATCGTTACTGGTTTAGTTGGTGGAATGTCTATTATGGATATTTTATCAACACTTGGAGCTGCTTTCCTTACAAACCGTACAGCAACATTATTTATTTTAACATTACCAGTTATTGGTATATGTGAACGTATGGGACTTCGCGATAAAGCTGTTGATTTTATCAGAGGTATCAAGAGTGCAACAACAGGTCGTTTATTATCTATTTGGCAAGTCATTCGTACAATTGCTTCAGCATTTTCATTACGTATTGGAGGACATCCACAATTTATCCGTCCTTTAATCAACCCAATGGCACAAGCATGTGCGATTGCTAAATATGGAGATATTGATGAAAAAACTGAAGATGAAATTAAGGGGATGGCAGCAGGAACAGAAAACTATGGGAATTTCTTTGCTCAAAACTGTTTCATGGGGTCATCAGGAACTTTATTAATTGTTTCGACTTTAAATGAAATCTTCAAATCACACAATATTGCTCAAGAAGTAACTGCTAATCAAATTGCTTTAAATTCAATTCCAATTGCTATTATTTCAGTTATTGTGGGTATTGGTTATGCTTTATGGTATGATCGTAAATTAAAGAAACGTTTTAGTAAAAAGCAAGGAGGAGAAAAATAGTATGTTAGAAATAGATTGGAATACAAGTACAATTTTAGCAGAAGTTTTCTATTGTATTATTGGACTTATTTTTGCTTTTACTGGAGTCAGTGCTTTAAAAAATAAAGAAGTTGAAAAACGAACAACAACAGCAATCTTTTGGTTTATTTTAGCTATTACCTTCATTGTTGGACCTTATATTCCTACATGGATTACAGGGGCATGTATTATTGTTTTAGCTATCTTAACTGCTACTGGTTTAGTACAACCAGCTGCAATGAATATTCCTACTGCTAAAGAAACAAGAGAAAACGCAGATAAATATGGATATAAATCATTTATTCCACCTGTTGTTTTAGCTTTATCAGCAGTTGTTGTTGCAACATTCTTTACAAATTTAGGAGCAAACAATGCCATTGGTATTAGTGCTATTGTTGGTTTAATTGTTGCTTACTTTATTTTCAAACCTAAATTTTCTTTACCATTTAAGGATGGTATTCGTTTAACAGATAACGTAGGAACAACAGGTATCCTACCACAAGTTTTAGCAGCTTTAGGTTCATTATTTACAGCTGCAGGAGTAGGTGCTGTTATTGCTGCAGGAGTAGGTGCTATTATTCCTGAAGGAAATCATTTTATTGCCGTTGCTGTTTATTGCATTGGTATGGCTTTATTTACAATTATCATGGGTAATGGTTTTGCTGCTTTTGCAGTTATTACAGTGGGTATTGGTTATCCATTCTTAATCGCTCAAGGAGCAAATCCAGTTGTTGTAGGTGCTTTAGGGTTAACTGCAGGATATTGTGGTACATTAATGACACCAATGGCTGCAAACTTCAATATTATGCCAGCGGCTTTATTGGAAACGAAGAGTAAATATGCTATAATAATTTCACAATTACCAGTTGCGTTAATTATGTTAGCAGTACACATTGTTTTAATGTATGTATTAGCTTTCTAGGAGGAAATGAAATGAAATTATTATTAACTGCATTTGATCCTTTTGGAGGAGAAAAAATTAATCCAGCTTTAGAAGCTGTCAAACGTGTTCAAGACAAAATTGGTGATCTTGAAATCGTTAAATTAGAAGTACCAACTGTTTTCTATAAATCAATTGATACAGTTGCAAATGCTATTGAAAAAGAACATCCTGATGTTGTTTTATGTATTGGACAAGCAGGTGGAAGATTTGACTTAACACCAGAAAGAGTGGCTATCAATATTAATGATGCACGTATTCCTGATAATGAAGGAAATCAACCTTTAAGTGGTTCAATCTTTGAAGATGGAGAAAATGCTTATTTTTCATCTTTACCAATCAAAGCAATGGTTGCTGAAATTAGAAAAGCAGATATTCCTGCAAGTGTTTCTAATTCAGCAGGAACTTATGTATGTAACCATTTAATGTATGGTGTTCTTTATACAATTGCTAAAAAATACCCATCAATGCGAGGTGGATTTATGCATGTACCATTTATTACAAGTCAAGTTGCTAACCGTCCAACAAATGCACCAAGTTTATCACTTGATACAATTGTTAAAGGAATTGAAGCTGCTTGTAAAGCAATTGCTGAAAATCCAGAAGATATTGTCGCTGTTGAAGGACATACACATTAGTTATCGAAAACTAGAGTTAGAAATAATTCTAGTTTTTTTATTTTGTCTAAAATATTTTGTTGAAATTTGCAAGATAATCTATTAAATTATTTATAGGGTTATTCTCATTTGAAAATAACGGAGGGCTTATGTTGGATTTATATCAAAGAAAAATAGATTATATGCGTATTTCCATTACAGATCGTTGTCATTTTCAATGTGCTTATTGTAAAAATGATCATCCACGAAAATTAAAACATCAAGATATTTTATCTTATGAACAATTATTACTCATTGTTGATCAAGCTATCCAATTAGGAATCAATAAATTTAAAATTACAGGTGGGGAACCAACAATTAGAAAAGATTATCTTTTCTTTATTAAAGAATTAAAAAAACGAAATGTTCAGGTCACTTTAACAACCAATGGCTCTTTATTTACTAAAGAAGATTTAGATTGTTTAAAAGAAATAGGAATAGATGGTATTAATTTTTCAATAGATACTCTTGATCTAAAAGAATATTTTTTATTGACACAACAAGATTGTTTAGGAATAGTTTTAGATAATTTGTTTTATGCTTATAAGCTACAAATTCCTGTAAAAATAAATTGTGTTGTCGATGATACTTTTACAATGAATCGCTTGGAAAATATGTTGATGCTTATTAAAGATAAAAAAATAGCGTTGCGTTTTATTGAACTCATGCCTTTAAATAAAGAACAGCGTAATCAAAAAATGAAAGATGTTCTCCATTATTTAAAAAAATATCCAATTCAAGAATGTCTAGATAAATTAGGCAATGGTCCTGCGCATTATTATACAATAAATGGTTATCAAGGTTATGTTGGTTTTATTGAAGCTCTTCATCATAAGTTTTGTCATCAATGTAATCGTCTTCGTTTAACAAGTACTGGAAAGATCAAGCCGTGTTTATTTTATGAAGAAATGCATGATTTAAAACCGTATCTTAATAATGAAAAACAATTACGTTTGCATCTTGAAAAAGCAATTGAATTAAAACCAAAAGAACATCATTTTGAAGAGAATGTTTCTTATACAAAAATGAATGAAATAGGAGGATAATATGGATTTTACACACTTTGATGAAAAAGGAAATGCCATTATGGTAGATGTGTCTTCAAAAGACACAACACAAAGAACAGCAATTGCTTATGGTGAAATTTGTGTTGGTCAAGAAATACTTGAAAAAATTGAAAATCATCAAATGAAAAAGGGAGATGTTCTTTCAGTGGCAAGAATTGCTGGAATTATGGCAGTAAAGAAAACCAGTGATATTATTCCATTATGCCATCCTTTACTTCTAAGTAAGATTACCGTGGATTTTCATATTAATCATGAAAAAGAATTGATAGAAACTTATTGTCAAGTTACATGTTTGGGAAAGACAGGGGTTGAAATGGAAGCACTCCATGGTGTGAGTGCTACACTACTTACTATTTATGATATGTCAAAGGCTGTTAGTAAAGAAATGGAAATTAGAAATATTCATTTAATAAGTAAAAGTGGTGGAAAGAGTGGTGATTTTAAATGGCAGGACAAGTAAAAGCAATCTGTTTAAGTGAAAAAAAAGGAACGGCAAAAATACCTGTTGAAAAAATTGAAGTTATTGAAAATCATGGCTTTAAAAATGATGCTCATGCAGGTTCTTGGCATCGACAAGTTTCCTTGTTATCTTATGAAACAAGAGAAAAATTTAAGAAAATGGGTTCTACTGTTGAAGATGGTGCTTTTGGTGAAAATTTACTTATTTCAGGAATTGATTTTAATAAAATTGAAATAGGAACACGTCTTAAAATAGGTGATGTTATTCTTGAAATTACTCAACTTGGGAAAAGCTGCCATAACCATTGTGCTATTTATCATCAAGTAGGAAAATGTATTATGCCCACAAATGGCTTGTTTTCTCGTGTTTTAAAAGGAGGAACGATTCAGTTGAATGACTCAGTTGAAGTTTTAAAAGAAAGAGATAAACGTTTACGTGTGGCGATTTTAACACTTTCTGATAAAGGCAGTCAGGGTCAAAGAGAGGATTTAAGTGGACCTTACATCCAAGATTATTTTAAAGAAAGAGGCTATTATGTCACTTCTTATGAAATCTTACCTGATGAACAAAAGCTAATTGAACAAGCATTGATTAATTTATCAGATCGTTGTCATAATGATTTGATTATTACCACTGGTGGGACAGGGTTAAGTATGCGGGATGTCACACCAGAAGCCACACTAAAAGTAGCAACACGAAATGTACCAGGTATCAGCGAAGCAATTCGCTATGAGTCAATGAAATATACCAATCGTGCCATGCTTTCAAGAGGGGTATCTATTTTAAGAAACAAAACGTTGATTATTAATTTGCCAGGAAGTTTAAAAGCTGTTAAAGAAAGTTTAGATATTATTATTGATCCTTTAAAACATGGGTTAGAAACTTTAAAAGGAGAGGCACATGATTGTGCTCGAAAAGATGGTTGATTTATCACCTCTTTATATTTCTTTAAAAACAGCAATTATTACAATTGTCATTACTTTCTTTTTAGGTTTATTTCTTGCAAAATGGACGTTGAATCGAAAACATGATTTAACGAAAATTATTTTAGACGGTATTTTTACCATGCCTCTTGTTTTACCACCAACAGTTATGGGATTTTTCTTACTCATGATCTTTGGGGTTAATCAACCTATTGGAAAACTTTTTCTCCATGTTTTTCATTATAAAATTACTTTTAGTTTTTCAGCAACGGTTATTGCTGCTGTCGTGATTTCTTTTCCTTTAATGTATCGTAGTGCCAAATCGGCCATGGAACAAATAGATCATGATTTGATTGATTCAGGAAGAACACTGGGAATGTCAGAAAAACGCATTTTCTTTACAGTCATTTTACCTGAAGCTATGCCAGGAATTATTAGTGGGGGTGTTCTATCTTTTGCAAGAGGTTTAGGGGAATTTGGAGCAACGGCTATGCTTGCAGGAAATATAGTTGGAAAAACAAGAACTTTACCTTTAGCGGTCTATAGTGAAGTCATGTCAGGAAATTATGATAATGCAGGTGTTTATGTTTTTATTATCGTTGTTGTTTGTTTGATAGCTGTTGTTGGTGTCAATGTTTATCAATACTCTATTAAGAAAAAAAGGAGTTTTTAGATGAAATTAGAAGTTGTAATCTTTAAAAAATTGTCAGAATACGATTTAGATGTCTGTTTTGAAAGTCATGAAGACCGCCTTGGTTTAATGGGACCAAGTGGAAGTGGAAAAAGTATGGTTTTAAAATGTATTGCTGGAATTATGACACCGGATGCAGGACGTATTGTTTTAGATGATGAAGTTTTATTTGACAGTGATTTAAAAATTAATATTTCCCCACAAAAAAGAAAAATAGGATACATGTTTCAAAATTACGCATTATTTGATCATATGAATGTTTATCAAAACATTGCTGCTCCTTTAAAAGCACATCATGAAGATAAACAAGTGATTAAAGAAAAAGTTCAACAAATCATGAAAGACTTTCAAATAGATGATTTACAAAAAAGATATCCTCGTCAGCTTTCAGGAGGACAAAAACAACGCGTTGCTTTAGCACGGTTACTTGTTTATGATACAAATCTTGTTTTATTAGACGAACCTTTTAGTGCCTTAGATGAATCATTAAAGGAAATGCTTTTAAATGAAACAAAGAAAAAATTAATTGAATATCAAAAGAAATGTCTGTTTGTAACACATAGTCCAAAGGAAATGGAAATGATGTGTGATAATAAATTAAAAATAAAAAGAGGGAGATTGGAATAATGAAAAAGTTATTAAGTTTAATGTGTAGTTTTTTAATGATTGTTACTTTATGTGGTTGTTCATCAACTCAAGATCAACAAGAAGAAGTAACATTGACATTTGCTGCTGCAGCAAGTTTGGAAAATACGTTTGAAGACAAACTTATTCCTGAATTTGAAAAAGAAAATCCAAATATCAAAGTTCAAGGAGTTTATGATTCAAGTGGTAAATTACAAATTCAAATTGAACAAGGATTAAAGGCAGATGTTTTCTTTTCAGCAGCAACAAAACAAATGGATGCTCTTGTTGATGAAAAATACATTAATAAAAAGGATGTTGTTGATTTATTAGAAAATAAACTGGTTTTAATTACTGGTAAACAAACAACAACAGAAGTAAAAGATTTTGCTAATATCGCAAAAGCAGAAACAATTGCGATTGGAGATCCTGAAGTTGTACCTGCTGGTCAATATGCAAAAATTGCATTAACTCATTTAGGGCTATATGATGCTTTAAGTTCAAAATATAGTTTAGGGGGAAATGTTACTGAAGTATTAAACTGGGTTGCTTCATCTTCAAGTGAAGTAGGTATTGTTTATTCAACAGATGCTAAAAGCAGTAAAGATGTAAAAGTCCTTGCAACATGTGAAAATAGTTTATTAGATGAACCTGTTATTTACCCAGTTGCAAAACTTGCTAAAACAAAACATAGTGATGAAACTGAAAAATTCATAAAATTCATTCAAAAGAAATCTTCTTTAAAACAATTTGAAAATTACGGGTTTACTGTTAATAAATAACATGAAAGAAATTAAAACAGAAGATGCCATAGGTAGTGTTCTCTGCCATGATATCACAGAAATTGTAAAAGACCAAAGAAAAGGGCCCCGTTTTAAGAAGGGTCATATTATTAAAGAAGAAGATATTGAAGTATTATTGAATTTAGGGAAAGAACATCTTTATGTTTTTGAAAAAGATGAAACAATGATACATGAAAATGATGCAGCAGAAATATTATGTAATCTTTGTTTCAATGAATATATGAAAAAAAGCGCTATTAGTGAAGGAAAGATTGAACTTACAAGTACAATTGATGGATTGTTTAAAGTAAATCGAGAAGAACTTTTTAAGGTCAATTCTTTTGGAAAAATGATGATTGCGACAAGACAAGGAAATGTACCTGTAAAAAAAGGGGATAAACTTGCAGGTATGCGTATTATTCCACTCGTTATTGAAAAAGAAAAGATGCAACAAATCCAAGAAAAAATTCAAAAACCTATTTTAAAAATCATGCCTTATCAAATAAAAACAGCAGGAATTATTACTACAGGTTCAGAGGTTTATAAAGGGAGAATTAAAGATACATTTACGCCAGTCATCGTAGAAAAATTAAAAGAATACGGGGTAGAAGTTACTTACCATAGTTTATCATTAGATGATCATGAAATGACAACTAGTAAAATCAATGAAGCTTTAAAACTAGGAGTGGATCTTGTTTTATGCACAGGAGGAATGTCTGTTGATCCTGATGATAAAACACCACTGGCGATAAAAAACACAGGTGCAAAAATAATAAGCTATGGTGCACCTGTTCTTCCTGGAGCAATGTTTTTATTAAGTTATAAAGGTGATGTTCCAATTGTTGGATTACCAGGATGTGTTATGTATTCACGTCGAACAATTTTTGATATTGTTTTACCAAGACTTCTTGCTAAAGATTTAATTACCAGTGACGAACTTGCTTTGCTTGGTGAAGGAGGACTTTGTTTAAATTGTCCTGTTTGTACTTTTCCAAATTGTGGACTTTCGAAAGGATAAAAATGACTTATAAAAATCCACAGAAATTTGATTTAAAGATTCGTCTTTATAACCAAGAAAAAAGTTTTGGTAAAGGCGTTTATGAACTGATGAAAAAAACGCAAAGTTTTGGTTCCTTATCAGGAGCTTACAAAGCTATGAAAATGTCAAATTCAAAGGCATGGAAAATTTTAAAAAGAGCGGAAGAGGATTTAGACATGCCTCTTGTTGAACGTATTAGTGGTGGTAAAGATGGTGGTGGTAGTAAACTTACTCAAGAAGGCGAAGAATTGTTAGAAAAGTATGAAAAATTTATTCAAGAAATGAATGAATATGCGAAGGTTCGGTTTAAGGAGATTTTTGAAGATGAATAAACAGGAATATTTAATTATTACTTTTCATTCATTAGATGATGCAATGGATTTAGATGCTAAACAAACATCTTCTATGAAAGGACGTTTAATTCCTAAACCATCTGTTATTGATGCAGGATGTGGCATGTGTTTTTCTTGTCAAAATAAAGATATGGAAAAGTGGAAGATTTTTCTTGAAGAAAATCAAATTCATTATGAAAAAATAGTAAAGGTTGTGTTTTAAATGAAAGAAAAGCTTTATTGTAAAAGTGGTGGCTGTAGTGCTAAATTAGGCGCTAAAAAATTAACTCATATTTTAGAAAAAATCGATAAATATCCCAATTCTAATTTACTTGTTGGCTTTGATAGTCATGATGATGCCTCTGTTTATCAAATAAATGAACATCAAGCCATTGTTTCAACACTTGATTTCTTTCCACCAATGGTAGAAGATCCTTATTTATTTGGACAAATTGCAGCAACGAATGCTTTAAGTGATGTTTATGCTATGGGTGGAACTCCTTTGACAGCTTTAAATATTGTTTGTTTTAACGATCAAGATGATTTAAATATTTTAGGAAAAATCATTGAAGGTGGAAATGATAAACTAAAAGAAGCTAAAGTTGTTTTATCAGGTGGTCATTCTATCAAAGATGAATCAACAAAATATGGCTTAAGTGTTACGGGAATAGTAGATCCAAGTAAAATGATTCAAAATAATGGAGTACAAGTGGGAGATACATTAATTCTTACTAAAAAATTAGGAGTAGGATTGACATTAAATGCTTATCGTTTAAATGATGCACGTCAAGAAATACTTGATGAGGTTTTTAAGAGTATGACAACACTTAATAAATATGCATTCGATGTTTTAAATAAATATACACTTCATGCTTTAACGGATGTCACTGGTTTTGGTTTACTTGTTCATTTAGATGAAATGCTAGATGAAAAGGCAAGTGCATTTTTAGACAAGGAAAGTATTCCCTATTTTAAGGATTGCCCTTATTATGTTAATGAATTTTATTTAAGTGGAGGCGGACAGCATAATCGCAATGCAATGAAAAATAAAGTTTGTTTTGATGAGGAAAACTTTGTTTTAGAAGAAATTCTTTATGATCCACAAACAAGTGGAGGACTTCTTGCCAGTGTTGCAAGTGATGATTTAGAAAATATTTTAAATGATTTTAACCAAGCAGGACTTGCTTGTTATGTGATTGGTAAAATTGTTGAAAAAGATCAATTTGATATTTATGTACGTTAGGAGATTATTATGGAAATTTTAGATGCTCGAGGACTTGAATGCCCATTACCAGTTGTAAAAACAAAGGAATTATTAAAAGAAATTGATAAAGTAAAAGTACTTGTTGATAATGAGATTGCGATTGAAAATTTAACAAAATTTGCAGGAGTAAGACATTATCAAATTGTTACAGGTGATGACGGAGATGATTTTTATGCAATTATTGCTAAAGAAGGTATTGATGAAGAATTAGATTTTAATGAAAAAAGTGGAGATGTTGTTGTTATTTCAAGTAAAACAATGGGAAGTAATGAAGAACTTGGTGCTGTTTTAATGAAATCATTTATCTTTGCACTTACAAAACAAGATCAATTACCTAAAGAAATGATTTTTTATAATGAAGGTATTTTCCTTACTACAAATGAGGGAGATATTTTAAATGATTTAAAATATCTTGAAAGTCAAGGTGTTGATATTGTAAGTTGTGGAACATGTCTCGATTTCTTTAACCGTAAAGAGTTATTACAAGTAGGGGCTGTCACAAATATGTATGATATTGTTGAAAGAATGGAGAAGGCTGAAAAAGTTATTAAGCCATAAAAGATAAATGAAAGATTTAGTTATTGTAAGAGGTGGTGGCGATATTGCTACAGGGACCATTTATAAACTTTTTAAATGTGGATTTAAGGTCTTGATTTTAGAAATTGAAAAACCAAGTGCCATTCGAAGAAATGTTGCTTTTTGTGAAGCTATTTATGATACGCAAAAACAAGTAGAAGATGTCACTTGTTATCTAGCACATGACTATGATGAAGCAAAACAATTTTTAATGGAAAATAAAGTGACGTTATTGATTGATCCAGAGGCTAAAGCCATTGATTATTTCAAGCCAGAGGTTGTTGTTGATGCCATTCTTGCTAAAAAGAATTTAGGAACAACAAAAGAAATGGCTCCAATTACCATTGCTTTAGGTCCGGGATTTATGGCAGGTAAAGATGTTGATGTTGTTATTGAAACGATGCGAGGACATAAACTTGGAAGAACGATTTATCAAGGAACTGCTTTAAAAAATACAGGTGTACCAGGAGTCATTAAAGGTTATGGAAAAGAACGTGTTATCCATTCTCCTAATGCAGGAACTGTAAAACATGTAAGGCATTTAACAGATATTGTTAAAAAAGGTGAAGTGATTGCTTACGTTGATCAAACACCGATTTATGCGACAATGGATGGATTACTTCGTGGCTTAATTAAAGAAGGTTTTGTAGTCACTCAAGGTTTTAAAATGGCAGATATTGATCCACGTGAAGATGAATATGAAAATTGTTTTACTATTTCCGATAAAGCACGCTGCATTGCTGGTGGAGTCATTGAGGCAATCTTTTATTTAAAAGGACATAGAAATGATTTATCTTGATCAAGCAGCAACCAGTTTTCCTAAAATTAAAGAAGTTCAAGATGCAGTAATTGATTGTATGAATCATTGTACCAATGCGAATCGTTCTACCAGTACGACAAGTTTAAATGCGAGTCGTTTGATTTATCAAACACGCAAACTTATTAAAGAATATTTTCATGTACCTCAAGATGGATGCGTGGTCTTAAATAGTGGAAATACAGAAAGTCTCAATACATGTATTAAAGGTATTCTCAAAAAAGGTGATCACGTGATTACGACCTACGCTGAACATAACAGTGTTTTAAGACCGCTTTATCAATTAGAAAAAGCAAATATTATTACCTTATCTATTACCTCACCTACAGTAGAGGGTATTAAAAAAAATCTTCAAAAAAAGACAAAAATGATTATTGTAACACATAGTTCCAATGTGACGGGTGAAATTTATCCAATTGCTGAAATTGGAAAGTTAGCACACGAGCATGGTATTTTAATGATGAGTGATATTGCCCAAAGTGCGGGACATCTTCTCATTGATATGGAAAAGATGAATTTAGATATTTTATGTTTTAGTGGTCATAAAGGGCTGCTTGGAAATAGTGGAGTTGGTGGTTTTTGTTTAGCTCAATCTATAGAAATGGAACCTTTAATAAGTGGTGGAACAGGAATGGATTCTTTTAATCATTTTCAAAGTGATTACTACCCTGAACATGTTGAAGCAGGAACACGTAATATGACAGGAATTGTTTCTTTAAAGGTAGGGGTTTGTTATTTAATGAAATATCAAGATGAAAAATCAAAATACACAAATGAATTAGTTGAATTTTTATATGATGGTTTAAAAAATATTCCACAAGTTGTTTTATATGGTGATTTCAAAGAAAGAACACCAATTCTTGCATTTAATATACAAGGAATGGATAGTTTTCAAGTGGCCGATCTTTTAAATAATAAGTATGATATTGCGATTCGTTGCGGTACTCATTGTGCACCTTTGATGCATCAACATCTCAATACAGTGAAAAGTGGAATCGTAAGAGTATCACTTTCATTTATGAATACAAAAGAAGAAATACAATTTTTCATCAAAGCAATTAAAGAAATTAGTGAGGGTAATTATGATAATTAGTGTTATTGGTTCAGGTGGAAAGACAACAAAAATAAAACAGTTAAAAGATCAATATTTAAAAGAAGGTAAGACTGTTTTAATGACAACTTCTACTCATATGAAAATTGAAGAAAATACACTAGTCGATCCGAGTTATGAAGAAATTATAAATGAAATTAAAAAGCATGGTTACGTACATGCAGGTAGTAAAGCCAAAAATCAAAAAATTAAAGCTTTAGATGATGAAGTGTTAGAAAGATTAAAAAAAGAAATAGATGTAATTTTAATTGAAGCTGATGGTTCTCATGGATTACCTTTAAAATATCCAAGAAATAATGAACCTGTTGTAGACAAAGATAGTAATGAAATTATTTTAATTACTTCTTTAAAGGGACTTGGAAAACCTGTTCAAGATGTTGTTCATGGTTATCAAGAAATGAAAATTGATGGAAATCAAAAAGTAGATAGTCTTTTTATTCAACAACTTATCAACATCTATTTAGAAAAAATTAAAAAATATAATGTTCCCATAGAAATTCAAGTGAATGAAGCAAGTTCGCTTTATGAAAAAGCACTAGCTTCGTTATTAGAAAATCAAAAGGAAGTAACACTTATTAATGAAGAATGGTTCTTACCACAACCGAAACTTGTTATTTTGGGTGCAGGACATGTGAGCCAATATGTAAGTAAACTTGCTTCTATGTTGGATTTCTATACGATTGTTATTGATGAAAGAAAAGAATTTGCATGTAAAGAATTATTTCCAGAAGCAAATGAAATTCATTGTGTTTCTTTTGATAAAGCTGATTCCTATTTTCCTAAGGAAGCAAATACATGTTATGTCATTGTGACAAGAGGACATAAAGATGATCGTTTGTGTTTAAAAAAGACACTTTTTCGACAAAGTCTTTATGTAGGAATGATTGGAAGCAAGAAGAAAGTTAGACAAACCTATGATGCTTTATTAGAAGAAGGGTATCAACAAGTTGAACTTGATAAAGTACATGCGCCTATTGGACTTTCAATAAAAGCGGTAACCCCTGCAGAGATTGCCGTCAGTATCATGTCTGAAATTATAGCTATTAAAAATGAACATCAATATTCAAGTATAACAAGTGACTTATTAGAAGTACAAGGTGATGGTGTTTTATGTATTATTATTGATAAAAAAGGATCAACACCACGTACAGTTGGTAGTATGATGTTTGTCAATGAAAAAGGAATTATTGGTTCTATTGGTGGGGGAAGAGAAGAATATCAAGCTATTTTAGATGCTAAGAATTGTCAAAAGGTAATGATAAAACATTATGAATTAAATAATAGCAAAAGTGCCAATTTAGGAATGATTTGTGGAGGAAGCAATGATGTGTTATTTCTTCCTATAAAACAGCATTAGCTGTTTTTTTTATATCTATAAATCTATTTTTTTGTAGTATCTTGATGAAAAAAAAGAGTTATGCTACAATTTTCTTGTTTTTAGAAGGTTAATTTAATGTTAGGGAGAGAGAATATGGAGAAAAAAGAGTATACAAGTCCTTATGATTTTGAAGGGAAAATTCCTTTAAAACAGGCAATTATTTTAGGTTTACAACACGTTCTAGCAATGTTCGTTGGTAACTTAACACCAGTACTTATTATTACGGGGGCTTGTGCTGCAATGCATGATGCAGATGTATTTGCTGCAATTCAAGTTTCACTTTTACAAAATGCAATGCTTATTGCAGGTGTTGTTACTTTAGTACAATTATTTTCAATAGGTCCTATTGGTGGGAAAGTCCCAATTATCATGGGAACAAGTTCAGGATTTATTGGTGTTTTCCAAAGTGTTGCTCATGTAATGGGTGGTGGTGTTTTAGGATATGGTGCCATCATGGGAGCAAGTATTATTGGTGGTTTATTTGAAACGGTTTTAGGTTTTCTTTTAAAACCATTACGTCGTTTCTTTCCGTCTGTTGTTACAGGAACAGTTGTTTTATCCATTGGTTTGTCTTTAATTGGTGTTGGTGTTGCTTCTTTCGGGGGAGGAAGTAGTGCTAAAGATTATGGATCTGTAGAAAATCTTTTAATTGGTTTATTTGTTTTAGTTGTTATTTTAGCTTTTAAACATGGTACAAAAGGAATGCTAAGTAATTCGGCTGTTTTAATTGGAATTATTTGTGGTTATGTTTTATGTATGATTTTACCATTGTTTATTTCAACAACAGGTGTTGCCAGTGATGGAACAGAGTTTGTTAAATCATGGGTTTTAAATTGGGATAAGGTGGCTCAAGCAAAATGGTTTGCCTTACCAAAACTCATGCCAGTAAAACCAGTTTTTGATTTAAGAGCAATTTTACCAGTTTTAATTATGTTTATTGTTACAGCTGTTGAAACTGTTGGGGATATTTCTGGTGTTATGGAAGGTGGAATGTCAAGAGAAGCTACAGATCAAGAATTATCAGGTGGTGTTATCTGTGATGGTATTGGTTCATCCATTGCTGCTTTATTTGGTGTTTTACCTAATACATCTTTTTCACAAAATGTTGGGTTAGTAACAATGACTAAAATTGTCAATCGTTTTGCTTTGGCGTGTGGCGCGATTTTCCTAATTATTTGTGGTTTATTTCCTAAATTAGCGGCACTTGTTTCAATTATGCCTCAATCCGTATTAGGTGGAGCAGCAGTCATCATGTTTTCATCGATTGTTATGTCTGGAATTCAATTGATTACCAAAGAACCTCTTACTGCTCGTTCAATGACAATTGTTTCAGTTGCTTTAGGATTAGGTTATGGTATTGGTGCAAATAGTGCAATTTTAGTGCAACTTCCACAAGCAATTCAAATGATTTGTGGAGAATCAGGAATTGTACCTGCTGCTTTTGTAGCAATTATTTTAAATATTTTATTACCAAAAGAAAAACAATAAAGGAGGGCTTTCTTTGTTATCGATTAGAAATTATGTGCGACCTCAAACAATTGAGGAAGCTTATGAATATGCAAAAAAACCGCTGAGTGTTGTTTTAGGTGGTATGTTATGGCTTAAAATGCAAAATAGAAATGTTAATTTTGCTATTGATCTATCTGATTTACATTTAGATCAAATTGAAGAAATAGATGATGAAATACATATTGGTGCTATGGTTACTTTAAGAGAGCTTGAAACAAATGAACAATTAAACCATTTTACACAAGGAGCTATTAAAGAAAGTGTACGTCATATTGTCGGTGTTCAATTTAGAAACTTAGCGACAATTGGTGGGTCTATTTATGGAAGGTTTGGTTTTTCTGATGTTTTAACACTTTTTATGGCGCTTGATTGTGAGGTAGAACTTTATCCAACTGGGCGGGTTTCTATCAAAGAATTTGCGAATATGAAATTTACAAAAGATATTCTTACAAAAGTTATTATTAAAAAAGTACCAACAAATGTGGTTTATTTATCACAAAGAAATATTTCAACAGATTTTCCTGTTTTAACCTGTGCTGTTAGTAATATAAATCAACATTATACATGTATCATTGGAGCAAGACCGTTACATGCTGTAGCTATTAATGGAGATAGTTATTTTGAAACAGGTATTACTGAAGAAAATATTCAAAATTTTACAAAATGTGTTTTATCAGAATTAAAATTAGGAAGCAATTCAAGAGCATCTAGAGAATATCGTCAAAAGATTGCAAAAGTTTTAATAAAAAGAGCTTTTCTTCAATTAAAGGAGGATGTATATGGAAATTAAATTAACTTTAAATGGAGAAAGAATTGTACAAGATATTGAACCTGATTTATTACTTATTGATTTTGTGAGAAAAAATGGTTGCTATAGTGTTAAACGTGGTTGTGATACAAGTAACTGTGGATTATGTACGGTTTTATTAAATGATAAACCAGTGCTTTCATGCAGTATTCTTGCAATGCGTGCAAATGGTGCAAAAGTAGTTACTTTAGAAGGAATGCAAGAAGAAGCAAAACCACTTGCAACATTTATTGCTAGTCAAGGAGCTGAACAATGTGGTTTTTGTAATCCTGGATTTATGATGAATACACTTGCTTTATTAAAAGAAAATCCTCATCCAAGTGATGATGAAATTAAAGAATTTTTAGCTGGAAATTTATGTCGTTGTTCAGGTTATGAAGGACAACTTAGAGGAATAAAAAATTACCTAAACTATCTTGAAGAAAAGGGGAATGAATAATGGCTTATAAACATATTGAAAAACCGGTCATGAAAAAAGATGCGATGAATCTTTTGCTTGGTAAACCTGTTTATGTAGATGACATAACAAGTCAAGACTGTTTAGTTGTTAAAGTGTTAAGATCACCACATGCTCATGCTTTGATTGAAGAAATTGATGTTTCTAAAGCTCAAAAAATCCCAGGTATTGAAGCTGTTTATACGTATAAAGATGTCCCTCAAAAACGTTTTACCATGGCAGGTCAAACGTCTCCAGAACCAAGTCCTTATGATCGTTTAATTTTAGATCAAAGAGTTCGTTTTGTAGGAGATGCTGTTGCTATTGTTGCTGGTATTAATGAAAAGGTTGTTGATCGTGCGTTAAAAATTATTAAAGTAAAATATCAAGTTTTAACACCAGTTCTTGATTTTACGAAAGCAAAAGATAATAACATCTTAGTTCATCCTGAAGAAAATTGGAAAGCTTTATGTCCAGTAGGTGCTGATAATCATAGAAATCTTGTGGCAACAGATTCTTCAAGTCAAGGTGATTTAGAAAAAGTGTTTGCTTCTTGTGATCAAGTCATTGAAAGAACCTATCATACAAGAGCAAACCAACAAGCAATGATGGAAACTTTTAGAACTTATTGTGAAATTGACCCTTATGGAAGACTTCATGTTATTTCTTCAACTCAAATTGTTTTCCATTGTCGAAGAATTCTTGCTAACGCATTAGATATTCCTCAATCGAAAATTCGTGTTGAAAAACCAAGAATTGGAGGAGGATTTGGGGCTAAACAAACTGTTGTAGCTGAAGTTTATCCTGCTTTTGTAACATGGATGACCAAGAAACCTTCTAAAATGATTTATAGTCGAAAAGAATCACAAATTGCCTCTACACCGCGTCATGAAATGCAAGTGACTGTTAAATTAGGAGCAATGAATGATGGAACAATTCGTGCAATGGATGTTTATACGCTTTCAAATAGTGGTGCTTTTGGTGAGCATGGACCAACAACAGTAGGTTTATCGGGACATAAATCGATTCCACTTTATACAAATAATCTTGAAGCCTTTAAATTTTCTTATGATGTTGTTTATACCAATTGTCAAGCAGCTGGTGCCTATCGTGGCTATGGAGCGACGCAAGGACTTTTTGCGGTAGAATCGATTGTAAGTGAAATGGCAGGAATTTTGGGTATTGACCCAGTAGTTATTCGAGAAAAGAATATGGTTAGACAAGGTCAAACAATGGGGGCTTATTATAATGAGGTTGCAAAAGCATGCGCCTTAGATAAATGTATGGAGCATGCTAAAAAACTTTTTGATTGGGAAAATAAATCAAAAGTACGTGTTTTAGAAAATGGTAAAATTAGAAGTGCTGGGGTAGCCATGGCCATGCAAGGATCTGGTATTTCAGGGGTTGACGTAGGTTCTGCTACATTAAAACTTGAAGATGATGGTTATTATACACTTCATATTGGGGCAGCTGACATGGGAACAGGTTGTGACACCATTCTTGCACAAATGGCGGCCGAATGTTTAGATTGTGACGTTGATCAAATTGTTGTTTTTGGGGCAGATACAGATATTTCACCTTATGATTCAGGTTCTTATGCTTCTTCAACAACTTATGTAACAGGAAAGGCAGTAGAGCAAGCTTGTGAAAAATTAAAAAATAATTTATGTAACCTTGCTTTACAAACATTTCATTGTGAAAAAGAAGATGTTGAATTTACCTCACAAGGTGTTAAAAATTTAAAGACAAACGAACTTTTAACTTTAAAGGAGCTTGCTTTAAAAGCAATGTGTGGAAATAATATCGAAACACAAGTTACAGTTACACATTCATCTCCATTTTCACCACCACCTTATATGGTAGGGATGGTTGAAATTGAACTTGATAAAGAAACAGGACAAGTTGATATTCTTGATTATGTTGCTGTTGTCGATTGCGGTACTGTTATTAATACAAATTTAGCACGTGTTCAAACAGAAGGTGGCTTAGTTCAAGGAATTGGTATGGCTCTTTATGAAGATGTTCAATATACAAAACGTGGTGCTATTCCTGAAAATTCTTTTATGCAATATAAAATTCCTACACGTTTGGATATGGGAAAAATTAGAGTTGAATTTGAAAGTAGCTATGAACCAACTGGGCCATTTGGTGCAAAATCGATTGGTGAAATTGTTATTAATACACCATCTCCTGCAATCGCCAATGCCATCTATCGAGCAACTGGTAAGTATTTAAAAGATCTTCCAATGACTCCTGAAAAAATCTTAATGGCAATCGATGAATAATGAAAACATATATTATTTATTTAGCAGCAGGAAATAGTCGTCGTTTTAAAGAAGATAAGTTACATGCGCTTTTTAAAGGAAAAGAGCTTTATCTTTATGGAATTGATACTTTGAAACAATTATTAAAATATCGTAATGATCTAGAAATTATCGTTGTTTCTAATACAATTGATATACAAGAAAAATATATTCATAGTTATAAAAGCCCTTTAAGTGAAAGAGGAATTTCCTATTCTATTAAAGCTGCTTTAAACCATATCAATCAAGATGATGACTATCAAATGATGTTTATGGTTGCCGATCAACCCTATCTATCTTATCAAACACTCAATAAGATGATTGATACATTTAATCAATCATCTTATTCTATATGTTCTTTAATGTTTAAAGATAGAGTAGGAAATCCTGTGATTTTTTCTAAAGACTATTTCAATGAGTTATATTCTTTAAAAGAAGATCAAGGAGGGCGTAAGATCGTTAATAAATATCCACAAGAATGTTTCTATTTTAGAATTGAAAATGAAAAAGAACTTTATGATATTGATTATCAAAATGACTTACAAAAACTGATAAAGGAAGAAGAATATGATTGAATAGGCTAAATTAGAAGATAAAGAAGAAATCTATAATTTGATTTGTATTTTAGAAAATAAATCAATTAATAAAGAACACTTTGATTGCGTTTTTGAAAATTCTTTAAAAAATGAAGATATTATTTATTTAGTTTATCGAGATGAAAAAATTGAAGGATTTCTAAGTTTTAAAATACATCATTATTTACATCATGACCATGATACAAGTGAAATTGTAGAACTTGTTATTTTACCAGAAAAAAGAAGTTTGAAAATTGGTAAACAACTTATCGAAAAAATTGAAGAGATTGCAAAAGATAAGCAACTCGAACAAATTGAGCTTTCTACTTCCATATATCGTAAAGATGCGCATCGTTTTTATGAAAGACAAGGTTATGAAAAATTACATTATAATTATACGAAAGAACTAGATGACTAACCGTCACCTTTTTTTTCACATCTTTTACACATAGTCATGCTACAATAAAGTTGAAGAGGTGGTAGAAATGTATAAAGCATTGATGATTGAAGATCATAAAGAAGTAAGAGACTTTGTTAAAGAGTATTTTGATCATAAAGAAATAGAAGTTATAGAAGCTCAAAATGGTTATGAAGGATTAGCAATATTAGATGATACAATCGATATCATTTTACTTGACATTATGATGCCAGGAATTGATGGCTATGAAGTTTGTAAACAAATTAGAAGTCAATATAATACGCTCATCGTTTTTATAAGTGCTTTATCAGAAGATGAAAACCAATTAAAGGCTTATGAATATGGGGCAGATGATTATATTACTAAACCATTTAAACCTTCTTTGTTATATGCTAAATGTTTAGCACTTTTAAAAAGAAATAAAAAGATTGAAACGAATCAACTTCAGTCAGGAAAAGTGATTTTGGATTTAGATAAACATATTTTAGTGATTGAAGAAAATGATATTGTTTTAACAGATAAAGAATTTAAACTTCTTCGATACTTAATGAAAAATCAAGGAATTGTTTTATCAAGAGAAAAAATTTTAGATACTTTGTGGGGCTATGATTATTATGGGGATGGTCGAGCAGTAGATACATATATTAAACGTTTAAGGAAACGATTGGGAAAATATTCTTATTATATTCAAACCATTGTTAAAACAGGATATATGTGGAAAGGAGAAGAATCATGAAGAAGATAAGAAGTATTCAGTTTAAGGTGTTTATTTGTTTATTTATTTCTTTTATGGTAGTGTTTGGTTATGTTGTCAAAAATAAATATGATCGAAGTTTTAATGAACTGGTTTACAATACTGATTACACGGCTTCAGATGATTATATTAATTTTTGCAATACTATAGATAGTAGAGGACCTCATCAAGTAGAATTAGATTTAGAAAAAATAAAAAAAGAATTAGGTAATTTACCTAAAGATGATATGACTGAAATTTGTCTTTTGGATGCCAAAGGAAAACTTATCAATCAATACGGGTATAATAAAAAAGATCGATTACTTATTGCCTCCAGTCCTTTTGTAGAAAGTGATGATTCGAATGACTATTACAATTTAGAATATTATATCGATTTATCAGAATTATCAAATAAACAATATAAACTCTTAAAAGATACAATAAAGGATGTTGATGAAAAAGGCTATGATGAAATAAATTTATGCTTTGAAGGTCAAATAGAAGAATTACAAAATTTTAAAGAAACATCCCAATTAATATATAACGCAAAAATTCGCTATTTTAAAGTCACACCAACCTTTATTCATTATAATACGGATATTTTTGGAAAGAAGCAAGGAAACTCAATTAGTGCGACTTTAGAAGCGTATGTTGATGATGGGGATTATCATTTATCGAGGCATGGAGAAGTAGTCAATGACATAAAAAAAGTTTCAACATTGAAAATGAACCAGTTGACAAAAGATGCTATCGATAATCATTTTTCTAATATTTATGTAAGACTTGCTTCATTTTTAGATAAAGATACTATTACTTCAAAAGAAAATAGAAAAATGACAAATGAAATTGCCACATCTATTAAAGAAGGAACATTAACGTATGCAACGTTTACTAAACTTTTAGATGATTATTCTTATCAAGTATTACTTATGCCTTTATATAAATATCAAGGCTATACTGAGGGACAAGAACATACACCAGAGGCTTTTATTGCAGTTTTCTATGATTTTCAAAGTGGAGGGAGAAATCAATTAAGAAATGATTTGATTAAAGATAACTTTCCATTACTTTTAGGTGGTTTCTTATTTATTGTTTTATTTTCATATTTGATTTCTTATATGACAACAAGACGCATTAAAGAAATTGATCGTGTTGCAATGGAAATCACAAATAATAATTTTAAAGGTGTATTAGATACAAAAGGACATGATGAATTATCAAGTCTTTCAAGTCATATAAATACAATGTCTTCTAACTTGAAAAGAAATATAGACGCTTTGAATCTAGAAATAGATCAAGTGAAAAAAATGGAACAATTAAGGAAAGAATTTATTGCTCAATTTACTCACGAGATTAAAACACCTCTTGCTATTATTAATGGAAATATTGATTTATTAGAAAATGTAGATGATGAAGATAAAAAAGCTAAGTATATAGAGGTGATTAATAAAGAAATTAGTGTTATTAATGATTTAGTATTACAAATGTTAGATTTATCAAAACTTGAAGCAAAGGCGGTTACTTTAGATAAAAAAGAAATTGATTTAAGAGAGCTAACTGAAGATATTGTTGATGATTATGAACAATTATTAATGGATAAAAAATTAAAGATAGAAATACAAGGAGAAGATGTTTTAATTGTAAGTGATAGAAAACGAATAGAAATGGTTATTCAAAATTATTTGTCAAATGCAATCAAACATGCATTTATTAATAGTACGATTAAAATTAAAATCAAAGAAAATGAGTTTTCTATTGAAAATAAGGGAAAACAAATTGATGAAAAACGTATGGATACTATTTGGAAATCTTTTGTAAGTGATGATCAAAAAGGTACAGGCTTGGGTCTTGCAATCGTTAGAAATATTTTAGAACTTCATGAAATGAGTTATGGAGTTCATAATTTAGAAGACGGTGTAGAGTTTTATTTTAGATGGAAAAAATAAATGAAAACCCTTTCTTTAAAAAAGAATTATAGAATCGTTAAAAAAGTATTCTTTTTTTCATAAATTAGTTCCATTTAATGAAAAAAAAGCATATAATAGGCATTGCTTAAAGGAGAGATAGTAATGAATATAATTTTAATGGGTCCACCAGGTGCTGGTAAAGGAACTCAAGCTGCTAAATTGGTGGAAAAATATGGTTTAAAACAAATTTCTACAGGAGATTTATTTAGAAAAGCAATTAAAGAAGAAACAAAATTTGGTGTTATTGCTAAATATTTTATTTCTTTTGGTTATTTAGTACCAGATGATTTTACAATTCAAATGATTCAAGAATATTTAGAAGAAAATATTAACACTGAAGAATTTAAAAATGGTTTCATCTTAGATGGTTTCCCAAGAACAATCATTCAAGCTAGAAAATTAGCTGATATTTGTTCAATGTTCAATTTTAAAATTGATGCTGTAATCAACTTAGATATTCCTGAAGATGTCTTAGTTAAACGTTTATCAGGAAGAAGAACTTGTGCTGATTGTGGAAAATCATATCATATCGTTTATAACCCACCAAAAAAAGAAGGTGTTTGTGACGTATGTGGTGGAGAATTAACACAACGTTCTGATGAAAGTGAAGAAGCAGTTCAAGTACGTATTGATACTTACAATAAACAAACAAAACCTTTAATTGATTACTACACGATGTTAGGTGAACTTACTAATGTTGATGGAAATCAATCAATGGATGAAGTTGCTGAAGAAATTTATAAAGTATTAGATGAATTAAAATAGAAGTGAAAAGCTTCTATTTTTTTCATTTTATGAAAGAAACATACTTGTCTATACCTCTGTGCTATAATGAATGTGTCAAAAATGGAGGATATAAAAATGAGTAAAAAACCTGTAAAAATTGTAACAATTGGTGGAGGAAGTAGTTATACACCAGAGCTAATGGAAGGATTTATTAAAAGATATGATGAACTTCCAATCAAGGAAATTTGGCTTGTCGATATTGAAGATGGGAAAGAAAAATTAGAA
>NZ_JAOQJR010000005.1:0-189413 GCF_025566905.1 [Clostridium] ammoniilyticum
ATGAACATGGTCTTTATCGTGATTCCATTCTTCCAACGAAATATTATAATTAAGGCATATGCTTTTAAATATCTCTTTAAGCCGTAATGAGATAGCATCATCAATAACATTATTCCTGTATTTGACACACATAATTAAATGATAATTAAGCATGAACACTGAATGATTATTAGTATCAAGTTCCATAGCAATATCCTTTCTAAAATCAAATACGACTGAACGTCTTTTATACTTATAATGTATCACAGCTGCACGTCTAAAACAACATCTATTATAAAAACTATAAAAGGAGCTAGACCCCTCCCTACACTTCGCTCAGAGGAAGGGGATTGCGCTCCTATTTTTGTTCAATAACAAATCATTTTCATTTAAATAATGATTAATATCTTCTTTGCTTGTAATTCTCCTTCTTTCCCTGCAATTCTTTTTTGGTCTTCACCATTTGATAAACTTAAAAGTAAAATTATGAATAATATAATTACAAAAAAGATAATCACTATTATCTGCATTATGTATCACCTCTTATCCATTATAACAAAAAGAGAAGAACCAAGTCTTCTCTCTTTTACTTTCTAACGAACATATTTTTTCATTACAATAATGTAAATTCCTAATAAGCTTATACCTAGTAAAGCCATTGGTACAATACTATTTGTATTATCTCCTGTTGTTACAGCTTTTTTACTTTCTACTTTTGTTTCTTTTTTAGAAGCTGTTTCTTCTTTCTTTGTTTCAGTTTTCACATTTTCTAACTTAGCAAGCTTTTCTGTTTCTAACACTTCTTTACATACTGTACATTCTTTATGTTTTGATCCTTCTTTAGCTACTGTTGGTTGTTGATCAATGATCCAATCACTTGATATATGTTCTCCTTTAGAATCCTTATCTTCATAATATTTATTGATTGTTTTTGAGGTTTTTCCACATCTTGAACATACATACCAATATGTATCGTGTTCCTTACAATTAGTTGCTTTTTCTCTTAAAAATTGTGGATTCTTAACTTCTATATAAGCATGTCCTAAATGAGTACCTGTTGCTGCAAATGCTTCTGTACCTTTTGCTCCACAAATACAACTCTTATAATATCTAGCAGGTGTCATACAAGTAGCTGGAGTCGCTAAATATTCACTACTTTCAACTTCTTGATCATACACATGATTTCCTACTTCTGCAGATTCATAACACTTATCTTGTGCATTTTCATCATCTTTAGCACTTACATCACATCTTGAACATGCATACCAATATGCATCATGTTCTTGACAGTTACTTCCTTGAGATTTTAAGTATTTTGCATCTTTTATTTGTTTTGTATATTCATGTCCTAATTTTGTATCTTTATCTTCAAATGTTTCTGTAGTACTTACTTGACCACAAGCACAGCTTTTATAATAGATAGCATTTGTTGTACATGTTGCTTTGTCTTTTAAAGTACTTACTCCATTGACTTCTTTTAATTTTTGATCAAAAGTATGTTCTTCCCAAACTGCTTTAATTTCCTTATTTTGATCATCTTTAGTAAATACTCTTGGATCTCCTACTTTATAAATAGTACTGTCTACTTGCCAGCCTTTAAAATGTTTTCCATTTGGAGCAACATATTCACATTTTGGGAAAGTAAATTCTTTATCTAATTCAATAACTGGATTAGTCATTGTTCCTGTTCCACCATTAGAATTGTATTTGATTTTTAATTGGAATACTAATGCATCAATTGCATCATTGATGGCTTTTGCCATAGCATCTACTTCATCTTGTTCTGTTATATTTTTACTACGTACAACTGTTTTAATAGCATCTTCTACCTTTGAAAAATCTTCATAGTTTTCTTTATTAAGTTTATTTGCTTTTTCAATAGCTTTATCTACTTCTGTATAATCTGCAACTTTATATTTTAATTGCGCTATTGCTTTATTAATAGCATCTACATAGCCATCAACTGTATCTTGTTGTGTAATATCTAAGTCATATTTTACATCTTTTAATGCATCTTCTAATGCTTGTACTGTTTCATCTGTATAAAGAGTTAGATCACTTGGTATTCTTTTCTTTGCTTCAGTTACTTTTGTATAATCTGCGCCAGCATATGTCATGCTTAATAATTTATTTATAACACTATTAAATATTGCTGTAGCCTCATTTGAGCTTTTAGCTCCCATATAATAAGCACTATTTTCCGCTCTAGTTCCTAAGTTTTTATAACTTTGGGCATCTGGATAATTACTAGAAACTCCATGCATATAAGCATTAAACTTTTCTGCATCTGACCAAGTACCACTTCCTACATGTCCAGTAATAGATGGATCAGTTAAAGAAAACATTCCAAATGTATAAACTTCTGCATCTTTTTTTATTTCCTTTGATGTTGTAATAGCTTTATTAGCGACATCATCATCAAAATTACTCAAAGTCGTCGGCTGACCATCCGTTACAAAAAAAACAATTCTTTTAGCATATTTTCTACTTTCATCATTTTTACTTTGTTCAATTTGTTTTAGCGCTAATTCCATTGCATAATCTGAACGTGTTGCCCCTGCAGGACTAATGCTGTTTACAACATCTTTTAATTGTTCTTTGTTTTCATTTGTGGCAGTAAAGAAATCATTCATAATTTGCGTATAATTATATTTATATCTATTTTCAGTATAGGTATCATTCCCTACTTTATCTGATTTATCTCCAGCAAATTTAATAATCGAAATTCTACTTTGATATTTTTCATCACTCTGTTTTGAATTATTTTTAGCAAATTCCTCAATAAATTGATTAATTGAATCTTTTAAAATTTTAATCCTTTTAGTAGTATCAGTTGAAGTTATAGGATCTTCCATACTCCCTGAAACATCTAAAACCAAGACAATATCAAGTGGTATATTATTCTTTTGATTAGCCGCAAATACATTGACTGGCATTTGTGCAAAGAACATCATTAATGTCAGTATACATGCTATCACTTTCTTATATATTTTCATTTTCCCTATCCCCTTTCTTTGAATATTATTCATTTCCTCCTATGCTTTTATTTTACTTTTTTTAATTGTTATTTTTTGTAATTGGCGCGAAATGTCGTTTTTAGGGTGTGAAATGTATATAAGAAGTGTTTTTATTTTGATAAAATAGTATTAGGTGATGTATATGAATATAGCAATATGTGATGATGATCTTTTATATATGAATCAAGTTAAAGAAATGATAGAAAAATGGGGAAAGGAACATCATGAAGATGTTTCTATTTATCTTTTTAATCATGGGGATGCTTTAATTAATAGTTATCAAAAAAGTCATATCGAAGTTATCTTATTAGATATTATGATGCCTTTATTAAATGGTATGGAAACAGCTCATGAAATTAGAAAAAATGATTCTGTCGTTAAAATTATTTTTTTAACCTCTTCTCCTGAATTTGCCTTAGAATCTTATGATGTTAAAGCAAGTGGATATCTTTTAAAACCTACAACTTATGAAAAACTATGCTCTCTTTTAAATGATTGTAAACAAGCATTTCATTATGAACCTGAATCTATTATTGTTAAAACAGATAAAGGATATCGTAAAATTTATTATCATTTGATTGAATGTGTTGAAGCACAAAATAAAAAAGTTTTATTTTGTTTAAATGATGGTGAATGTCTAGAAGTTTTAGATACTTTTGTTCATTGTAGTAATGAATTAACTACAAATGATGCATTTTATAAATGTCATCGAAGTTACTTAGTTCATATGCCTGCTATTGATCATTTTAATTCTATAGAAATTGAAACAAAAACACACAAGAAAGTTCCCATCGCAAGAAGTTATGCTAAATCTTTTAAAGAAGCTTATTTTGAATATATGTTTAAAGAAGGTGATTAACATATGATTTATACTATTTTAGAATCTATTCGTTATACTTTAACTTTATTATTCGGTATCTTTGTTTCTGCACTATTTCTAGATATTAGAATCAATAAAAAGAATGTCATTTGTCTTTTTCTATTCTTTTATATTGATTTAGTATTACAAGGTATTTTCTATTTTACTAAAGATTTATCGGCTGTTATTTCTTTATATCCTTTTATTACCCATTTACCACTTTTATTATTTTTTGTTTTAATTTTCAAAAAGCGATTATTTCCAAGTTTAATTGCTATAACAAGTGCTTATTTATGTTGTCAAATAAGTAACTGGACAACAATCTTTGTTTCCTCTTTTATTAAGAATATAGATAATATAACCTATTCTTTAACACTCATTATTTCTTTTGTTTTCATTATTAAATTTGTTTATTTACCTATTTCTCAATTATTAAAAAAACAATCACGTGAACTTATTTCTTTTGGTATCATTCCAATTTTCTATTATATATTTGATTATCTTTCTACCGTTTATACGAAGCTTCTTTATATTGGGAATAAAACAACTGTAGAATTTACACCATTTCTTTTATGTATCTGTTATTTTGTATTCTGTACCGTTTATTTTAAACAATATGAAGAAAAGCAAAAAATAGAAACGACCAATAAGCTTATTTATATGAAACAAGCACAATCAAAAAAAGAAATGAAACTGATGGAAGAAAATGAAAAAAAGGTTATTTTAATGAGACATGATATGCGTCATTTTTTAAACAATATACTAAACGATCTTGAAAATAATCAAAATGAACATGCTATCGAATATATTCATACTTTATTTGATGCCATCGATCAAACTGTAAGAAAGAAATATTGTTTAAATGATACTGTTAATATGATTATGACATCTTATGAAAATAGAATGAAAGATGAAAATATTGATTTTCATTATCATTTAGATATTCCTCAACAATTGTCCATTAGTGATATCGATTTAACTTCTATTCTATCTAATGGTTTAGAAAATGCTTTTAAAGCTGTTATGTTATTAGAAAATGAACGTTTTATAGAATTAAATATGCAAGAAAAATGTGGTAAGCTACTTATTTCTATTGAAAATAATTACTTAAATGAACCTATTTTTATAGATGGTATTCCTATATCTAAAGAAAAAGATCATGGCTTTGGAACTCAAAGTATTGCTTATACAGTTGAAAAGCTCCATGGAAATTGTCAATTTTCTACTCATCAACACCATTTTAAATTAAGAGTTGTCATTTAAAAAGGATTACAGGTTAAGCACCTTGTAATCCTTTTACATCTTGATCAGTAATTCTTTTACCATCTTCAATTTTATTAATAACATTAATAATACCGTTCAAAGATTTTTTATTAGGTTTCATTGTATAACATTTTTTACCCTTCATAGAATATGTTTTATATGAGATTTCTGGATCTCCCGTAAGTTGAACATTGTACATTTTCCATTTAGACATATCATCTAATTGCGTTTGAACAAGTGATTTTATATCTTCAGATGACATATTAGTTTCAAAACATCCTTCTACTGCTTGTAAAATATTTGAATAGTTTGTAATGATTTTAGGAGAAACAGCTTTATTGATCATGGCTTTAAGTAATCTTTGTTGGTTTCTTCCTCGATCAAAATCACCACTTGGTAAAGCATATCTTTCTCTTACAAAACATAAAGCTTTATCTCCATCCATTTGATTAATTCCTTTATTAATATGATAGTGACCATGTAATGTTGTAAATTCATAAGGTGAATCAATTGTTACTCCACCTAAGGCATCAATGATATTAGTAATTCCACTAAAGTTTGTCTTAGCATAATAATTCACTTTTAAATCCAAGAAATCTTCTATAGAAGAAATTGTCTCGTTAATACCATACATAGCTGAATGCGTTAATTTATCCATTTTTCCATTTTTATGCAAGGTAATTTGTGTATCTCTAGGAATAGATACAATTAATATTTGTTTTTGAATTGGGGAAACACAGACAGCAAGATTAACATCAGCTCTTGAAATTGCTGAAACTGTCCCATAAGTATCTATTCCTGTCATATAAACAATAAATGGATTTTTAGTCACATTTGTTTCTTGTGTCACAGAATTTAATTTTTCTTGAATTTCTACTTTATATAAACTCTTTAGATTTTCATCAATGCCTTCATGATTTGCTTCTAACAAAGCCATATAAGCATTATCAGCAACAATAACATCAATGTCTCCATCCATGATAGCATCTCCTAATAAAGAATAATCTTTATAATCTTTTGTTTGAAAATCTTTATTTGCTTTATTTTCTATTTTAGCAATTGCTGATGTAATATTCTTTGAGCCTTTTTCACTAGCAATTCCAATTTCTGTATTACCTTTTACATCACTTAAACTTTTAATAGCACTCTCTTTTTTTACATACATACAAATAACTCTTGTTTGTGTAAAAGAACCTGTAATATTAGATAAAAAATTATTTCCTTTAAAAGCCATTACCGAAACAAATCCTAAAGCAATGCTAAGTATTAAAGATAATAGCTTTCCAAAAATCAATCTAGCATATTTATTTTCTCGCTTTTTCTTTTTAATACCTGATTTAATAAGCAATGAACTTAACATCCATAACAAAAAAATAATACCACATAAAATCAAATAATATTTCATTGGTAACATCTTTAATATATAAATACATCCTAAAAAAATGATAGAAACGATAAATTGTATTAATAATAAAATACGTCTAGAAAACAACTTAGACATAAAACTTCTTTTCTTTTGTTTAACCATTAAAACACCCTCTTAACATGCAAATATTTTAGCACATCAGACATACTTATTCAATTCAAGCTCATTTACAATTAACAACAAAAAAACTAGATTTCTCTAGTTTTCCATTTTTTCTTTTACAGGATCAATCCCTTTTCTTTGTAAAATCGCATGTACTACATTTCTTTTACCACTTTCACTTCCTGCAGAAGTACAAGTAGATAAAGTAATTACCGATTGTACTTGAGATTGATCAAAATCTACTTTAATAGAAGATGTCTTTACCATTTCTTGTACAAATGAAGCCGTATCAACAATTTGTGTACTATATAAAACACTTGATTCTGAAATAATATGTCCTACAACCACTTTATATTGACTTACTGTACCATCAGGTAAATAAATATAAACATAAGGATGTTCATCCGCAAAGCTTTGATCCGTATAGGATTTAATATTATTAAACATTGAACCATTTTTCATATTATGACCATAAATAACCGTATTAAAATCATTAAATGGATCTTCATTTTCACTTGCGATAAAAATACTACCTGCACTTAATTCATTATGATCTATATCACTATGAATATAAGTGTCATTCGTTTCACCTTGTAAAACAGGATAATTCACATTTGTATTTGGAATTTGAATCCACGCTTTCACATCTTTATTTCTTTGTAAAAGCTCATCCCAATTAATTTGTAAATAGCTTTCCTTTTCTTCTTTTTCTTCTTTTTCTTTCGTATAAGTTTTAGCTAATTCTCCATAATCATCATCTATTTTTTTATAATTCAAATAAATATTAATTAAATTATATGCTGAATAACAAAATACACAAACACAGACAGTTAATAAGATATATCTAATTGCTTTTTTCATTATACATTAAACTTAAACAACATGATGTCTCCATCTTGACCTACATATTGTTTACCTTCTTGTCTAATTTTTCCAGCTTCTTTTAAAGCATGTTCACTACCATATTTCACTAAATCATCAAAACTATATGTTTCTGCTTTAATAAAACCTCTTTGGAAATCACTATGAATGATACCCGCCATTTCTGGAGCTGTCATTCCTTCTTTAAATGTCCATGCTCTTACTTCTTGTACTCCAGCTGTAAAATATGTTCTAAGACCTAATAAGCTATAAGCTTCTTTAATTAATTTATCAAGACCACTTTCTTCAATACCTAAATCTTGCATAAACATAGCTTTTTCTTCTTTATCCATTCCTACTAATTCAGCTTCAATTTTTGCACAAATAGGAACAACGTCGCTACCTTCTTCTTTCGCAAATTCTAAAACTTGAACATAATATGGATTTTGCATTGGATCTTCTAAATCTTCTTCACCTAAGTTAGCTACATAGATTAATGGTTTCATTGTAAGTAAAGTATATTGTTTGACAATTAACATTTCTTCTTTATCAAATTCAATACTTCTTGCTGGTTTATTTGCTTCTAATGTTGGTTTTAATTTTTCTAAAACACTCATTTCAGCTTTAGCTTCTTTATCACCTGATTTAGCTTTCTTTTCTAAACGTCCAATACGTTTTTCAACTGTTTCTAAATCAGCCATGATCAATTCTAAATTAATTGTTTCAATATCTCTAATAGGATCTACATCACCATCAACATGTGTTACATCCTTATCTCTAAAACATCTTACAACCTCACAAATTGCATCCGTTTCTCTGATATTTCCTAAAAATTTATTACCTAATCCTTCTCCTCTACTTGCACCTCTTACAAGACCGGCAATATCCGTAAATTCAAAAGTTGTTGGAACTGTCTTTTTAGGTTCAATCATTTCTGTTAATTTATCTAAACGATAGTCTGGTACTTCTACGACACCTACATTTGGATCAATTGTCGCAAACGGATAGTTTGCTGCTTCTACTTGTGCATTTGTAATTGCGTTAAATAATGTTGACTTACCAACATTTGGTAATCCTACAATACCTGCTGTTAATGCCATCTTTTTCACTCCTCTTTTTTTACCTCTTTATTGTAATGAAAAATACCCATAAAAGCAATATTTTCGTTTTGTCATTTTTTTTCATTTAAATTTATTTTATAATAGCAAAGAGGTGATTGGATGTTATCAACAATAGATTTGCACGGATGTAGTCAAAGTGAAGCTAAAGTAAAACTAGATCATTTTTTAAAAGGAACTTCAATTCTTGTTAAAGAAGTGACAATTGTTCATGGATATTCTTCTTCCATTCTTTTAAATTATGTTAGAAAAAAATATTCACATCCAAG
The DNA here is from genome assembly GCF_025566905.1 of [Clostridium] ammoniilyticum. Classification (NCBI taxonomy): domain Bacteria; kingdom Bacillati; phylum Bacillota; class Erysipelotrichia; order Erysipelotrichales; family Coprobacillaceae; genus Faecalibacillus; species [Clostridium] ammoniilyticum. The sequence continues at coordinate 8,895 of NZ_JAOQJR010000005.1, forward strand.
AATTGAAAGAAAAATACTGACACTTAATAAAGGAGAAACAGTCTTTATCTTAAAATAATGGAAAAATTTTATCAAAACAATCTCAATTACATCCGTCAACATCATTTAGACAAAATATGCGTTGTAATAGCTAAAATAACCCCTTATCTTACAGCCGCACTTTATGCTTTAACACTTCTCATATTATTTATTAATCATTCATCAAAGCTATTATTGACAATCATTAAACCATTAAGTTCTTTTTTGATTGTAACACTTATTAGAAAACTCTATAATCGTCCACGTCCTTGTATGACATTTAATATTGAACCACTTGTAGGTCATAAAACAGGAGAATCTTTCCCTAGTCGTCATACAGTAAGTGCTTTTGCGATTGCATTTGCCTTATTGAATATTAATATTCATTTAGGAATCATTGCTTTAATTATTGCATGTATTGTAGGGCTATCAAGAATCATTTGTGCTGTTCATTTTATAAGTGATGTTCTTTGTGGTTTTTTAATTGCATTGATCATTTATTTGATATAACGAAATTTTTATTTCGTTATTTTTTTTTACTTTTTTTAAAAAATAAAAAGAAAAAGATCAAAAAAATTGTCTATATAATAATAGGAGGAAAAACTAAATGGAAAAAGTATTAGAAATCACATCAAATGATCATATTATCATGATTGATAAACTCTGTAAAAGAATATTAGGACATCCTGAAATCTTAGGAAGAATCATTAAAGGTTTTATTAAAGAAGCTGAGGATGTATCTTTAGAAGAAATCATTGAACTTGTTAAAGGAAAGAAGGATCAGGAAGGGAATTCTTATTTCCAACAGCTAAATAATGTCATCGATATTGCTCATCATGGAAGAGTGGAATTTGATTATTTATGCTGTATCAATCTGCCACAAACTGATGGAACAATGAAAAGAATTTATCTAGATGTAGAGATACAAAATGTAGAGAATCCAGGATATGCCCCACTAACAAGAGGAAATGATTATCTTTCAAGAATGATTACCAGTCAAAATGGAAAGGAATATGATTGTAGAAACTATGATGGAATGAAAAAGACCTATGTCATATGGATACTTCCACAAGCTGCTAAAAAGCGAGATGGACATGTCAATCGCATAAACTCTAAATTAGAAAATATCAGCGGAAGTACTATTGAAAGGTTAGAAAGTTATGATAAAAGCGAACAGATTATGATATACTTAAATAAAGATCATGATATCAAAGATAAGTATGAAGATAGTGATTGGATCAAGACACCATTAGTCATATTTTTAAATAATACATACGATCTTTTGATAAAGAAAGAAGTTATGAAAGAATATGGATTTGAAGAAATAGAGAAGGAGGTTAAAAAGATGTGTAATTTAGGGGAAATGATAGCCAGAGAAAATATAGAAAAAGGACATTCTATAGGGCTTGAACAAGGACAAAAATTGGAAAGAATTACATCGATTAAAAATTTAATGAAAAAAATGGCAATACCATTAGATAAAGCAATGGACCTATTAGATTTATCTAGTATAGAAAAAGAAGAAATGAAAAAACATTTTCAATCTTAAAAGAACGTGCACCTACACGTTCTTTTGTTTATTAATTAATATTTTACGATAAAATTGAGAATATTTAGTGACTTCACTATTAATTTTCTTTACCCCATATTTTTCTAAAAGTGTTTTTTCATCACTAAATAAGTTTGTTCCTAATCCTAGATGTTCACCTTTGATCTTGACTCCTAGACTCGCAAGAATTGTTGGATAAAAATCAAAGATAGCAAATTTTCTGTTTTTAGGTTGAAGAGGTTCAATTGCACTATTAATAAAACAATTATAAGGAGTACGTAAATAGTTTTTATCTAAGTGCTTAAAGAATTTTTCAGACATACTTTTATGATCACCCGTAATAACAATTGTTGTATTTTCATACCATTCTTGTTTTTGACACCATCTTACAAAAGCTTCCACTTGTCTTGATTGACAACTAATAACATTAGCGTATTGACTATCATATTCATGTTTACACTTGTCACAAATATATCCATCTGGTGTATGAGTATCAATTGTCACCAGTTCCATACAAAATGGTTGATTACTTTTAGCCATTTCTGTTAAATCTTCTTTCGCGAATTCAAAAACTTTTTTATCTTCAAATCCCCAAAAAACATGATAATCTTGAGGAAGTCTTCCTTCTTTCTTTAAAGAAGTTGTATCTTCTATTTTAAAATTTCCATGTTGTTTATAAAAATTAGAGGTACAACCAAAGTTAGCATCTGATCCCATTAAAATTCGATTTTGATAACCTTGTTTTTCTAATATTTCACCCAATGTATAACATCCTGATAAAAATGAAGAATTTTCATTATATTTATCTTTAGAAAGTGGAAATAAAAGTGGAATTCCCGCTTCTTGTGCAACCATTGAAGCAATAGTCCATTGTGTTCCTTCAATAGTATAAGAACCCCCTATTTTATTCGAATGTGAAAAATTAATATTTTCTTTTGCTAGCTCACCTAATTCTTTAATATAATTATTTTCTTCTTGTCCGCCATCTTCTTTAGAAAGATACGTATTTTCTACAGATTCTAAATAAATATGAATTAAATTTCTTTTTTCTTTAAATTCTAATTCAACATTTTGAGGATCCACATAATGTTCTTCATAAAGTTTAGATGTTCTAACCATATCAAAAACATACGTAATAATTTGATAATTAATTAATGCGTAAAGCAATGTTCCAAGAATTAAAATAGTAATACAAATACCTTGGTAATCAAATAAAAAAACAAGTGGTGTTTTATATAATAAAAATACTCCTATTAAAGTTGTTAAAAAGGCTGGTGGTGCACAATTTAAAAACCAATCTTTAAAAATACCTTCGTCTGTTCCATCACATGGAACCACCATGTGATAAATCATTTGATTTAAGGTTTTTACTGAAAAAGTACGATTTCCCCATAAAATACTAAAGATTACTAACATTACAATAAATAAAATTATTATTAAACTCATATCATCATTCCTTTTTATTGGTTCATTCTATCATAATTTTTTATAAAGAGCGAGAAACAAAATACCCTTTTTTTCGATTATTCGTTATAATACTTACGAAGGAGTAAAAAAATGAAAGATAGAAAATTATTATTTTTTGATATTGATGGTACATTATTGAGTGAAAAGACTCATACTGTTCCTCAAAGTGCTAAAGAAGCTTTAAAAAAAGCTAAAGAAAATGGACATCTCATTTTTATTAATACAGGTCGACCTATTTCTACAATCGATCAAGAGATTCATGATTTAAACCCTGATGGTTATATTTGTGGATGTGGAACATACATCACTTATCATGACCAAGTAATCTATCATCATCAATTATCTAAAGAAAGATGTAAAGAAATTGCATCTCTTATAAAAAAATATGAAATTGATGCTGTTTTAGAATCAAAAGATCATGTTTATTTTAATACTCATATTAAAAATTCTTTTGTTCAAGGAATTCAAAAAAGATATACAAATAATGGTTTCAATGTTTCAACAAGTGAAGATCCAAATCTTTCCTTTGATAAATTTACTATTTGGTTTGATCATGATATCCAAGCCTTTAGAGATAATATTTCTCAAGATTTTGATATTATTGAACGTAGTGAAGAAATGTGGGAAATCGTACCAAAGAATCACTCAAAAGCTACAGGTATTCAAACTGTTGCGGATGATTTTAAAAGCGATTTAGATCATTGTTATGTCTTTGGAGATTCTTTCAATGATGAAAGTATGTTACGTTATGTTAAACATTCTATTGTTATGGCTAATGGTGTACAAGCTATGAAAGATATTGCTTATTTTGTGACAAAAGATATTGAAGATGATGGTATTGCTTATGCTTTAGAAAAACTTGATCTTATCTAAGATTAAAAAAGCCTGCTTGGCAGGTTTTTTCATTTATTATATTAATCTAACTTACATAACATAATGCCTGGATTTTCTTCAAATGCCTTAAATCCCATTTTTTCATAAAATCTAACCGCACGTTTATTATTTGTATCAACTAAAATACATATCCCAGGTACTTTTTCTTCTTTTAAAACTTCAAATAAAGCTTGCATTAACTTTGAACACACACCATTACCTGTATATTCTTCTAATATATCAATATGAATATGTGCTGGATATTCAGGATAAAAACGTTCTAGTTCACGATTAGCATTAGGAAATCTTTCTGCCTTTACTTCATCTAATTCTTTTAAAGTCAAATAATAAGGATATGCATTTTTTTCATAAACCTTTAAATCCTTGGCACATAAAATATAACCACACACCTCATCTAAATCATTTTTAAGTATTAAGCATATTTCTTTATCAATATAAAGCTAATGTTGCCTTTTTAGCATTATCATCTTTATATCTAGATGTTGATTGAAAAATACATACATTTTGTACTTGTTGTTTATATTTTGGTTCATATTTAATTATTTCTATTTTTTCTTTCAAAAGAAGCATTTCAAGTTCTTCCCCTTTCCTTTTTATCATTCAAATTATTAAATAAAAATGACTATATCATCAAGCTCTTAATCTTCCTAAAAAAAAAAGAGTATTTATGAAATTTCATAAATATTACTCTACATGTTCTACAACTTTTTTTAAACGTTTTTCAAAATCACGTCTAGAAAACATAACAATGGCATTACATCCTAAACATTTAATTTTAATATCAGCACCCATTCTTACAATCTTCCATTGATTTGATTTTTTACATGGATGTTGTTTTTTCATTTCTACAATATCATTTAATTGATAATCCATAATTATTCTCCTTGATGATGATAAAATGCTTCTAAAGTATTTTGTAATAACATTGTAATCGTCATTGGTCCAATTCCTCCTGGAACAGGAGTAATTGCATAAACTTTATCTTTCACATCTTCAAAGTCAACATCTCCACAAAGTTTATTATTTTCATCACGATTAATACCAACATCTAAAACAACGGCGCCTTCTTTAACATAGTCACTATTGATCATTTTAGTACGACCAACAGCTGCAATTAAAACATCTGCTCTTTGACAAACTTCTTTTAAATTTTTTGTTTTACTATGAGCGATTGTTACAGTAGCGTTTTTTTGTAAGCATAAAAGCGCTACTGGTTTTCCTACAATGTTACTTCTTCCCACAACAACAACTTCTTTTCCTGTTAAATCATAGTTGATTTCATCTAATAAAACCATCATTCCTTTAGGTGTACATGGTACTAAACTTCTTTGTCCTAAAAATAACTTAGCCACATTTTCTGGATGAAAACCATCTACATCTTTTGATGGATCAATGGCTTCTAAAACTTTATCTTCATTAATATGATCTGGTAAAGGTAATTGTACTAAAATTCCATCAACTGTTTCGTCTTCATTTAATTGTTTGATTTCGTTTAAAAGTTCTTCTTCACTAAAAGTTGCATCATGTGTAATTTTTAAAGAATCCATTCCTACATAAGAACATCCTCTTTCTTTATTTCTAACGTATACTTGACTTGCTTGATTTTCCCCTACTAAAATAACCGCAAGTTTTGGTAAACGATCATATTTATTTTTCATTTGTTCAACTTCTTCTTTTAATTGATCCTTGATCTTTGTTGAAATCTCTTTTCCACTAATAATCATAATATGTCCCCCTCATATTATCTATGATTATATAGGAAGAAACAGGTAAATTCAATAAAAAAGGTATAAGCCTAAGCCTATACCTCATCATTATTCACCTTCATGTTCTAAAGTGTTTTTTTCATATACTTTAAAGAATGGATAGTACACAACCACAGAAATAGCAATCAATACGAACATGAAAATAACATTTCTAATATCCAATGCTGATAAGAACCCTTGTGCAAAGAATGGTGTAAATGATGGATCGACAATATAACCTAATGAAACAAGTCCCATACTTTGAACAAGATAACCAAGACCTGCCGAAAGACATGGCATGATTAGAAACGGAATTGATAAAATCGGATTTAGAACGATTGGTGTTCCAAAAATAATTGGTTCATTAATTCCACATATACCAGGCAATACACTTAAACGTCCAATTGAACGAATATGTTTTGATTTTGATTTACACATTAATAAAACAAGTCCTAATGTATTTCCTGCCCCACCTATCAATACATATCTAAACATTTGTAAGTTAATTATAGCTGTTGGTGCTTTTCCTGCATTAACAAGTTCTGCATTTACCCCAGTATTTGCAATACATAAAGCAAAAACAATTGGGAAGACAATAGAAGAACCATTAATTCCAAATAACCATAAAATATTTGAGAATAAATAAATTCCCATAAACATCCAAATATTATCTACACCTGAAATAGCTGGTGTTAAAATAGACATAATAAAATTTGGTAAGTTTTTACCTGTAGCTGCCATCAAAGCAACATTTAAACCGTATATAATAATAATGTTTGCAGCAAGTGGCAACAAACTATTTACAAAATCAGTAACTGCACTTGGTACACTTCCTGGAAAGGAAATAACAAGTTTTTGACTTACAAAACGCGAAATTTCCACAGAAACTAAAGCAATAATAATAGCAACAAATAAGCCATCAGCTCCTAAAAAGCTTGTAGAAATACCACCATCTTTTAATGGTGCAGACACCATTAAGAAAGTACACATAGCAATAATTCCATAAACAGCTGATTTCATTTGATAACTTTCAGCTAAACAATAAGCAATTCCAAAAGCTGAAATTAAGCCAACCAATCCCATTGTGTAATTATATGGTAATGTAAGTACATCATAGTTAGCAACCGCAAATTGTTTCCAACCTATTAAAACTTTTAAAAAGATATTTCCTGTATGTAAATCGACTAAATCTAAATTAATTGGTGGATTCGCAACAATCAAAAATAATGATCCTATGACGATTAATCCAAGTGGCATCATCATTCCTGATGAAATTGCTTGTAGGTGTCTTTGTTGTGCGAGTTTATTTGCAACAGGCTCTAATACCTTCTCTAATTTTTCTATCATTCTATATTCCCCTCAAAATATAATTTATCTATTAAAATTGCCAACCATTAAATGTAAAGGCTGTATCTACGACATTTTCTGGATCGTATTCTTCTAAAATTTTTGCATAACGTTCTTTATAATCATTATCTACTTCCATTTGTGGAATAACTTTACTTGCTTCATGTAAGAAATGGAAAGAATCACGTCCCATTGCTTTTCCTCTTACTGTATGCTTATCTAAAGCAACATCAGGAATTTCTGGGAATTTACCCATCGCAAATGATTTAATACAAATATTTTTTAATAAATCGCTTGAACGATCTTTTTGACAACTACATAAGTAACGAATTGCATGAATGAAATACATTGGTTGATCACCATCTGCATATTCAAAGTTTTTAGACATTTGATAGAGATTATTGACTAGAACTGCAGCCATTGGATCTCCCATTCCAATATCTTCTACTGAAATTGTAAGTAAACGTCTCCACATTTTTTCTAATAATTGTGGTGAAGAAATATACATTTCATAAGCAAACATACATGCATCTTCTTCTTTGGCACGTCTAATTGATTTTTGCAAAGCAGAAATAACCTCATCTCCTGCATAGCCATTTTTTGTAACGATTTTTGACCAAGGGTCGTACATTGCTTTTGCCATTTTTCTTGCTCCTTTATTTTTTCTATGACATAATTATTGCGAGGTGAAACTTATGAATATTGATCATTTAAAAGATAAATTTGATTTAAATGAATTAGAAGTCTCTTTATTGGAATATATTAAGAAAAATCAAAAACAATTGAAAAATATTACCATTAGACAAATGGCAAAAGATAATTTTACATCAACTTCTGCCATCTATCGTTTATGTAATAAATTAGAATTTAGTGGTTATAGTGATATGATTTATCATCTATCTAGCAACACTCATAATAATGCTCCTGCTCAAAAATACGAAAACTATTTACCTCATTTTATTCAATTATTAAATAAACATAAAAATAGTAAAATCGTTGTTTTTGGTATGGGATTTTCAGCTCCAATTGCTGATTACATTTCACAAAGATTAACTCTTAACGGCTTTTGTACCATGAGTGTTGTTCATATGGAAATGTTGGATGCTAGTTTTCAAGACTCAACCTTTCTCATTGTCATCTCCAATTCAGGAATTACAACAAGGCTTGAAGAAGTTGTTGAAACAGCTAAAAACAATCATATTGATATCATTACTTTCACAGGTAATGAAAAATCAAAAATAAGTCAGTATTCCACTTTACCTATTATCATCGGTCACTATAATCCTTTTTATCATGATAATCTTGTTCCAAACGCTTTCTTTGGACAAGTTCTCATTATTTTTGAATCTCTTCTCTATTCTTTTTTGTCCTCGAAAAAATAATATACTTTCATGTCTTCAATTAAAATAATTTGACAAGACAAAAAAACATGTTTCCATTTTTGAAACATGTTTTTCTTTTTTACTATTTAATATTTTCAACAATATGTCTTGCGACTAAGATACCATTTGCACCTGCTTGGGCAAGTCCTCTTGTAAGTCCTGCACCATCCCCAGCAACATATAAATCATCAATTTCAGATTCAAAACCATTTCTTACTTTTGGTCTTGCTGAATAGAATTTTGCTTCTACACCATATAATAAAGTATGTTCATTCGCAATCCCTGGTGTTACATTATCTAACGCTTCAATCATTTCAATAATTGATTTCATTGTATTGTATGGTAACACAAGTCCTAAGTCTCCAGGTACTGCTTCTGGTAAAGTAGGCTCTGTATATCCTTCTTTTAATCTCTTATATGTTGTTCTTCTTCCTCGTTTGATATCTCCATATCTTTGAACAATGACTGAACCATTTGATAATTTATTCGCTAATCTTGATATTTCATGGGCAAATTCATTTGGTTCATTGAATGGTTCACTAAATGTATGAGATACAAGTAAAGCAAAGTTTGTATTTTTACTTCCAAGTTTTGGATCATGATAAGCATGTCCATTCGCAAGCATTGTTCCACTATGGTTTTCAATAACAACATGACCACTAGGATTTGAACAGAAAGTTCTTACTTTTGTTCCTACTGAAGTATTGTAAACAAATTTACCTTCATATAAGTTCTTATTAATTTCTTCCATAACAATATTGCTTGTTTCTACACGAACACCAATATCTACTTGATTATTATAAAGTTTTAATCCTTGATTTGATAAAACTTTTGTAAGCCATGCTGAACCATCTCTACCTGGCGCTAAAACAACTTTTTTAGCGTGAATTGTTTGTCCATTTTCTAAAACAATTCCTGTTGCATGATGGTCTTCTACAAGAATATCTTGAACAGATGTTTTAAATTGTAAATCCATATGTTGTTTTAATTCATTAGACATTTCTGTCATAATTCTTAAGTTTTCTTCTGTACCTAAATGTCTTACTTTTGCTCTTAAAAGTTTTAACCCAACAGCATATCCACGGTGTTCAATTTCTTTTACTTTATCTGTTGTTGGATCTGTAATTTCTTTAGTAGCTCCATGTTTTAAATAAAGGTTATCTACATAATGAATGACATCTTCTACTTCATCATTACTTAAGTAATCAGTTAACCAACCACCGAATTCACTTGTAATATTAAATTTACCATCAGAGTAAGCACCCGCTCCACCAAAACCATCAGTAATAGAACACGCTGGGATACATCCAGGTTCACGATCTTTATGAACTGGACAATGTTTAATTTTTTTATCTTTAATAGGACAATGTCTATTCATAACATCATGTCCTTTATCTATAAGTAATACTTCTAATTCAGGATTTTTTAAATATAATTCGTAACATGTCATAATTCCTGCTGGACCTGCACCAACAACGATTACATCATAATTTTCTTTCACTTTTTTCTCCTTCATTTTCCAAAAATATCCAAACCTTTCACATTATAGACGACTCTTTCTTATATCGCAAGTATTTACATGTTTTTTTATTTCGCAAAATGTTTTTTTAAGAAATAATGTTATAATGAATAAAAATCATGTTTATTAGGAGGGAAATTTATGGATCTATTTACTAAAATAAAAAGTATAACTTCTTTTACAGAAAGTGAACAGATATTTATTCAATATATACTTGATCATCCTTATGATGTTATTCAACTTTCTTTACAACAACTAGCAAAAACAAGTTATGTTTCTATTTCAACGATTTACCGCGTCATGGAAAAACTAGATATTAATGGTTTAAATCAATTAAAACTACAAATATCTGAAAGTTTAAAAAATAATAAAGATTCAAAAGACATAGATTATAATTATCCTTTCCAAAAAACAGATACTCATCATCAAATCATGACACAAATGTTATCACTCTATGAACAAACATTAAAAAACACTTTTAATCTTATTGATTTAGATGAACTCTTACATATTGTTCAAGCTTTAAAAAAAGCCAATAATATTTATATTTTCCCTTCTATTGGTAATTATTTTATGGCAGAATCTTTCCAACAAAGTATGTTAGAAATAGGTGTTAAGGTGGATGTGATTAAAGAAGCTTACTATCAACATTGGAATGTTCAACTTTGTAAAGAAGGCGATATTGTCATGCTTATTAGTTATGCTGGAAGAACACCCCAAATTAAAAATATTGTTCAAGAATTAAATCAAAAGAATATACCTATTATTTTGATTTCCTCAACCATTCATACACCGATTGATCAATTTGCGAAATATCATCTTTACTTTTCTTCTTATGAAGATTCCGAAGAAAAGATTGCTTCTTTCTCTTCAAGAATTTCTTTACAATATCTATTAGATTGTATCTATGCTTGTTATTTCAATAGAGATTATCAAAAGAATTTAGAATATAAAATTAAAAATTATATAGATTAAAGGAGCGATTTTTTCGCTCATCTATAATTTATGATATATAGGTTTCATCTTTTCAAAAGTACAATAGTATTCAAAACCTAATTCTTTTAATAATTCTTTAGCTTCATTAATATAAGCTCCTAAATGCTCAGGTTTATGACTATCACTACCAATCGTAATAATCTTTCCACCTAATTCTTTATAAAGCTTTAAAATATCTCTTGATGGTTGTGAATCTTTTAAACCATATCGATGACTTGAGGTATTGATTTCGATTCCTTTTCCGTCTTGAATTACAATTTCTAATATTTCTTGAATCATTGGTTTGATCTTTTCAAAAGGATACGGACCATTTTCATCATATCTTGAAATTAGATCTAAATGTCCTAAAACACTATAGTCTTTATAATGTTTAATCACATCTAATATTTCCTTATAATAACGTTCATTATATTCTTGTTGTGTTCTTCCTCTTTGAAAATCTTGTGTCCAAAATTCTTTATCTTCTACTTGATGACAAGATAAGATAATAAAATCAAAAGAATATCGATTAAAGAGTTTTTGATAAAGATCAATCGTATGCATTTGCATACCAAACTCCATACCTTGTTTAATAACAATTTCAGGATATTTCTTTTTCAATAATGCTATTTTTTCAAAATACTTTGGATAATCCACATTTGCAAGGGGCATCTTTTCCGGTTCACCTGGTCCACCTTTTCTATATAACATCCCTCTTGGATCATCAAAATCTCTTTTAATACCATAATCTACATGATCTGTAAAACAAATTTCATCCATATTCATCTTGATTGCATCTTTAATAACATCTTCCATTAAATAATCAGAATCATCGCTAAATTCTGTGTGCACATGATAATCTGTAAACATTTAATCTGCCTCCTTCAAACATAAATACATCTGTCCTATTAACATATATTCTATCACATTATTTACTTTAATTAATTTAGGAATTTGATGTTGTGGCATCAATTCCTTTATTTTTTTCTCTAATACTTTAAAATCCGGTAATAATTCACTAAAGATTACAATCACTTCAGGTGCCACAAGATACATTGTAGTAAGAATAATTTTACTTACTATTTCCAATGTTCCTTCTGGTGTTTTAGAAAGTTCTTCTTGTTTTTGTGAAAATTCTAAAGGTAAATATGAAACTTCTCCTGCTAAATTGCAAAAACCTTCAATCAATTTACCATTAACAATAAGTCCTGCACCTGCTTTTAAAGAAATTGCTTGAAATAAGAAAAAGAGATTCTTATTTTCTAAATGTGTTGCATAATATCCAACTGCTGCTGTATTTATATCATTATATAATTTTATTGATTGCTTATAGCGTTGTTTCAATTTTTCTTCGATGTTTTCATTTTCAACACCACTTATATAAGTTGATGTAACCTTTCCTGCATCAACAATTCCTGGCAATGAAAGACTAATTGTAGAAAGTTTTGGATATTGAATGATAAGTGTATCCAACAAATCGTAAATATCTTGGATATGAATCTTATATTTAATAGTTTCATTTTGAAATAAAACTTTCCCTTGTACATAAATACGATAAGCAATATGAATACGTTCTTTATTTTTAAAAATTGTTAAACAAGCTATTTGTTGCTTATTCTTAATATCTAGCTTTAAGTCATTTTCTTTTTCTTGAACATGCATTATTTTTTTACTCTTTGAATTTTCAATCATCTTAAGCAATGTTCCTACATCATAACGAGCAAAAACAAGTGGAGGTATTTTCATAACAACTTGATCTTTTAAAATACTTTGAACTTGTGCATGTAAATAAGAAATTTGTGGTGCTAAGAAAATGAAATCAAATTGTTGACCAATTTGATAGAGCTGGTTATAACCTACCGCACTAACTTCTATTGTATTTTTTAGTAATTTGCTTGCCTTATTAATTTCTTGAGCAAAGTAACTTGTTGTTAAACCTCCACTACAACATAATAGAACTTTTGTTTTTGCTTCATAGTCTAGTTTTAATAAACATGTAATCATTTCATTAAATAAAGAAACTGCATGTTTAAGCGTATTCATTTGAAAATGTAAATAAAAATCAAGTTCTTTTCTTTTTTTAGAAGTGACTTTTAATTCAATAATATAATATAAATTAAAAGTCACTTCAGCAATACCATACGATGATTCTATTTGAACAATATCTTTATATTCTTTAATTCTATAATTTTGACTTTTTTGGAGACAAATCCATTTTTTAAAAATATCCATATATAAATCCTTATAAAATTCATCCAAAAGAATCATCCCCTTTATTATTTATTTCCTACAATTTCTAATGCTTTCTTTAAAACATTTGCCCCATTCATAAGCCCATAATCTTTCATATCAATGACTTCAATAGGTGTTTTATCTGTTGCTTTTTTTAGTTGTGGTAGACAATGTCTTACTTGGGGTCCTAACATGACAACATCCCAATCATTAATAGCTTTTTCAGCTTGAGTAAGTGGAAATGCTGCTACTTCAAGTTCTATTCCTTGATCTTTTGCTGCTCTTTCAATTTTAGATACCAACATGCTTGTTGACATTCCTGCATTACAAACTAACATTAATTTCATTTTGAAATTCCTCCTTCAACTACACACTTATTCTAACAAGTAAATAAATTGATTTCTTTTATGTAAAACATTTTGAAAAGTCTTTATCTTTTTCTTTTTAAAATAAATAGAAATTATGAAAAGTTCTTTTCAAACGCAAAAAAAGCCTCTCGGCTTTCTTTGATATATATAATTGGGAAGGGAATATGAAAAACTATTCATATTGTAAAAGATTGTTTTATCTTTTACATGTTTAATATACCCAGCTTTTGTGAACTCTATGCAACTTTTTTGTGTCAAACATGTAAAGAATTATTGTGAATTATGTGATGATAATCTTAAGTTTTTATTCACATACTTTAGATGGAGGTGATTTTGTGTCTTTACTTTATAAAGAAGTAGATGATTTTGAAGTTTATGCTTATCATCAAAAACAATTTAAAAAAGTCACAAAGAAGGATTTACTAGGAAAATGGACTTTATTTTTCTTTTATCCTGCTGACTTTACTTTTGTTTGTCCTACTGAACTTGATGATTTACAAGAAAAATATCAAGAATTTAAGAAAGTGAACTGTGAAATTTATGCCATTTCTACAGATACCCATTTTGCTCATAAGACATGGCATGATATTTCTGAAAATATTTCTAAAATAGAATATCCAATGATTGGTGATCCTACACATACACTTACCTATGATTTTGATGTCTTTGATGAAAATGATGGTTTAGCTCAAAGAGGAAGTTTTATTATTGATCCTGAAGGAAAAGTTGTCGTTTATGAAGTTAATGCTGGAAATGTTGGTAGAAATGCTGAAGAACTTTTAAGACGTTTACATGCTTGTCAGTTTGTATACGAACACGGAAATAATGTTTGTCCTGCTAAATGGAAATTAGGTGAAAAGACGATTCAAACAACTATTGAAAATATTGGTAAATAGAAAATGACTGTTTTTTAACAGTCATTTTCTACATCTTAGTATTCTAAAAGCTTATTCGTTAATTCATTCATTGCTTGAATTACTTGTGTAACCTCTTCATTTAAATATACTTCTTGATTTTTGATTTCTTCTTGATAAATATTAATTTCATCTGCAAAATCAGGATTTTCTTGTTCTGCTTTTTCAAAGATTCCTAATAAAGCAGGATATGTTTTAGCAAATTTAAATTGTCTATTTGTTGTCCAAAATACATTATTTGGATTTGTTTCTTCACTTAATCTTCTTTGTGCTCTTAAGTTTGATTCTACAGAGAAATCATAAAAACCATATTCAGATCCACCATTTATATGCCAAGCTAAATCTAAAGCTCCATCTTTATCATTAGAAATATTACCTTTTTCTAATGCTTGAATAATATCATTGAATAATTCAATATTTTCTTGGTATTGTGCAAATGATGTTGTAATCGTAGAAGATAATTCAATACCAATAAAATGATCTTGAATATACTTAAAAGCTTCATGAAGCTTAAGATTTAATTCTCTTCCTTCTTTTCTAAGAGCATCCTTTTCTTTTTCAGTTTTAGCATTTGCAAAACGTTTATTTATATTTTCAATTTTTTTATTTACTTTAACTGTAGCTTTCTTTAAAGAATTTAAAGATTGATTATATTGACTTACATCAATTCCTGCTTTTTTAGCAATATCTTCATTTAATACATTTAAATCATCGACCGCCGCTGTTAAATCCAACTTCATAACAGGGGCTTGATCTAACCAAATAGCAAGCATTCCATATGTATTGATATTAGTTGTCATAACTTCACGTGAATAAGTTGAAGGATTATCTGATTTTGTATGATAATGCATTTGAATCCATCCTTTTTCTCCTTCAGATGTTCCTGGAACATTCACAAAATAAGGAACCCCAGCATGACGATAAGAAACACCATCTTCCATTGTATTTGCATCTACAGAAGTGTCATTGATTCCTTTAGGATAAATATTATCTTCTGGATCAATTGCAATTTCATTTACAAATTGTTTAACTGCTGAGGCATATTCTGGAACACAAGATATTTCCATTTGACTAGCTCCATCATAAAATGCTGGTAATTCAAAATTAAGCATTGCTATTGTTTTCTGTGCCCATTCTGGATGAACTGTATTAATCATTTCCCAAGCACCTGTTGTCCAATCATATTCAGTATTAGCTGCACCCCATTCTTCTGAACCATGTGCAATAAATAAAATATCATTTTCAGGTGTATAATTACTTTCTTTCATTGCTTTAGCAATAGCCATAATTAAACCAATCGCACAACTATCATCTTGAAATGATCTAAAATAAATATCATAATGACCAGAAATAATAATTTGTTGTTTTGAAGATTTACCTGGTATCTTTCCTACAACATTGTATGAAACACCATCATCTAAAGAATAGTCATTATCTATTTTTAGTGTTGTTTTATTATTTCCAGCTTTTAATGCTTTTTTTATACTTTTATAATTATTTTTTGAAATAGCCACCGTTGGAATTAAGTCATCACAACATACATCCTGTACATTAATTTGATCATCATCATAAGTTCCATAACCGCCATTATCATACGTCACTAATGCTGCTGCTTTATGTAAAGCGGCTTCTTCCATATACATATCGATCCAAGCTACATTAAATTGATCTACACCAGCAAGAACAATCTTACCTTCAACATCTTTTCCTTCATAATCTGCTGCTGTTCCATTACCAACATCAACCATTTCAGCAACAATTCCTTCTTTTGAAGTTCCTGATAACTGATAAGATGCTGGCATCATTTGAATATCTGTTCCTTCTATTTTTAAAGAAGCTGAGTTAAATTGCCATTTATCTACAGTCACAGGAATTTTTTCTGTTTCTAATCCAATTTTTCCCATTTCCTTTTCAATATAATCAGCTGCTTTATGTTCAGCATCTGATCCTGCAGAACGATATCCTAACTCATTAGATAATAAATCATCATCTTCTGCTAATGCTTTAGAAATGTTGTAAGCATACTTTGCATCAACATTCTCTAAATAATGCTCCATTGTTGTCTTTTTAGGATTACACCCAGTCAATGAAACCATCATTGTTAAAACAATCAATAAACTTACCCTTTTTTTCATTCTCTATTTCCTCCCAAACAATAAAAAAGACAGATGTTTATACACACCTGTCTCATCATATTTTGAACTATCTGTAACAGAAATCCTACTTACTGACCATTTCATAAGGTATATATAAACACTTTACAAAACTGAGCTTTTAACTCAATCAATAAGGGCATATGCCCTTCCGTATTCCACTAAATACGGTTCTTGTCTCTTCAACAAGTCTTCGGCATCTGACCCGGCCGTCCGTGTAGCCTTTAGCATATTGCTGGTCATTCTGTACAGATTTTTGTACGAAATTTATATTACATAAGTTTATTGATAAAATCAATATTATTTAATAAATTTTAAAATATGTTAAAATTGTATTGAAAGGAGGAAATAATCATGTTGCTTGATAAATTAAATATTATTTTAAATTCTAGTGATGAATTTTCTCCTAAATATATCATTAGTTCATTTGTTAAAAATAATCTTTATGAAATTCCTTCAATGTCTATTGATGCTATTGCCCTTTCATGTCATACATCTAAAAGCCAAATTTCTAAATATGTAAAATCTTTAGGTTATGAAACTATGAAAGATTTTAAAGATGCTTGTTTAGATAATATTTCTAGTATAGAAAGAACCAATAAAACCTTATTTTCATTACAGAATAGTATAGAAAAACAATTTTCATCTTTTACAAATCACATCATTGATGAATTACATTACACAATGAATCAAATTGATGAAATCGATTTATTAAAATTAGTAAATGATATAAAGGAAAGTAAACGTATCTTTGTTTATGGTCATGGTCATGCAAGAACTCTTTGTACCTATATTCAAAATGAACTTTCCGCAAAACAAAAAGAAACTATTATCTGTGATGTTGATTTTGAAAAAGAATATAATTTTCAAGATAGTGATCTTCTTTTACTCATTAGTATCAATGGAAATACGTTTTACTTTGATAAAAGAGTGGTGCATCATATTTTAAAGTGTTCAGTTAATACATGGCTGATTAGTTGTAAAGATAATATAAACTTTTCAAAGAACTATTTATATATTCCAACATTAAATGATAAATATAATGATTATTTATTAAGACATATTCTTGATTTTATCTTGATGTATTAAGTTTCCATTTTGGAAACTTTTTTATTTAATTTCTATATATTTTCTATAATACCTTTGTAATTAAAAGTAAAGGAGAAACAACAAATGGGATTTAGAAAAGATTTTTTATGGGGTGGTGCGACAGCCGCCAATCAATGTGAAGGTGGAGCAAATGAAGGAAACAGAGGTGTTGCTAATGTAGATCTTATGCCTTTAGGTGAAGATCGTTATTTAGTTGGTACTGGTAAAATGAAAATGTACGATTTTGATGATCAACATTTTTATCCAGCTTTAACTGCTGTTGATTTTTATCATCATTATAAAGAAGATATTGCTTTATTTGGTGAAATGGGATTTAAAACTTTTCGTTTATCTATTGCTTGGACACGTATTTTCCCAAATGGTAATGAAGAAAAACCAAATGAAGCAGGATTAAAATATTATGAAGATATTTTTAAAGAATGCCATAAATATGGTATTGAACCTCTTGTTACTATTAATCATTTTGATTGTCCAATATATTTAATTAAAAAAATCGGTGGTTGGCGAAGTAGAGAAATGATTGATTATTTCTACAAGCTTTGTAAAACTTTATTTATTAGATACAAAGGATTAGTTAAATATTGGTTGACTTTTAATGAAATCAATATGATTTTACATTTTCCTTTTGTCGCTGCTGGTCTTTGTTTTGAAGAAGGTGAAAATGAAACACAAGCTATGATTACAGCTGTTCATCATCAACTTCTAGCAAGTGCCATGGCCACAAAACTTGCTCATGAAATAGATTCAAATAATCAAATTGGTTGTATGCTAGCTGCTGGTTCTTATTATCCTGAAACATGTAACCCAGAAGATTATTGGAAAGCAATTTGTGACAATCGAGAAGTCTATATGTTTGCAGATGTTCAAGCAAGAGGTTATTATCATAATTATGCATTAAAATGGCTTGAAGAAAGAAATGCATCTATTCCTTTTGTAAAAGGAGATAAAGAACTATTAAAAGAAAATACCGTGGATTTTGTAAGTTTCTCATATTATTCATCAAGAGTAAGTAGTAGTGATTTATCTAAAGGAAAACAATCAGAAAGTAATATTTTTTCTTCTGCTAAAAATCCTTATTTAAAAGAAAGTGATTGGGGTTGGGCTATTGATCCTTTAGGATTTAGAAGTACTCTTAATGAACTCTATGATCGTTATCAAAAACCATTATTTGTTGTAGAAAATGGTTTAGGAGCGAAAGATATTATTGAACAAGATGGTTCTATTCATGATGATTACCGTATTGATTATTTAAGACAACATATTCATAACATGAAAGATGCTGTTGAAAAAGATGGAGTTGATTTGATAGGTTATACAACTTGGGGATGTATTGATTTAGTTTCTAATGGTACAGGTGAAGTTAAAAAAAGATATGGATTTATTTATGTAGATCGAGATAATTTAGGAAATGGAACTTATCAAAGAATTAAAAAGGATTCATTTTATTGGTATAAAAAAGTCATTGAAACAAATGGAGAAGATTTGTATTAAAAAAACAGCTAATGCTGTTTTTTTAAATATCTTTCTAAAAATGAATGAGCAAGAGAGCCTTGTTTGATTTGTTTTCTTGCTTCTTCAATTGAATACCAATGAGCTTCATCAACTTCATTTGTCAGTTTAAAATCTTCACTGTCAACAACAACTGCATAATTATGCATTAAAGTATTTGATGGTTGATAGTATTCATTATCATTATATGTATAATCAACTACATTTAAATTGACTTCTTCTTTAATTTCTCTAATCAATGTTTCTTTAGCGTTTTCACCTTTTGTAATATATCCAGCTACTAATACATTGAAATCTTTTCCATATTGTTTAATAAGCAAAATCTTATCTTTTGTAGGATTAAAGATAATCGTTGAAATTGCACTATTGAACATTGGAAAACGAAATTGTTTACATGTTGGACAATAAGGCACAAGTCCATCTATGCCACATTCTTTTTCTATAAGTTTAGTTCCACATTCACTACAATATTTCATTATTTATCACCTACGCCATTATAACGTAAACAAATAATAACTAACAATATTAAATTTATAAGATGAAAACATAAAGTGATAATAAAAACAATTTGATAACTTTGTGTAAAATCATATAAATAACCAATTAATGTTAATGAACTGGCACTCCCTACATTTGTAAGAAAACCAATAACAGAATAAGTTCTTGCATAGTTTTCATTTCCAAAGAAATAACGTGTTAACATCGAAATCCCTACAGCACCCACAGAATAAATAGAACCAAACATCAATGAACCGATATAAAGTAAAAGCGTTTCTTGATGAATCACTCCCAAAAATAATAGAACTAAAGAAAGACAATTTGTTAGAATCATCATGATTACTGCTTTTATAGGACTTAATAAATCACTTAAAAATCCAATTAATAATTTAGTACTAATATTGCCTATCATGGTAAATGACATGAAAGTTGATCCGATAGTAACTGATAAATGAATACTTACAGCAACACCCGATAGATGTTGAGAAATTCCTGCAATTGAAGTATGTAAAAGCGTAAATAAACACATACAAAGGAAACTGATGGTTAGTAACTTTATTTTATTATTTTGAACTTTAGTTATTTCTTTTCTATTTTGATAACCATAAAGTAGTAAATGTTCTTTTCGAGGATCGATATTCCAAGGAACAATTAATGCTGGAAGAACTAAAACAAGAATACAGATAGCCATGAAACGATAAGTCATTTGCCAACCATAACAAGTAATTCATGAACTTAATAAAGGTGAAAAGATAGCCCCTGAAAGTCCACTAAAACTTAATGCTAAACTCGTCGCTAAGCCATGTTTTTTATCAAACCAATTTGTAATAACAACTGTAATAGAAACCATTCCATAAATACCTACACCGATTCCTCTTAAAATACCTAAAATATAAAATAAATAAACAGATGTACTATAAGACATCAACCAAGTTGCACCACTTGATAAAATAACACCTATTAGTAAGACCTCTTTATAGAAATATTTTTTAATCACTTTTGACATCTTTAATGAAGTTAATGCTGTCGCTAAAGTTGAAAGTGTGGCATGCATCGCAAAAGTTCCTTTTAACACTTTTAAACTTTTAGCTACAGGTGTATAAAAAACACCTATCGCATTGGTACATAAACCAATAGAACTGGCTGCTAAACAACACATAAAAAAAAACAATCATCCAATGTTTATAACTTTTATTGATCATAATTTTCACCTCAATAAAAACATATAACTTTATAATCTCTAACGCATTAGATTTCCTAAATTAAGAAAAGGAGGATCAAATCCTCCTTGCATATTCTTGAGCTATTAAACTTGCAATAAATTGTAATTGATAAGGGTGACTGTTTTGATCTCGTTTAGAATCAAAGGTAATCACATGATCAATAAAATCTGGATAACTTTCTTGTTTACTTGAAATCAACCAAATTTGTGGTTTCTTTAATTTATTCTTTAAAGTGCTTATATCAGGATAATCAAAATAACATCCTGTATAAGAAAAGATAATCAATAAATCATCTTCATTGGTTGATGAAATATATTGTAATTGTTGCTTATAGGAAATATGTGAATAAGTTTGTTTTCCTAACATCAATAAATCACTTTGTAAATTAAAAGCAACTGCTCCTGCTTTTAATAAACCAAAGATACCTACTTGTTGATATTTTTGGATTTCTTTGCATAATGCATTTATTTGTTGCATATCTATTGATTTTTCTACCATTGTAATACTTTCTTTAACTTTTAAACTATATTCTTCTAAACGATTTTTAGCCTTAGAAGATGAAGAATATTGTTCAAAATTCATCTTTATTGAAATCAATAACTCTCTCAATTCATTAAAATCATTTAATCCTATTTCCTTACAAAACCTTGAAATAGAACTCATCGCTACAGAACATTCCTTTGCTATCTCTTGAATACCAATATCCTTAATATCATCTAAATGATTTAATAAATACGTTGCAATTTGACTATTCGTTGAATCTTTCTTTTCACTCGCTAAAGTACTTAAAAAAACAATCGGTAACTTTCCATAAAGCATACAATCACTCTCTTTCTATCTTCCTCCTGCAAAATTATACATTAGTCTTTCTTTCATTTCAGTAACATCCTTACCAAAGACTTCTAGAATTTTAAAAGCAAAAGGATAAGGTGTTGCTGGTCCTTGACTCGTTACAATATTTTGATCAAAAACAGCGACTTCATT
The DNA here is from genome assembly GCF_025566905.1 of [Clostridium] ammoniilyticum. Taxonomy (NCBI): domain Bacteria; kingdom Bacillati; phylum Bacillota; class Erysipelotrichia; order Erysipelotrichales; family Coprobacillaceae; genus Faecalibacillus; species [Clostridium] ammoniilyticum. The sequence goes on from NZ_JAOQJR010000005.1 coordinate 30,782, forward strand.
TACAAAATCTCCACTTACAAGTTTATCTTGATAACCTGTATATCCTGTTACTTTTTTACCTTTAATGACATTGGCTTTTTCTAACACAACTGTTCCTGAACACATCGCTGCTATATATTGATGATGCTCATTAAAATATTGAACAAGTGAAATCACATCTTGATTTTCTAATAAATTTTGACCACCAGGTCTTCCTCCAGGTAAAACAAGCATATCATAATTTTTAATTTCATCATTAAAAAGCTTATCTGCTTTAACATACATATCATGCATTCCTCTTACAAATTCTTCATTAAAACTAAACGTATGACATTCTAATCCCCCTCGACGAAGTAAATCCACAATTGTTAATGTTTCTCCTTCTTCATATCCTTCAGCCATTAATACTGCAACACGTCCCATTTTATTCATCCTCCTTGACATCAAATGCATTAAAATAAACCATTCTCTTTTTAACTGCTAAATCATCTCCACCTAATAATTCTACAAGTTTATAAGCAAATCCATAAGCTGTTGCTGGTCCTCTACTTGTAACAATATTGCTATCAATGACCACTTTGTCATTTAAATAAGTTCCTTGTTTTATCTTTTGATCATAGCCTTGATAAGCTGTAAATTTTTTATCAACTAATAAATTGGCTTTTTCTAAAACAATAGGTGCTGCACACATAGCACAAACATATTTACCTTTTTCATTCATTTGTTGTAAATATGAAATAAGTGTTGGGTTATTTTTCATCGCTTCTGCTCCACCATAACCCCCTGGTAAAATAACCATATCATAATCAAGAAGTGTCTCATTTAAGATGTGATCACATCTTACAATGATTTCCTGTCCTCCTTTAACCTCTTGTTCAAAACCTACTAAATCACATTGAAGATTTGCTCTTTTTATAATATCTGCAATTGTTATAGCTTCACCTTCTTCAAAACCTGATGCTATTATAATTGCTGCTTTTTTCATCATTATTCCTCCATTTCATCTTTACAATAATCTTTACAATGAAATGAAACAATGGATTTCCTAAATTAAGAAAAAAGCCTAAGAATTTCTTCTTAAGCTTTAAGATATTCAATAACATCTTTAGCATCTTTGGCTTCTAATAAAACTTGCATGGCTTGTTTATTATCCATAACTGCATAAAGAGGTTCTTTCATATTCATAGCAATCATAAAAATAATCTGTACTTGATGTTGATTCCATAAAATAGTTTTTTTAAGGTTGCTATAACGATTTTAGATTTTATAATTTCTTTTTCACTACCATGAGGAATAGCAATATTATTACCTAAATCAGTAGCCATGATTTTTTCTCGATGAAATACACTTTCTTTATAGTTTTCACTAACACAGTGATGTTTATGTAATTCATCACATAAACCACCATCCAAGCTGTAATAGCTGTAAAAACAATAGCTTCAAATTTTGTTTTGGGCATTTTTAATTCTTTTTTCATAAATTTCCTCCTAAAAAAAAATACCACCTCGCCTTTTGACAGTAGCAAGGTGACATTTAGTGTCTAGGTGTATTTTAGAGATATTTTATTTTAAAGATAAGAAAAAATATTTTTCTTGTGCATCTATCGCAAAAAACAAACAAGCTTTATTTATGCTCTATGCACAACTGTGCTTTTTTTAATTGTTTCTTCAAAGAGATGATCTTTATTACTTTATAAACCAAAATTCCTAAAATAATCAAGCATAAACAACTTAATTGATTATATCCACCCAAATAATACTCATCAGTATTTCTAACAGGATAAATATCAATTTCTATACAAATCCAAATAAGTGCTAATACTCCTCCTGATAAATAATGCCAAAATAATTTATTTTCTATTTTCTCTTTCGTCATCATCTTTCTCCTTTATTTTAAATCTTCCAATTTATGAATTATTTCTTGGGAAATAATTTGTTAAAAAGGAATTATATTATTATACTGATTCATTTTTACAAACTAAAATAACATAATAAATAATAAAAAACTTATTATCAAAATAACTATTTTTTCTATTTTATACTCTTCTATCAATGGATTATGTGAAAATTAATTTTTTTAATTATTTTGTTTAATTTATTCAATAAAATAGTTTATAATAACCATGTTGGAAGTGTAATGTTTGTATAGAGATTGAGCATCCTTGATGGATGCTCATCTTTTTTATACCATTTTAATAACCATGATCTACATGTTTCCATTCACCATGTTTATTTCTTACAAGTAACCAAATCCAATCTTTATAAGTACTGTTAGGATTTAAAGAACCATCTCCACCACTTCCATCAACATCAAATGTTGATGTTAAAACAATAGCTTCATCTGCACCATATTGTTGTAGTATTTCTTTAAAATAATTTTCATTATCTCCCGCATAATAAATTTCTTTTAATGTACAGCCTTTAAAATTTTCATTAAAATAATCAATAACTGTATTAATTGCTGAAGTGATATCATCATAGCTATAAATATTTGAAGTGACTTCTTTTTCTACAATATCATTTTCTTCTCTTTTTTCTATACGAACAAGCATATTGATATCTGTTTGAATAACATATTGATAAGAATCATCAATATATGCTTTATAGTTTCCTCCACTATAATGACTAGGAAGGATGACTTCTGTAAGAGGAAGTTGTTGATTCATCAAAATATCTTGTGCATGTTTAATAATTTCTATTGGGTCTTTTTCAAGAGTTGATGTAATACTATCTGTAAAACCATATTCTTTTGAAACATATTGAATGATTTTGTTATTTTTATCATAACTAACATCAAGTCTTAAAGTTGGTTCATCTTTATCATTACTGAAATTAAAATAATTTTCTTTTTTATCTTCATAAACATAACCATTTTTCATCAATTCATCTATAACTTCTTGAGGAAGGAGTTCTTTTAATTCTTTGATTGTTTCTGATTCACTTAAAGTACTAAAACGTAAGTATTTATGTTTTGATTGCTTTAATTCAGTATTAATTTCTGTACGTTTTGCTTTTCTTTTTTGAACAAACATTTGTCCTTTTTGATTAAAAGAAAGTTCTACTTCAAAAAGTTTACTTGCTTTTGATTTATAGTTCACTTCAATTCTAAAATTATCAGAAATATCTTTTATCTTAGAGTTAAAAAGATAATCTTCTGGTTTCCAAATAACTTTTAAGCCTTTTTTTGTATGATAATATTTTTTATAAAGATCATAAGAAATCGTAGTATCACTTTGATAGACTTTTCCACCTAGATGAATCTCCAAAGGATTTCCTCCTTGAACAATACGAATTGATTCAATTTCATCACTTTGTACATCTACTGTAAAATAACTTGTTGTAAGATACCCATCTAAATAATATTTTCCATCATAATTTTTTAAATCTAATTGCGATTGTTTAAAATCTGTTTTTTTAGAAAAATACTTTTCTTCATATTTCTTTTTCAATTGCACTTTATCCATTATATTGACCTGATCATGAATTAAATAATAATCCATCGGTGTTGCTTGAGTAGTAATAGAATTATAGGTTTGATTATAAGCAAGAATTTCAAATGTATCTTTTGTTTCTTTGTTTTGAATACCTAATACAAATAAAAGAACTACACAAGAAATAATCAAAATAGGTTTATAGTAATGATGTTTTTTTATAGGAATTTGTTGAAGAAGATTTTCATCAACTTGAATTTCATCATAATAATTTTTAAATGATTTATTTTTCATCAGCCTCTATCTCCTTTCTTAATTGATTTCTTGCTCGGTTTAATAAAACACGAACATTATTTTCTTTGATATGTAATAATTCTGCCATTTCTTTTGTTGAATATCCTTCATAATAAAATAAATAAAGAACTACATTATACTTTTTAGAAAGCTTATTTAAATAAGGGGTCAAATCAATTTCTTGCTTTTCAAAAATATAAGTTTGTTCATCGATTTCATCTATTTTATTATGCCAAAAAGACTTCAAAGATGTTTTACTACAATTAAGTGTTACCCTTATAAACCAAGCTTTTTCATGTTCTAAAGATTCAAAAACTGGTTTTCTTTTCATATAACGATACATCACATTTTGGAAGATATCATCTGCTTGATCTTTTTGATGACATTGACTAAAAGCTAAACGATAAACCAGTTCTTTTTCTCGTTGAATCACTTCTTCCATACAAAACCCTCCTTTCATTAGTAATACTTTTTAAAGGTATCATATGTTACAAAAATTATAACATTTTCATAAAAAAATACCTTGGTATTACCAAGGTAAATGATCTATATTAAGTTTTTCATAATTTATATTTTGACTTTGATAATAATGAACTTGATGATTCTCATCATCAAGGATTTTAATGATATTATTTTTAAGTATGACAATCGTTACTTTTATATCACCTTTTTGACTCATAATATAAAATTCATATTGTTTATCCTGATTATCACGATTAATATAAGAAAAAGTTGGATCAAATGATCGTTCAGTTTTAATTGTTTTAATCTTTTTAAAATCATTAATATTTAAATAATCACAAAATTGAATAACTTTCTTTTGTGTCAACCCACCCGAATACATAACCACTAACGAAGCAGGTTCACGATAAGCTAAAGCCAATTGGTCACCTACATAATAATCACTGCATAATCTTTGAATGATATTATTATAATTATTTTCATATTTTTGCTGTTTTTGGACTTTATACATACCAATTAGTGTAATTGTAAAAATAAAACAAACAATACTGATGATAAAAATATCTTTTCTTTTTTTCTTTCTTTTTTGAATAATATATTCATTGCTTTGAAGGAGTTCTTCATAGTCTAATTTTAAAACAGACGTTATTTTAGCAAGTAAGGTAATATCAGGATAACCTCTTCCTGTTTCCCATTTACTAATTGTTTTGTTGCTGACATTTAGTAAATCAGCAAGTTGACTTTGAGTGTACCCTTTTTTAAGTCTTGCATTTTTTATTGTTCTAGCAAATCTATCATTATCCATAATACCACCTCCTACTTCAACTATACATGAACCTCATTGAAATAGAAAGAAAATGACTATCTACCAATTGTAGACATGTTTAGAAATGTTTCCAATTTGGAAACATTTTTAATTTTATTGATAAATACTTCTATAATGCATGGTGAGGTGATTAAAATGAAAAAAAGAAGAATAAATAGTGAGATATTGTATTTAATTGCAATATTAGTTTTATCATTTTCAATAGACTTACTGACTATTGCAAACATGGGGTTATCTGCTATAAATGGACCCGCTTATATTTTAAGTGAAAAAGTTTATTCACTTACTTATGGTCAGGCAGAATATATTGTTGAAGGAATTATTTTTATCATTTTTTGTATTTTAATGAAGAAATTTAAAATGGCATATTTGAGTTCTTTTATCACAGGTGTTTTATATGCAACAATGGCAGATATTTGGAAAATAATTATTCCTTTCTTTCAAACTCAAAATGAAATATGTTTTCAATTACGTATTGTTTATTTTTTTATCGGTTTTATACTTTCAGCAATGGCTGTCGCTATGTTTTATAAATCTTATTTATATCCTCAAATCTATGATTTTTTTGTTCAAGAAATATCAAAAAAATATCATATTACTTTAAAAATATTTAAAACTTGCTTTGATTGTACATTCCTTATTTTATCTTTTATCATGTCTTTATTCTTATTTCATGGAATTGTTGGTATTGGTATAGGAACTATTATTGTTGCTTTGTTTAATGGAACATTCATTAGTTTTTTCAAAAATTTTCTTGATAAACATTTTATATGTATTCCAAAATTCACCAAACTTGAAAAATATTTAAAGCTATAAAAAAGGCTATAATGAAAACCTAAAAGCTAGGTTTCTTTATAGTCTTTTTATTCAGTAATCATCCCTTTATAGTTCATACCATATAGTTTAGCAAAACGACTCATTGTATATTCACCAGCAGCTAATTGTTCCTTTGTAGGTGCATATCCTTGGAAAACAAAATACATATCTTTTCCTTGTAATAAACTTTCATCTACATAACCATAAAAACGATCTAAAATATTACGAATAGCTCCTGACATACTATGCCAATAAAGTGGTGAACCAATAACAATTGTATCTGCTTTTTTCATTTGTTCAATAACTTCATCTAATTGATCATCTTCAAAGTTTTGACCATAACTGTAGATTTTATAATCAACTAGATTTAATGTTTTAAATTCTTGATCTTTTAAGAATTTTTTAGTAAGTCTTACAGTATTTCCATTTTTATTAGGACTTCCATTAATAAATAAAATACTCATTTTTATATCTCCCTATAACTTATATATAATTGTGTTTCATTTCTAATAATTTTATAGTGTTTAATAATATTAATTAATAAATTAATTTGATATTCTTCGATATCACCTATCAAATAAAGTTGTTCATTTGATAATAAGGGTTCAAAAGAATAATCATTAAGTTGTAATAGATTTATGATTTCATCTTTTTGTTTGCTTAGACAAACAATAATTGCTTTTTGCATTTTTTCACCAACTTTATTTATAAAATATATCTAATTTTTCAATTGCTTCTTTTACAACACTTTCTTTGTAATACGTTTGTATATGGGTTGCATCTTTAAGATAATAAAGTTCTTTTTCTTTTGTCGTAATCGCTAGTTCAAAAGCTTGTTCACTCATATAATTTGTATCAGCATGATCTCCAACCATCATTAATAATGGTTGATCAAGAAGATACATAAATTGAACTGGATCATAAACCATCAAATCCATCAAGTTTCTTTGTAAAAAACATGAATGACTATTAGGATGAAAATGTGTTTCTACATAATATTCATAACCTTCTCGATACATTTCAATTGGTAATTGATGCCCTACTTCTGGTTTCATCTCTGTCATATTCGCATTATAAATCAAAGTATCTTCATTTAATTCTTTTTCTCGAATAGAAGCAACCTCATGAAGTCTTTTTAACACGGTATCAACTTGGCTGTTTTGAAAGCCTTCACGTCTAACCGCTCCCGTATTAAACATAGAGACAGTAGCTATTTTCTTTAAACGTTTATCCATTTGTCCACATGAAAGCAGATAGCCTCCTCCACCGCAAATACCTAAACCATAGATACGTTGTGAATCAACGCCAGGAAATGAGAAGATAACATCAATCATCCCTCTAATATCTTCTATGCGATAATAAGGAATATCTTGTTGTCTTGGCATTCCTTCACTTTCACCAAAAAACATGCAATCAGAGACAATTGTAATATATCCTTTTTCAGCAAGTCTTTGTCCATAAAGTCCAGCTGCTTGTTCTTTAACTGCTCCATTAGGAACAGCGATAACAATAGCAGGATATCGTTTATCTTTACTATGGTTTTTTGGTGTATAGATATTAGAAGCAATTTTTATGCCATTTAATTGATAAGTAATTGGATGTATTTGAACTTCATTTTCTTTATTTTCAGTTATAGCATTTTCATAAACCAATCCAAAAGGATTAGAAGAAAAGGGAAAAGCTTCCCTTTTATCTAATTGAATCATTAATGACCTCCAAATACTTTAAATTCCATTGTATTTAATTTATCATCAATTGTTTTAACTTCTTCTTGACTTAATTCAACATTACCTGCTTCAAAGTTAGATTGAAGTCTATCAAGTTTTCTTGATCCTGGAATTGGAATAATGAAATCATATTTATTAATCATCCAAGCAAGTGACATTTGTGCATTTGTAGCATGATGTTTTTCACCAATTTGAGAGACAACTTCTAATAATTCATTTGTCTTTTTAATTCCTTCTTCACTGTATTGAGGCATATCAGGTCTAAAGTCTTGTTCACCACTACCGAAAGCTTTTTTAGATTGATAAGCTCCTGTAAGTGCCCCATTAGCAAGAGGAGAGAAAGCAACATAAGTGATTCCTAATTCTTTACATACAGGCATTAAATTTTCATGCCATCTAGCCATCATTGAATATCTGTTTTCAATAACAGTTACAGGACATACAGCATGAGCACGTCTTAAGTATTCTTCATTTGTTTCAGAAATACCCCATGCTTTAATTTTTCCTTCTTCAATTAATTCTTTCATCACACCAGCAACAACTTCTGGTTCTACTTTAGGATCAATACGATGTTGATAATAAACGTCAACATAATCTGTTTGTAATTTCTTTAATGATCCTTCTAAGGATTTTCTAATTGTTTCTGGTGAACTATCAAATTCAAGGTGATCACCCATATGTTTAACACCAAATTTAGTACATAAGATAATATCTTTTCTAAATGGTTTAACAGCTTCACCAACAACTTCTTCGTTATAAGCTGTACTTCCATCAGGATTAACTCCTGTATAACATTCAGCTGTATCATAGAAATCATATCCCATGTCATGTGCTTTTCTTAAAATTTCTACTGCTTCTTCTTTAGGCGTTGGAAGTCCACTGGCATGAGTTAATCCCATACATCCTAGTCCAATCGCATTAACATACATATCTGTTTTTCCAAGTCTTACTCTTTTCATCTTTCTACTTTCCTTCCTCATAATCACATGAAGCTGATACTTCAGCCCATTTATCTAATTCTGCAATTTTTGCTTCTAAAGTTGATTTAACTGCTGTTACGGCTGCTTTACCTAAAGTTAAAATTTCTGGTAAATCATCATTATGCACAACATCTACAATGACTTTACCAGCTTTATCTGGATCACCTGCTTGTTGATGTTTGTTTTCAAAGTTACCTGGTCTTGATTTACCTACGACTGCTTCATAATCACCAATTTGAGCTTTTGTTCCTTGTAAAGATTCACCATCATAGAATCTTGTTCTAAAAGCTCCTGGTTGAACAACCATTGCTTTAATTCCTAATGGAGCTAGTTCTTTCATTAAACCATTTGTAAGTAATTCTAAGGCTGCTTTACTTGAAGCATAATATCCTGAACCTACAGCGGATCTTGCGGCTGCAATCGAAGTCACATTTAAAATATAGCCTGATTTTTGTTCTCTCATTTTAGGAAGAACGGCTTTAATTAATTCAATTGGTCCAAACAAATTAGTTTGATATAAAGTTTGAACTGCTTCGATTTCTCCTTCTTCTACAGCACTACGATAACCATATCCTGCATTATTAACAAGAACATCAATTGTTCCAAATTTATCGTATGCTTCTTTTACAGCGTTTTTAATACTATCTTGACTACATACATCTAAAGAAACAGCTAAAGCCGTTTCTGGATAAGCTTCTACAATATCCATCACTTTATCTTTATTTCTTGCTGTAACAATTGCTTGATCCCCACTTTCTAAAACAGCTTTCGCAATTCCTTTTCCAATACCACTTGAACATCCTGTAATTAACCATGTTTTCATTTTTTAGTTTCTCCTTTTTACATACATATTTTATTTTTTTATTACTTAAAAGTACAATACCAATAAAGAAATGTGCTATAATTTAAACGCATAGTAGGAGGTCATTATATGATAGAACTTAATCAACTTGAACAACTTATTTATATTGCTGAAAATAAAACAATTTCTAAAGCTGCCAAAGAATTATTAATTTCACAACCAGCCCTTTCACGCTCTATGCAAAGATTAGAAAGTGATTTAGGAGTAGAACTCTTTGATCATTATAAAAATAAAATTGTTCTTAATAAAAATGGTGAATTAGCTGTTAAGCATGCTCAAAAAATCATTAAAAGTATTCAAACAATGATAAATGATGTACAAGATTATGATCAATCATTTCATCGTATTTCTATTGCAACTTGTTCTCCTGCACCTATGTGGGATATTGAACCTTTAATTAAAGAACTTTATCCTCAAATAACAATTCAAACAGCTGTCATTAATCAAAAAGATTTAATTACAAAATTAAAAGAAAAAGAGTATCAACTAATTATTACACCTGAACAAGTTGATGACTCTCAATATGTTTGTATTCCTTATGTAGAAGAAGACTTATTATTATCATTGCCTTTAAATCATCCTCTTACAAAGAAAAAAACTATTAAGTTTCATGATTTAGATGGACAAACCATGTTACTTTATTCAAATATTGGTTTTTGGCATGATTTACATATGCAAAAAACACCAAAAACAAAATATTTATTACAAGAAGAACGTTTTACTTTTAATGAAATCGTGAAAGCTTCTACTCTTCCTTCTTATACTTCTAATCTTTCTATTAAAAGAGAAGGAAAGATGTCTGATCGTATTATTTTGCCAATTGATGAAGAAGAAGCCCATGTCACTTATTATGTTGTGATGCTTAAAGAAAATAAGAAAAAATATAAAGAACTTATTGATAAAATAGATCAATATTATGATTATTAAAAACCCGTAAGTCTTATGACCCACGGGTTATTTTTTAATCTAAATCAGTTCCATGAGATTCTATTACTTTTTTATACCAATAGAATGAATCTTTTCTTCTTCTTGATAAATCTCCAGTACCATCATCGTATTTATCAACATGAACAAAACCATAACGTTTTGCTGTTTCTCCTGTAGAAGCTGAAACTAAATCAACACATCCCCACATAGTATATCCCATTAAGTCAACACCATCTTCATTAACAGCTGCATCCATAGCTTTAATATGATCTCTTAAATAATTGATTCTATAAGTATCATGAATTGATCCGTCTTCTTCAATTGTATCAAATGCTCCTAAACCGTTTTCTACAACAAATAATGGCATTTGATAACGATCATAGAGTCTGTTTAATGCATTTCTAAGTCCTGTTGGATCAATTTTCCATCCCCAGTCAGATGCACTTAAATACCAAGCGATAAGTTTCCACCACCTGCTCCTTCATAATCTTCTGGATTAGAAGCTACAACTTGTGACATATAGTAAGAGAATGATAAGAATTCAACCGTACCTTCTTTAATAATTTCTAAATCTCCATCTTCAATTGGAAGCGTAATTCTGGATTATCAACGCTTTTTACGATAAAAAAGTGCTGCGATCACAAGGCTTTTTGCAAGTAAAAATGAAAAGAATATATATAGGTAGCCTACGAAACTGGATGCTGGTTACAGAAGCAAGTCGACAGGCAGTGTATTAAAATTAGGTGGATGTAATTGAAGAAAAAATATGATATCCTGTGAGTAACAAATCGGAATTTATAAAGGAGAATATTGATGAAACTATTTTTATGTTCGCATTTTTCAAGTGTAGGAAGTCTGATAAAGGAAGAAATTGAAAATAAGAAAGTCGCATTTATTCCAACAGCTTCACTGCGTGAAGGCTACACCGGTTATGTCGGCTCGGCTCGAAAATTATTCAAAAAGTTGGGAGCAATCGTAACTGAAATTGATATTTCAACGGAGGCTTATTCAACGATACAGTCTGTTTTTGAAGATTCAGATGTGATATATTTTACCGGCGGAAATTCTTTTTTTCTTATGGACTGGCTCCGTAAAACGGGAACTGATGGGCTGCTGAAAAAGGAATTGGCAAATGGAAAATTGATGATCGGCGAGTCGGCAGGCGCAATTATATGCGCTCCAAGCATCCAATATATCCAGCAAATGGATGAAAAGCCGAAGGACTACTCACAAGAAGATGATGCAGGGCTTGATTTGATTGATTTCTATGTTCTTCCGCATTATCTTACAGCACCATTTAAGAAAGTTACCGAGAAAATAATGACTGAGTTTTCGGATTTGAATCTATACCCAATTAACAACCGTCAAGGAATTGTAATTGACGGTGAAGGTTCAAAGGTTATTTGCAAAGACTAATTTGAAAATTCAAGTTTGGAGAATTGAGAAAATCGAAGATTGTGATGGTAGATAATATGGAATGGTTTAATGTTTTTGGGCTGATTTTTATTGCAGTCATTATGATACCCAATGTTGTATTTGCGATTAAGTGCAAAGATGGATTTGATAATAAGTGGAACAATAAATATGTTGAGGTCACAGAACAAGTAGGGAGATTGGGTTGTTTCGGATTCATGATAATCAATATTCCGGGAACTTGGTTCGGGTGGTGGTCTGACGAAGCATTTGTACTATATTTGATTGTAGATACCATATTGGTAATGCTTTATTGTGCTATTTGGATTATATGTTTTAAGAAAAACAGCGTTTTCAGAGCATTAGCACTTTCTATTATTCCTTCAATGTTGTTCTTGTTTAGTGGGATTATGAGTAGGTCAGTGCTATTGATTATTGCATCAGTATTATTTGCACCAAGTCATATTGTGATTTCATATAAAAATGTAAAATGATATTTACAACTTCCCGTTTAGAGCGTATGGAGATAATCTATACGCTCTTTTTTTGCCTTTTTTTGAAAAAGTGATTAAAAAACTATTGACATTTTGTTACTGGACTAAGCACTAAAGTACTTTTTTTCTTGTGTCCGTTTTACAGGATCCATTTTAAAGAGCTTCAATTCGAAGCTCTTTTTAATCAAATAAACGATGTTCATTCCCACTTGGTATTTTATAAAGCATACATAATACTAAACCAACGGTTGCACAAATAAAAAGGAAACCAAAGAAAAATTGATATGAATATAAATCAATCAAATAACCTGCAATAGCTTGGAAAATAATCGAACTAAAACTTTTGAATGTTGAAACAATTGATAAAGCACTCATTTGGTGCGTTCCATCAATAATAGTTGCAATAACTTTCATATTAATCATAATAAATGCCATTGTTGTAACTGATTTTGTTAAAAAAGTCATAATCATTTGAATAATAACATTTGGTATATAAGCATATGTCATAAATTGAACAACAAGCTTACCATTATCTATTTAGATGTTATTAAGAATTAATATACTAAAAACTATTTATCAAATGATAATTATAATTGAACTGTTAATAGAATACATATAAAAAGACCATTTTTGGTCTTTTTATAGCTTCATTATTTTTTCCATAATCCATGAAGATTACAGTAAGCATACACTTCTTCTACTTCTTCACCTTCTAAGATTTTAAAATCAACACTTGGTTTTTCTCCTGGTTTTAGATATTTTCTTTGAATACCTTTATCTGTTTTCAAAGAAACCCATTCAATCCAATGTTCTGCTGTCATTGGATGTTCTACTTCTCCAACAAATACATGAACGGTATCACCTTCCACTGTATAAACAGGAATATGTTTTTCAAATGCAGCATCTTCAATTCCTGCTTGAAGCTCTTTCATAACTTCGCCACAACATACCACAGGGACTCCTTTATCTTCTACTTTTTCAATCACATTTCCACAGTGTTTACAAATATAAAATTTTTGATTCATAGCCTTTTCCTCTTTTCTATAAATAGTAATTATTCCTATTTATAATATAAACTATTTTTCTCTATTAAGCAAACAATATGCATCTAATAACAATCCCAATAATAGCGAACATGACTAAAATCTTTATTTTTTAAATCTTCTTTTGAAATAAAGAAATTACCGACACCTGAATCGCCCCATAAAATATGATCTTGTGAATCAAGTTGAAATAACAATACTTCATTACTATCTTCTTGACGAGGATCATATTGTGTGAAGAAAGGATATCCTCCTATTTGACAAGGAATCAAGATAAACAAATCATTTAATTCATCCATTACCTCATCATCTTGCATGACTTCTTTTAAGTTTTCATCTAAATAAGTATCAACAACTTTATCAAAGTGAATATCATTCATTGTGATGACTTGTTTATCTAAATGAGCCTTTAATAAAAAAGTTGTATCTTTTTCTAATGGAAGTTCTGTATCTTCGCTATATTGAAACTTATAAATACTTGATTCATCTACTAATTTTGGTACTTCTTCTAAATAACGTAAACACCACCCTGATTGACTATATTCATTATCAAAGTCTAATCCATAAACGCCATCATCTCCACTAATAAAGATTTGAAGTAATCCTTTTTCTGGAAAATCTTTTATATGAGGTATTTGTTCAAAATTTATTTGTGCTAATAAATATAAAGGTGCTCCCGTTTTTTGATTTACTGGAAGATTTTGATCTCTAGGCACATAATAAGCACCACCTACTTTACTATCAAAGATATGTGTTTCTTTTTCTTCTAATTCAAAGCGTATATAGTCTACTTCACTTACTTCTTTTAATCTTTGATAGATTCTTTTGGCAGGTTTTTCTTCTTTATATTCTTCTTGTTTATTATTTTCTAGCGAATATATATGTTGAAAGGAGATTCAACATATGTACTATATAAAGATAATATTAGGAGGACTTTTATGAAATGTCCTCTATTCAAAAACAACTTTCTTTATTATTTGTTTTAAATTTATATTGAAAACTATGATCCTATCATCCATACTAAAATCAACAATTATGAGGAATGGTTAGATAGATTTAGCAATGAGTTAGGAGGTAAAAAACATAAAAAAATAAATGAAACTCAACGAAAAATAATTCACTTATTGAATGATTTTGGCATTGATCGTATCAGCATGGCTGGAATTATGGGAACATTAGAACAAGAAAACTTAAATGAAAATACTTTTTAAATTTCATTGAAAATAAAGCTTCTCTTACTATCGAAGATTGTACAGACCAAATATGGCGTATGAGAGGATGTTAAAAATAAATACGAAAAGCTCATAAACACTATGTTTTCTAGCATTTATGAGCTTTATTTTTTATAAATAATTATACTCTTTAAAATTATTCACCAACGTATGGTAATAATCCCATTTGTCTAGCACGTTTGATAGCTACTGCTAATTGTCTTTGATATTTAGCAGAAGTTCCAGTTACACGTCTAGGAATGATTTTACCGTTAGCTGAAACAAATCTTTTTAATAATTCAACATCTTTATAATCGATGTAAGTAATTTTGTTTTTTGTAAAATAACAAACTTTTCTTCTACCCATTCTTTGTCTTTTAAAAGCCATGTTCATATACTCCTTTTCTAAAATTGAATATCGTCTTCCATGATATTAAATGAATTATCAAAATCTTTTTCTAATTCAACTGTTTGCATATCTTGGAAATTATCTGTTTGTGGTTGAGCAGGTTGAGAATATTGATTATTCATCATACCTTGGTTCATAGAACTTTGGTTTCTTTCTCTTTGAGCTCTTGTTTCTAAGAATTGAACAGAGTCACAAACAACTTCTGTAACGTATACGCGTTGTCCTTGAGCATTATCATAAGATCTAGAACGAAGTCTACCTTCAACTCCTACTAAAGATCCTTTTGCACAATATTGTGCAACATTTTCAGCGACTTTATTCCATACAACGCATGAAATATAATCAGCTTGTTGCCCATCTGCAGAGTTATAGTTACGATTTAACGCTAACGTAAAACTTGTAACTGCAGCCCCGTTTCCAGTTCTTCTAAGTTCTGGATCACGAGTCATTCTACCAACCATAACAACTCTATTAATCATCGTCAAATGCCTCCTAATTATTTACGAAGAGTTAAGTGACGTAAAACTGAAGCGTTGATTCTTGATAAACGTTCGAATTCAGCGATTTCTGCTGGTGCACAAGTTACATCAACTACAACATAGTAACCTTTTGTGTAATCTTTAATTTCGTAAGCGAAATCACGTAATCCCCATTCGTTGACATTATCAACTGAACCACCGTTAGCAGTTAAGATTGATTTGAAGTTTTCAATTAAAGTATTTCTAGCTTCTTCTTCAACATCTGGTTTTACAATAAACATAATTTCATATTTATTCATCTCTTTTACCTCCTATGGTCTTTTGGCTTACTTTTTAGTAAGCAGGCAGTAAAATAATCTTTACATGCTCGTCCATTATATCTTATTGTTTACTTTTATGCAATAATAAAATGATTATTTTATGTAATTTTACCCCTTTATAGGCATATTTTTTTCATATGCTATATTGAGGTGATATTATGAATTATCTATTATTTTTATTTTGGATATTTTTTATGATTTTATTTCATTATTTAATCAAAAATGATTTTTCTTTTATTCAAAAATATCTTAATAAACTTTTTAAATATTCTCCCTTATTTAAAGAATATTTAAAAAAGTATTTAAAAACTATTTTATATACATTTTTTACTTTTATTGTGGGTAAGACTTTTGAATATCTTGATATGTGGGTAGATTTGTTTTTTGTTTCTATATGGATGTTAGTAGATGAAAAAGAAAATATAAATATTGAAAATAAAAAAGAAACAATACCTTCTTTAATAGGTATTGTTCTAGGTTTATTACTCCAATACTTTATATGATTTTACTTTTATACTTTGGATATCTTTATTTTTTATATCTAATGTTCCTTCATAGTAAATATATATTCTATTTCCTTTGATAAGACCTTTATTAGACTCTATTGCTCCCGCAATAGAAATTAAATACTTTTGATGATCATTTGTTTCTATCAATAATGTTTCATCACCCACATTTTTAATTGTTCCTACAATTGTTTCATATTGACTTAAATCTTCTTGATCATCAGATTTAAAATGAAAATATCCAAAAATAACTCCTATTAAAACAAATAAAGCAATTAAAATCCAAACTATACTCTTTTTCTCTTTTCTAATATGCTTACCTTTCATTTTAAATCTTCCTGTGTTGTAATTTTTAAATTACTATAATCTCCTAATACTGCCTTAATATCCTTATCTATATATCTTTCAAATAATTGACTATCATCAGTCGCAACATATCCTTCATCTTTTGCCTTTTGATAAGCCACCTTAATATCTTCACTTTTAAATACTTGTGGTGTTTGAGCCTGCATCAAAGTTTCTCTTTTTAAAGTTTTAACAACAATACCCTCTTTAACTTCTTTAATAGTATCTTTACAAGGAACCATTAATAACCCAGCATCATATGTTTTTAAACATTCAACTAAATCATTAATACTTTGTTTACTTACATAAGGTCTTGCTCCATCATGAATAAAGACATGATTTTCTTTTACTTTTTGTAAACCTTCATAAACACTATCTTGTCTTTCTTTACCACCAAAAACATACTCAATTCTTGAATCATTAACTAATGTTCTTATATCATCTATTTCATTTTCTTTCGTTACAACAATAATTTGTTTACATCTATTATCCTCTAAAAAATGAGAAATATTCATTTCATAAACAGTTTGATTATTTATTTTATAAAAAATTTTATTATATTTCAAACCTGTTCTTTTGCCACTTCCAGCACATAAAAGAATTAAACTATAGTTCATATTTTTCACCTCATGATTATTTTATCACACCGTGATAAAATAATAAAATTTACATAGATATTTCTAGAAATATGATATAATCTAACTTAGACAAAGGAGAATTTTATGAATACAACACTTATTATTATGGCGGCTGGAATTGGTTCACGCTATGGAAAAGGAATTAAACAACTTGCAAAAATTGGTCCTCATGATGAAATCATTATGGATTATTCCATTTATGATGCTCTTGAAGCTGGTTTTAATAAAGTCGTTTTTATTATTAGAAAAGACATCGAAAAAGAATTTAAAGAAGTTATTGGTAATCGCATTGAAAAACACATTCAAGTTGAATATGTTTTCCAAGAAATTAATAATGTTCCTGAAGGATGTAGTGTACCTACAGGAAGAGTAAAACCTTGGGGAACTGGTCAAGCTATTTTAGCTTGTAAAGGGATTGTTAATGAACCTTTTGTCATTATTAATGCTGATGATTATTATGGAAAAGTTGCTTTTAAAAAACTTCATGATTTTTTAATTGAAGATAGTCATAGAAATAGTGAGTTTACCATGGCCATGGCTGGTTTTATCTTAAAAAATACTTTAAGTGATAATGGAACAGTTACTCGTGGTATTTGTGTAGAAGATGAAGCGGGTTATTTACATAGAGTGATTGAAACTAAAGGGATTATTAGAAACAATCAAGGAGCAATTGATTGTGATACAGAAGAAAGCAAAGACATCATTCAAGAAAATAACCGCGTTTCGATGAATATGTGGGCTGGTTATCCTTGTTTTATTGATTATCTTGAAAATGGTTTTAAAGAATTCTTATTAGATGATAGTGGAGATGAACTTACTAAAGAATATTTATTACCTATTATTGTTGATCAATTAATTAAAACAAACAGAGCTTCAGTAAAAGTATTAGAAACAACTGATAAATGGTTTGGTGTTACTTATCCAGAAGATAAGCAGATAGTCCAAGATTCTATTAATGAACTTATTGAACAAGGTATTTATCCAGAAAAATTATGGAAATAAAAAGTCTAGCTTAAAGTTAGACTTTTTCATTACCATAAATCATCGGTACAACACGATTATTACCTAAAAAAACAGAAAGTACATCTTCTTTCATATCCAATCCACTATAAATAAAATCCACAAGTTTCTCAATATCTACTTGTAAAACAGCAATCTTTTGATTTTGATGATAATCAAATTCTATAACCGCACATTGTCTTATAATTCCCCATTTTGTATCCTTTGTATCTCCTAGATAATCAGGTAACACAAGAAAATTATAAACACCTACATTCGTCTCATTTTCCTTTTCATAAATACGCTGAAATTGTTCCTGATAGAAAAATTGTTTATAAATGTCTAGGTTTCTTGGTAAATAGTAAGCTTCTTTTTCATAATCCCATCCATAATATTTAGCATCAAGTATACAACAACTTTTTTGTGGTCTTTCATATTTAGGATTTTCTAGGATTTTTTCACAAACGATATCTGGGATATTCTTTTTATTTTGATTGATAAAAACACTTTCTCTTTCTTTGACAATTTGTTTTTGTTTATGATCTCTTTTTTGTTTGCCTATCGCATTCCAATGATAAGTATTATATTTTGTATCATTAATATTTATTTCTTTATCTAATAATTGACTATTAAAAAGAACATCGCCTTTTTGAATACTTATTTGATTATGAAAGAATTCTCCTATCATCCATTCAAAAACCATTTCAAATTTAAAAGTGATGATTTCTTGAGTCATTGTTGTTGTTTTATTTTCTTTTATTGCTTGATTACACCAATTTTCAATAGACTCATACTTATTTATCAAATCACACTTTTTTTCATTAACCATAAAATATAAATCAAATAATCTTGCATATTTATAAAGTAACGTTTCTTTATCAACATCCTCTTTAATAATAACTGATTTTGGTAAAGATAAAATCAAACGATTTTTATCAAAAAGAATACCTACAAAATTACTTATATATATCCATTCCTTTGTTTCTTTACCCATATTTCTTCTAAAAAGAGATTCTTTCACATTCTCTATTACATCTCGATACTTATTATAATCAACGCCTTTACCGTCTTGTATTAATTCTATTTCCATTTTTTTACCCTCTACTTAACATAAGCATATCTCTATTAAAGAAAAGATGTCAAACAAAAAAGCTTTTGCTTGTGCAAAAACTTTTAACAAAGATTTAATACATCATCAATGGCATGCGCTTTATCAATGCCTTTAACACCTAAATCACCAAATAAAGCAATTTCTCCAGCGCCACCCCAAGTACCAGGTTTTAAATCAGGAAATTCTTTAATTGAATCTAAATGATCTTGATAACTATTTAAAATAAAGCTCACTTTATTACAATCATCTCGGTATAGTTCACCACCATAAATCATTTCAGGGAAAACTGTGCGTACAGTTTGTTCACTGGCATTTTCTTTTCTTTGATAATATACTTTAATCACTGGATTTCCTTTTTCTTCAAAGTTTTTAGAAGCAAATAAACCATTATTACTTTCTAGATAAAATTCTAAATTTCTAGAATGACACCAATCTACAATATGTTTACATTGTTCAAGGGTAATCAATTGATGCATGACAACAGTATCTTCATCTTTAACATAAGAGCCATTTCCACCAATCATCCCATCTAGACCAATATCCCAAATATAATCATAAACTTCGACTTCACTACGTCCTGTACAAATATAAACACGATGTCCATTTTTTCTTGCTTCTTTGATAGCTCTATCGGCTGAAGCAGGTAATTTGTTTTCATAATCTAATAATGTTCCATCAATATCAATAAAAATAACTTTACCCATTTTTGTTCTCCTAAAATAAATTTTTCAATACCATCATGATCATTATCATCAGCAATATAATCAGCCACACTTTTTGTTTTATCACTCCCATTAGCCATAACGACACCAACACCGGCATGTAAAGTCATATCGTAGACATTATCAGCATCTCCAAAAGTCACAATTTCTTTTAGATCTATATGATGGAGTTTTAAGATTTCAATAAGTCCTGCTGTTTTAGAGACTCTTGGATCCATATATTCATAAAGTACACTTGCTGTTTTAAGAGATGATGATTTAAATTCATCACTATGGAATGTTTTTGATCTTTCAATGATTTTATCCATATCCTCTGGTTTACAAATAATAATTAGTTTAGGTTTTGAATTTTGTAAGAATTCATCATAATTAACCACTTGATAAGGAATTTTAACTGCCTTTGATAACATTTGAATATGTTCATCATCTTTAGGCACAAATAAAACCCCATCTTCAGGAATTGCAAAGTTACAATCCATATCTTCATAATGTTTAATAATACTTTTAATTAATCTTCCATCTAATGGATATTGTGCTTTTTCAAGATCTAAAGTATAGCCGTAGATTTCAGCACCACCAGTACCTACAATCATATCGACTAAACCATCAATTCCCCATGATTTTAATAAAGTTTGAATACTATTAACATCTCTTCCTGTTGATAAACCAAATAATATTCTTTGTTCTCTTGCTTT
The DNA here is from genome assembly GCF_025566905.1 of [Clostridium] ammoniilyticum. Classification (NCBI taxonomy): domain Bacteria; kingdom Bacillati; phylum Bacillota; class Erysipelotrichia; order Erysipelotrichales; family Coprobacillaceae; genus Faecalibacillus; species [Clostridium] ammoniilyticum. The sequence continues at coordinate 51,470 of NZ_JAOQJR010000005.1, forward strand.
TTTAATCATTTCTACTGTTTTAGGTGCAACCACTCCATCACTTGAAAGAAGTGTTCCATCTATATCACACATAATTGCTTTTACGTTCATAAAAATCCCTCCTAGAAATATCATAGAAAATCTTTTTATTTGAAAGAATTTAGAGATAAAAAAAAGAATTTTTTTCTCAAAAATTCTCTTTTTACATTTATTATTTAGAATTCTTTTCTCATTTAATACTTCCTTCAACAATATTATGATAATATATAAGTTTCTTATCTATATTTTCTTGATAATCTAATTCAAAATAACATTTATATAAAACATCTAAAATATAAAGAAGTGATAATCTTGTTGAAAATGAAGAGATCTTTTTATAGTGATTTTCATAAGGTGAAATATATAATTGATAATCTGCCTCTACTTCTTTAAAGTTATAATCATAAGAAGATATTAAAACGATGGGGTTTTTGTTTTAGTTAAAATACGAGGTAGTATATCTGACAAAATACCTCTTCCGCCAAAAGTAATCACGATTGCTAGATGTTCTTGATTACTACTTGCTGCTGTTAATCTTTGATGGTATTCATCTATTGGAACATTCACATCAATTCCTATTTCTTTCATTTGAAATTGAAAATTTAAAGCAAAATTAATATTTCCTGCCGACGTATAAATATCAATCACTTTAGCTTTTTTCATTGCGGAAGCAATGAGTCTTAATTGATCTAAACTAAAAAGATTAGCCGTAAGATTAAGGGTTTGTTCATAATCTTCTTTGATTTTATGAACAATTTCATAATGCGTTTGATAAGGATTAACAGGAAAATCAAAATTAAAGTCTCCATTACTTTTTAGATAATCATTTAAAGAGCTAGTAATCTTTATTTTTAAGTCAGAAAATCCCGCAAGATTTAATTCATCGCATAAACGATAAACCGTTGCTGTAGAAACAAAACAAGCTTTTCCAAGATCTTTAGATGACATTTTTAAAACATCTTCTGGATGTTTTAAAATATAATCCGCTAATATTCTTTCATTTTTAGATGAGAAAAATATCTCATTAATAAAGTATCTATTAATTATTTTTCACTGTTTTTTTTTAAATTTAGTGATTTTCTATACATACAACTCACTGTTTTTTCAAAAAATAGTGAGTCTTTTACAAAATACACTCATAAATTATCATTTTTTATAAAATAAATTGTGTTAAATAAATTGGTAAACATAGTATATCTTGATCTTTAGATACATCTTTTGTATGAATGATATATCTTTCTAAAATTCTTGATGAGTATTTTTTATAAAATTCATCAATTGATGTATGTTTTTTATAATTTGAAGATTTAACCTCTATTGGACATATTTTATTCTTTTTAGAGATGATAAAATCAATTTCATAATTACGTTTTTGTTCAAGATTTTTAAAAGTATAATAAAATAAATCATGTCCATTAGCTGTTAGAATTTGAGCAACAACATTTTCATAAAGATATCCTAAATTTGTAGATAACTTATCATTAAGTAATTTTTCATAAATTGTATTTTCTGTAAAATCTCTATCTTTAAATTGTAAGGTTACAAACAAGCCTGTATCTGCCATATAAAGTTTAAATAGATTTAAATCTTTATATGCAGAAAGACCTATTTCAGGATTATTAGCATGATAAGCAACTGATATTGTTTTGGAATCTTTTAATTCTGATATTAAACTTAGAATTGTTGTATCTTCTGTTTTATAAGAATTTAATATTTTCTTTGTCTGAAAACCTTTCGTATTTTTGTTTAATTGGGAAGGAATCGCTTCAAACAAAAGTGCAAGTCTTCCAGTAGAATCAATTTTTCTAAAATCATCTTCATAAAGATTAATAATATCTCTTTTAATATCATCTACCTTTTTAAAATTATTTGTTTGTATATATTCATTAACAGCTTGTGGCATACCACCAACAAGCATATAAAGTCTAAAACTTCTCATAAGTTTTCTATTTAATTGATCCCCTAATTTCTTTTTATTATCAAAAGTCATTTTTAACAAGCTCATTGTTGTTTTATCATCTAAAGCCCATAAAAATTCTTCATAATCCATTGGATGCATTTGAAGTTTTCTTTCCTCACTTGGAATTAAAATATCTTTTACATTTTTCTTTATAGAAATAAGAGAACCTGTTTCTATATAATCATAACGACCATCTTTAACTAAAAATTTAATAGCTTGTCTTGCTTTTGGACATAACTGAACTTCATCAAAAATAATAACTGAATTTCTATTTTCAAGTTCCACATGATAATGTAACTGTAATTGTAGAAAGAAATAGTTTAAATCTGACATATCCTCAAACATTTCTTTAACTTCATTTGAAGCAATAGAAAAATCAATAAGAATGTAACTCTTGTACTCATTTCTAGCAAATTCCTCAACAACTGTAGACTTTCCTATACGTCTGGCCCCTTCTATCAATAAAGCTGTTTTACCTTGTGAAGTATCTTTCCATTCTTTAATTTTATTATATATTTTTCTTTTGAACATGAATTTATACCTCCTATAAACATAGTATATCCAAAAATCGCATTTGTATCAATCATCAAACCTCCAATTTCCGCATTTGAAAAAGCGCTCAAACCTCCAATTTCCGCATTTGAAAAAGCGCTCAAACCTCCAATTTCCGCAAAAAAAACATTAAATATAAATTGATTTATATTTAATGTCCCGCGGATGTATTTATGGTAATACTTTTCTAGCCTTTTTAATATATCTTCCATGTTTTATTTAACTTCATTCTTATAGACAAAAATAAAAGTGCCTACACTTGGTAGACACCTTATTACTATTCAAATTCGTTTGTTCTAGCAACTTCTCTAATCCATGCAGCTGATTTCTTTTCTTTACGTTTATAACCATCATCTAAGCATACACGAATAAACCCATATCTATTTTTAAAAGCGTTACACCATGACCAGTTATCAATAACACCCCAATAATGATATCCTAAACAGTTAGCACCATCTTCAATAGCTTTAGCAATCCATTCTAAATGATCTCTAACAAATTCAATACGATAATCATCTTGAACTGTTCCATTTTCATCCATATATTTTTCTTCACCTTCAACACCCATTCCATTTTCAGAAATAAAGAAAGGTAAATCAGGACATTCCTTTTTAATTTTCATACCAAAGTCATAAATTCCCTTTGGATAAATTTCCCATCCACGATATACATTCATTTTTCTTTCAGGCCAAATATAAGGTTTAGAAATACATGGTAAACCATTTTCATCAAACTTACTATCAGGTGCTTGTACACGTGTTGGTTGATAATAGTTAAATCCTAACCAATCTACTTTACCTTGAGCTAAGATAGCTTCATCTCCAGGACGACGATTGATTTCTACTTTCCAATCGTTTTCTACAGTATCTAAAACATCTTGTGGTAAATGTCCATGAGCAACAACGTCTAACCACCATCTGTTGTGTAATCCATCAGTCATACGTACGGCTTCTAAATCTTCAGAAGATGGATTTTCTTTTGTATAAGGTGGAGCAAAACAGTTGATCATACCAATTTTAGCACCTTCACAAAGTTTACCTTCTGCTTTTAATTTTCTAAAGTTTGCTACTGCAAGACAGTGAGCTAATGTAATATTATATTGTACGTTGATTGATTGTTTAAAATCTTTTTGATATGGATACCAAACACCATGTAAGAATTGTTGTTCTGGTTCTACAATAGGTTCATTGAAAGTAAACCAATATTTTACTTTATCTCCAAATTCTTCCATTGCAATCTTTACAAAGTTCGCATAAGCTTCAACAACTTCTCTATTTTGCCATCCACCACGTTTTACTAAATATTCAGGCATATCGAAATGATACATGTTCATGAAAATATCAATTCCATTTTCATTTGCACAATCGATTAATTTATGATACCAAGCGGCACCTTCTGGATTTAATTTACCATCTTGATCTAATAAACGTGTCCATTGCATAGAAGTTCTAAATGATTTAAAGTTTAAACTTTTTAATAATTTAATATCTTCTTCATATTTATGGTACATATCATTTCCAACATATGATCCCACATTATTAAAGAAAGCATTAATTTCTTGATCAGAATACATATCCCAATAAGAACGTAATCTTCCACCTACATTCCAGGCACCTTCTGTTTGAGGTCCTGACATTGCTGCACCAAAAAAGAAATCTTTAGGTAATTTAATAGTCATCTTTTCTTCCTCCATTATTTTCATGATTATTATACTGTCATTATATCATGAAACTAGAGTTGTTAGAGGAAATGTATTTTATTTTCAAAGTATTATTATTTTATAAAATTTAGTGTAAATAAAATACAACAAATGCCCTTATTTAGGACATTTGTTTAATTTGTTTCATCATTTTAGATAGATTAATCGGAACATGTTCCTCTTTTAATAAATTGTGTATTTTCTCAATAGAAATATGTTCACGTAAATGAATAATTTTTTCTATTATTTCTTTAGATAAAGGTTGATATTCAATTGTTTGATCAACCTTATCAAACAATTCATGCTTTAAATACTTAGTTTGTCTACTTTTTTTAAATCCCATACAACAACATGACGTACATGTTTGACTCATTATAAAAACAACATTTTCAAAACTAATCTTTCTTTTAGCTTGATCTTCATAATAACCATCATCTAAGATTTGTGAAAATAAATGAATAATTTCTTCACATGCTTGATCAATATGATCTAATAATAAAACAGTATGTGGATAACTTTGTAAAGTTGATAAAAGAAGACTTGGTTGTTCATGATATGTTTCTAGAAGTTTATAAAGGGAATGGCTTTCTTGATAATGATTCATATCTAATTTTAAATAATGATAATTTAGATATTTAGCTAAGGATTTAGCCGTTAATGTTTTACCACAACTTGTTGGTCCATAAATAAAAAAGGAGATAGGTAATTGTTTATGTTGAAATGTTTCAATCATCTGATGAATTCCTTTTTCTTGACCTAAAATATCTTTATTTAATTGTTTTTCTAATTTTTGGTAATCCATTTGATGATGAATTGTAATATTTAAATACTTTTCAATTGTTTCTACAATTCTATTCTTTGTAAGTTCTTTTTCATGATAAAATTTAGCTTTAACACATGATAAATCTAAGATATCAATTGCTTTATCAGGATAAGTTCTATTTTTAATATGACAATCTACTAATTCTATTAATTCTTTTAAAAGTACATTATCTATTTTAATTTGATGATAACTTTCATAATAACCTTTAATTCCTTTTAATATCTCTAATGTTTCCTCTTTTGTATTTTCTTTTAAAGTGACAATAGAAAACCTTCTATTCATTGCATGATCTTTTTCAAAATGTTTATAATATTCATCAATAGTTGTAGCACCAACAACCGTCATATCTTTTCTAGCAAGATAAGGCTTTAAAATATTAGAAGCATCAATTGCCCCTTCAGCTCCACCAGCCCCAATGACATTATGAATTTCATCAATAAAAATAATCACATTATCCAAGTCTTTTACTTTATCAATAATCTTTTTAAACTTCTCTTCAAATTCACCACGATACTTTGTACCCGCAACCAGTGAAGATAAAGAAAGTTCATAAATAATCTTATTCTTCAAAGAATCTACTACTTTTCCTTGATTAATCATCATTGCTAATTTTTCTACTAAAGCTGACTTACCTACACCCGCTTCACCAATAATCAAAACATTATTTTTTTCTTTTTTAGATAAAATAGTACATACTTGATCAATTTCATTTTCTCTACCAATAATTTTATATTTTTTAGTCTTCACTTTTTTATTAATATTGACAAGTGTTGGTATTTGATCCAACGGTGTTTCAAAAGCAGATTTTTCCTGCAACAAATAAATAACTTCTTCTACATCTACATGATATTTTTGTAATATTTCATAAGCAACTGATTCTTTTTCTTTTAATAAAGAAATAATTAAGATATTTAAAGTCACTTGATCTTGATTTTTATCTTTAGCGTATTCAATACTTCTCTCTAATATTCTTTTTACACTTTGACTATATTCCATATAAAAAGGTTGATCATCATTTGTGCCAAACAACCTTTTTATATCTTCTTCTACTGCTGCATCATTGACATCATATTTTTGTAATAATCTTTTTAATTGATTATCATGAATCTTTAATAATGAAAGCAATAAATGTTCACTTCCAACATTTTGATGACCAAAATCAAAAGATAAACTTTCAGCTACCACAATCGCCTTTTGTGCTTGTTCATCAAATTCTCTCAACAATGACTTCACCTCTTTCCTTATAATAGTATGTACAAACTTAATAATTATTAGTACACACCATTAAGAAAACATCTTAATCAACCAAGATTTCTTTTTAATTTCTTTACTTGATGTACAATAAGAAACTTGTAACTTTCCTTCTAAAGATTTACCTTTACCTTCACCTAATACAATCGTATAAAGACCATTATAATATTTTGCATTAAAATCATCTTGATGATCTGCTAAAACTTGATAAACATCATCAACACCTTTGACCCATTTTTTATAATTTAAAAGAAGTTGATCTTTTACTTTGTACATTTCATCAATATCTTCTTGTTGATAAGAAGAACCAATGATCTTATATCTTGGTGTTTCATTTACTGCACAAACGCTTGTTAAATTCATCATAATTAAAAGAAAAATAATGATTTTTTTCATAAACTTCACCTCAAGTTCATTATGTTCGTTTATAATAAAAATAAACATAAGGAGTGAACTTTTATGAGTCGTATCATGCAAAAAGAAATAAAAAGTGAAATGAATGATTTTTTCTTTGCGAAAGATCATTTAGATTTTTATCATGAATATGTCAACGTTGAACAAAAGTATTTAGCAGGTATTAAGGAAGTAAGAACAAAATTAGAAATTTTAGATGATGAATTTCATCATCGTTTTGATCATAATCCTATTCATCATATGGAATGGCGTTTAAAATCTCCCCATAGTGTTGTTGAAAAAATGAAAAGAAGAAATCTTCCTGTAGAAGTTTCATCAATCAAAGGAAATATTGAAGATATTGCTGGTATACGTGTGATTTGTCATTATATTAAAGATATTTATCGTATGTCTGATCTTCTTTTAAGACAAGATGATATTCATTTATTAAAGATTAAAGATTATATTAAAAATCCTAAAGAAAATGGTTATCGTAGTTTACATCTTGTTGTAGAAGTTCCTGTTTATTTAGCGAATGAAAAAGTAATGGTTCCTGTAGAAATACAAATTCGTACTATTGCGATGGACTTTTGGGCAACATTAGAACATCATTTACGTTATAAAAATGATAAAGAAATTTCCGATGATATTCGTAATCGTTTATCAGATTGTGCTAAAAGCATTACAGATATTGATTATGAAATGGAAGATATACATAATGAAGTCTTTGGTCATCACAAAATCTAAAATATAATAGTTAAAAATTTATCTTGAAACACTACATCTACGTAGTGTTTTTATTATGCTTAATACCAGTGGACAATCTGTCCAATGATAACCTAAAAATACCATGTTACTATCGTTTAAAGAAGCAAAAATTGTTTCTTAAATAAAAACCACGTCTAAATTGGTGCAACCATCTTTTTATACTTTTTAAACATGAATAACGCTCTTTATAAAAATGGCATGGAAAGAATTAATAATGATGCTCTTGCAACACTTACTATCCTAGTAGCGAGTTCAAGACCTGAAGATAAGGAAATTATGATGCAATTAATTAAAACGATTATTAAATAGAAAAGAACTATTCAATTGAATAGTTCTCACTATGTTAGTCTAAATCTTCTCCTTGAGAAGCAATGACTTTTTTATACCAATAGAAAGAATCTTTTTTACTTCTTGCCATCGTTCCAGTTCCATCATCATGTTTATCAACATAAATGAAACCATAACGTTTTCTCATTTCTCCAGTACCTGCAGAAACTAAATCGATACATCCCCAAGTTGTATAACCAATAAGGTCTACACCATTTTCAATAGCTTTAGCCATTTCTTCAATATGTGCACGATAGTATTCAATACGATAATTATCATGAATACTTCCATCTTCTTCTACAGTATCATAAGCACCTAAACCATTTTCTACAACCATTAATGGTTTTTCATAACGATCATAAATCATTTCTAAATAATATCTTAATCCTTTAGGATCAAGTGCCCATCCCCAATCAGAATATTCTAAATATGGGTTACGTACACCAAATGACATATTACCACTTACTGTATCATCATTTTTATGAGTAGTAACAGCTTGTGACATGTAATAAGAGAAAGTATACATATCTACTGTTCCTTTTTTAAGTTCTTCTAAATCTTGTTCAGTAATATCTAATTGAACATTATGTTCCTTCCATAAACGTTTTGTAAATGTTGGATATTTACCTTTACATTGAACATCTCCACAATAGAAGATACCTTTTTCCCATTTAGAACGATTGAATAAGATATCTTCTGGATCAGATGTTAATGGATAATAAGTAATACCACAAATCATACATCCAATTTTATTTTCAGGATCAATTTCATGTCCAATTTGTACTGCTCTTGCACTTGCGACAAATTGATAATGTAAATGTTGATAAGCTTCTTGATATGCTTCATCACTGGCATTATCTGGTAAGAAATTGATTGTATTATTGATTTCATTGAATGTTAACCAGTATTTAACAAGTCCTTTGTATTCATTAAAGATTGTTGTTACGTATTTTTCATAAAGGGCAATATATTTACGATCTAACCAATCTCCATATTTTTCTTCTAAAGCAAGTGGTGTATCAAAATGCCAAATAGAAACAAGTGGTTCAATACCTGCATTTCTAAGTTCTGTAAAAACATTACGATAAAAATCTAAACCAGCTTGATTTGGTTTTTCTTCTTCTCCTGTTGGATAAATTCTTGACCAAGAGATTGATAATCTAAACATCTTAAATCCCATTTCTTTAAGTAAAGCAATGTCTTCTTTATAATGATGATAGAAATCAATACCATCATGGTTTGGATAAAGTTCATCATCAAATACAGCAAAATGAGCTCCTTCTGGTAATTTAAATCCATGGTTAGGTAATTTTTGTTTATTCCCATCTTTATCAATAAAAGTAACCATACGCGGTGTATTTACTGTTCCACCTGTCGTTACATCTGTACGTGCCATTCCACGTCCATCCACGTTCCAAGCACCTTCACATTGGTTAGCAGCTACTGCACCACCCCAATAAAAATCTTCACTAAATTTCATTGATTTTCCTCCTTAAATTATTTTTATTATAAAATATTTTTATGTCTTATGTATTAAATTTTCATTCTATGCAATAAATAAAACCACACATGTATAAACAATCAATGTAATTACCATAAATAATGAAATGAAAGCAGCCGTAAAGTCTTCATCTTCTTCACTTTTATTAAGTGGTGAAATCAACATTGGCATCGCAAATCCAGTTGGACACATGAAATAAATGAGAACAGCCATCATATAGATCTTATCTGCCATTAAATGTGGGAAGAAGACAAAGAATCCTGCAATAACAAAAATATAGAAGACAATTCTTACACCTACAAGCTTTAGTAATGATCCTAAAGTATCTTTATTGATTTTTAAATTATAACCAATAATCAATAAAATAAGACTCACAATAGGAGCTGTTGCTTGTTGAATTGTATTTGTATAAAGATCAATAAAAGCAGTTTGACTTAACAAGTCATAGACACCTAAAAGATTTAAGACAACTCCTAACATCACTGCAATTACAAAAGAATTCGTAAAAATCGTCTTTAATAATTCTTTAGTACTGGTATTACCTGATGTAGCTTTGGCAACTAAAACAGGAATAATAATAAAAGCAATCACTGTTCCAGCAATATCAAAAATAACTGTATTACTGGCATAAGCAACTCCTACAATAGAAGTATAAAGAGGTAATGCAACATTTCCACCTTCACAAGTAGTTAGTAAATAAGGAAAAATATGTCCTACTTCCTTACCTGTAAACTTAGTAATACATTTGCCTAAAACCAAAGCCAGTGTAAAAGCAATTAAAACATATAAAACAATCAAAATAGCTGATGATTCTATCTTAGCAGTAAATAAAACATTGAAAATAAGTATTGGAAATAATACATTAAAGACAATATGATTGGCTCCTTCTTTTTGTGCAGGACTAATAAAGCCTTTTATACGAGCAATCATACCTAATATAATCATAAAAAACACAGGAAACAATGTTGATAATGCATTCATAAATAACCTCCTTTTTTTTCATTTGTATTGTATAGTTCATTATTTATAATTACAAATACTTATATATTATATATATTTATTACTTTTATTTATAAGTAGTGATATACTCTTACTAGAGGTGATTTTATGGAAATACGTGTTTTAAAATACTTTTTAACAGTTGCACAGGAACAAAGTTTCTCCAAGGCCGCTAAAGTACTCAATGTCTCACAACCTGCACTTTCTAAACAAATTAAAGATTTAGAAGAAGAATATCAGATAACATTATTTAATCGTACAACGCGTTCTTTATCTTTAACAGAAGAAGGCAGATTATTTAAGGAACAAGCAAAACAAATTATTAGTTTAGTAAATCGTACAGATTCTTATTTAAAGAATATTAATAAATATATTAGTGGTGATATTTATCTTGGTTGTAGTGAAAGTGAAGCAAATCGTATTGTCATGAAAGCAATCAGTAAAACCCAACAACACCATCCTGATATTAGGTTTCATATTTATAGTGGAAATGCTCAATATGTTGAAGAACAACTTGATCAAGGTATTTTTGATTTAGGAATTGTAACTGGTCCTGCCGATTTATCAAAGTATGATTATCTTACATTACCGACTCTTGATACGTGGGGTGTTCTCATGAAAAAAGACAGCGAACTAGCCAAACTTGATACAATCTCACCTAAAGATTTGTTAGATAAGCCGATGATTATTTCTAATCAAGAAATGGTAAAAAATGGTATTAGTGGTTGGCTTGGTGGTAATCAAAGAGCTTTAAATGTCGTAGCAACTTATAATTTATTTTATAACGCTAAACTGATGTGTGAAGAAAATGTTGGTTATGTTTTAACATTAAAGCATCTTTATAATGAATCAAATGATAGTCCTATTTGTTTTAAACCTTTAAATCCTCCTCTTACTTTAAGGAGTCATCTTGTTTGGAAAAAATATAAAGTTTTTCCTAAAGCTATTGAAATCTTTTTAGAAATACTTAATGAAGAAATTAAAAAAAGCAGTTGATGAAATGACTTCATTTCATCACTGCTTTTTAGTTAGTTATTGTTTCTTTAAGCCAATCTACAAACTCATCCATGCCTTCACCACTTTTAGCGCTGACACAAAGAATTGTTGCATTAGGATTTAAGTTTTTGATATTTTCTTTTGCTTTTTCAATATCAAAATCAAAATAATCTAATGTATCTATTTTAGAAATCAATACAAGATCACAAACACTAAACATTAAAGGATATTTTAATGGTTTGTCGTCTCCTTCAGGAACTGATAAAATCATAAGGTTTTTATGGGCCCCCGTATCAAATTCTGCAGGACAGACAAGATTTCCTATATTTTCTAGAAAAAGAAGATCAAAATCATCGACCCCAAATTCATCGATAGCTCTTGTTGTCATTTCTGCATCAATATGACATAAACCTCCATTATGAATTTGAATAGAAGGAACACCTGTTTTATCCGCAACCTTTTGAGCATCTAAAGATGTTTCAATATCAACATCCATAACACCTATTTTATATTGGTCTTTAATTCTATTGATGACATCTGAAAGAAGGGTTGTTTTTCCAGAACCTGGTGAAGACATCACATTAAGCATGGTTACCTTTTTTTCAGATAATCTTTCACGAAGTTCATCAGCTGCTAGATTATTAGCGTTAAAGACATTTTCATGAACTTCTATGACTCTTACTTTTGACATCTATTTTCCCTCCCATTCTTTCATTTTTTCTTTTAAATAATTGATCCAAGGTTCAAATCCTTCATCTTTTTTAGCAGAAATATAAAAGATTTGTGCTTTTGGATTTAAAGTATGAATTCTTTTTTCAACCAACTCTTTATCAAAATCAAAGACTGCTAAAGCATCTACTTTATTAATTAAAACAACATCAGATACAGTATAAACAAGAGGATATTTTGCAGGTTTATCATCCCCTTCAGGAACTGATAAGATCGTTATATTGATTCCTGCACCGGTATCAAATTCTGCCGGACATACAAGATTTCCAACATTTTCAATGAAAATAAGATCAACATCATCAATCTCCATTTCATTTAAACCTTGTTGTGTCATTGCTGCATCCATATGACACATTCCACCTGTATGAAGTTGAATGGCCTTAGCGCCCCCTTCTTCAATGGTTTGAGCATCAACACTGGCATCTATGTCACATTCCATAACACCAATACAACAAGTATCTTTTAATCTTTCAATGGTACGAAGAAGTGTTGTGGTTTTCCCTGATCCCGGTGAAGACATCACATTGATCATTAATTTTCCTTGTTTTTTAAATTCATCACGTATTTTATCTGCAGTGACTTCATTTTCTTTAAAGATATTTTGTTTAAGTTCCACAATCTTCATAAATACCAATCTCCTTAATATTAAACTCATTTCCTTTGAGTAAATAAGTATGTTCACTATGACAATAAGGACATTTTTTCCCATAATCAATGGTTCTATATTGTCCTTTACAATCTTCACAATAAGTAATCGCTTCTAATGTTTCAATATAGATTTTTGCATGTTCTGTCACAGCTTCTTTTTTTCTTGCCCAGTTCCAACAATCTACTAATTGATCATGAATGACACCAGAAACTTCTCCAATTTCTAGTGTCACATAATCTATTTTTTTTACATTGTTTTCTTCAGCTACTTTTTTTACATCTCTTACAACATAAAAGGTTACTCCTAATTCATGCATCTTAATGTTCTACCTTTTTCTTTAAAATAATATTTTTTACACGTTTTAATTGATAAGGAATAATTGCTTTAAATTTATCTTCAGCTACTGTCATTGTTGAACATTCAGGATGATCACGATGTAATTTAATAGCATCAAAATCACATTTTGTTGTACAAATACCACAACCAATACATTTATTAGCATCAACAATTGTTGCACCACAACCTAAACATCTTGATGTTTCTTTTTTGATTTGTTCTTCTGTAAGTGCTAAAACATTATCTTTAAACTTATCAGTTACTTTTGAATTAATACCTTCTACTTGTTTAGGTCCTCGATCATAACTTTCCACTAAAATATCATCTGTATCAAGTGGTTTAAATTCCCAACGATTACGTCCTGTTTCCATATGTCCATGATGAACATAACGATGTAATGATTCAGCTGCAATCTTTCCTTGTGCAATTGCGTCAATAGCGAATTTAGGTCCTGTATAAACATCTCCACCTGCAAAGATATCTTCAACACTTGATTGGAAAGTGACTTTATTTAATTCAATGGCTGGTCCATTAAACTTCACATCTTCACCTTTTAATAAATCTCCCCAAACGCTACGTTGACCGATGGCAAAGATAACACGTTCACAATCAACTGTAACTGTTGTATTTTCATCATAAACTGGCGCAAATTTACCTTCATCATTAAATACGGAAACACATTTTTTGAAAACAATAGCACTTACTTCACCATTTGTTTCAATTATTTCTTGAGGTCCCCATCCACAATGAATCGTTACACCATCTTCTCTTGCTTCTGCAATTTCTTCATTAGAAGCTGGCATATCTACTTCTTGTTCTAAACAGAATTGTTGTACTTGACTTGCTTTATTTCTTGATGATACACGAGAAGCATCGATGGCCACATTTCCACCACCAACGACAACGACTTTACCATCAAACGGTATATTTCCACAGTTAGATTCATGTAAATAATCAATCGCTGTCATTACACCTTGTGAATTTATATTTTTAATATCAGGTAAGCTACCCGCACTGCAACCAATGGCAATATAGAACGCTTGATACCCTTGTTCTCTTAATTGTTGAATTGTTACATCTTTTCCTACTTCAATTCCTGTTTTGATTTCTACACCCATTTCTTTTGCGACATCTATTTCAGCATCTAGAACATCTTTTTCTAATTTATAAGATGGAATACCATAACGTAACATTCCTCCTGGATGTTCGTTCTTTTCAAAAACAGTAGGACGATATCCTGTTTGTGCAAGATAGAAAGCTGCTGTTAAACCAGCAGGTCCCCCACCAATAATCGCAATCTTTTCAGCAAAATGATCCATATGAATACTTGCTGGAATAACTACAGGTGGAATATATCTTGTATCAGCATTTAAATCTTGTTTGGCAATAAATCTTTTAATGGCATCAATTGATAAAGCTTCATCAATTTTACCACGTGTACACGCATCTTCACATCTTCTATTACATACCGCTCCACATACTGCTGGGAATGGATTTTGTTTTTTAATTAAAGCCAAAGCATCTTTGTATCTTCCTTGAGAGGCCATTTTAATATATCCTTGAACAGCAATGTGTGCAGGACAAGCACTTTTACAAGGAGCAGTTCCTGTTTCATGGGTATTAATTCTATTATTATCACGATAGTTAAAATCATATTTTTCTGGTCCCCATTTAACAGCATCAGGTAATTCTTGTTTTGGATATTGTACTTCTGTACCATCTTTTTTACATAATTTTTGTCCTAATCGTACAGCCCCTGCTGGACAATATTCCACACATCTACCACAAGCTACACATTTATCTTTTTCTACATGAGCAACGTAAGCAGAACGTGACATATTTGGGGTATTAAATAATTGTGATGTTCTTAAAGCATTACAAATTTCAACATTACAGTTACAAATACCAAATATTTTATTTTCTCCATCAATATTCGTAATTTGATGAACAAAACCATTATCTTCCGCACGTTTTAAAATAGCTAAGGCTTCTTCTTTAGTAATATCATGTCCTTTACCTGTTTCTCTACAATAATCAGCAAAGTCACCAACACCAATACACCAACCAAAATCATCATCAGCACAACCATCATCAATGGCTTTTCTTGAAGCTCGACAAGAGCATCTTCCTACACCAATTTTACCTTCATATTTTTCTAACCAGTAAGAAAGCTTTTCAATATCAATAGCTTCATTTTCCATTGAAATAGCTTTTTCTACAGGAATAACATGCATTCCTACTCCTGCCCCTCCAGGTGGAACCATTTGTGTAATACCGGCAAGAGGAATATAAGTCATACGTTCAAAAAATGCCGCGACATCAGGATGATCTTCTAGACGAGGATTTGAACGATCTGGTAATTCTTCCATATTAAATAATTCAGCACTTCCAGGTACAAACATTGGTAGAATATATCTTCTTTCACTTTGTGGCGCTGTGCGTCCATGATGATCATAATGATAACCATAATCATATTCTAACAATCCTAAATAACTCATTTCATCTAAAGTTTTTTGGAAATGCTCTTCTTGATCTTTTGAAACCTTACATAAATCACACATTTCTTTAAATGTATAAGGGGTACGCTTTTTCATTGCTAAAGCAATATCTGCCATTTCATCACTGACAATTTCAGCCAATCCCCAATATTCAGGATCTTCAACTTTGACACCACCGAAAATGTGTCCGGCAACATCAGTAATCTTTCTTCCTAATTTAACAATTTTCTCTCTTGGAGGATTGTCATGCTTATGGTTTGCATTCCACTCCTCATATTTTTTCATACTCATTTTTTATATTCCTTTCTCCAATAAAATTGTTTTAAATCAAAAACAATATATCAATTTCATTATACATGAATCCTAAATATTAAGATATTGTTTAGAAACATTTATTGAAAAAACGATTATTTTTCCACATAAATTCAAACATTTTGTTTCTTTTGCCTAAAAATAAAAGGAGACTTTTAAGCTCCTATTTATCTCTTCTTGCTTTTCTATCAGCAATAATATCAGAAATATCAAATGGTACTTCATCATCTTCTTGTTCATAAACATTTAAAAATGAAACATCTTCTACACTTCTAAGTGGAAACTCTGATTTTGCAGTCACATCTTTTAAATCACATTCAATAACACCAATATATATACCTGGAATAACTTTTCTTTCACTCAATGGTTTAATAGCACGATCATTACATATATAAAGCAAATTATAACCTTTTTCCCATGTTTCTGGATCATCTTTATAATCCAACATCTTCATTTTTCCTTTCGCAATCACACTACGATAATTATGATAATGTCCTTTATATTTCTTATCAGGAAAATCATTAAAGATACTAAATTCAATACATACTCTTGGATCTTTCTTAAGTAATTCTACTTTTTTTCCTACTTTCATAAAATGTGTATATACATTCAAATGCGTATCTGTCATCTCAAACCCAAAACTCATTGGCACAACATAAGGAAAACCATCTTCATCATTCATTCCCACATTAATAATATTCATTTCTTGAAGCATAGCTTCTATTAATTTATAATCGACTACTTCTCTTTCAAATCGTCTCATTTCATTCACCTCAATTACACTATACTTTGTTTTGTTTTATTTTCAAATGACTTTCAATAAATGAATAATATCTTATAATATTTTTGAGGTGTCATATGAATACATTAAAAATACAAATCAAACCCTATTATCAAAATAATCCATTTAATTTAAAAGATGATCAAATACATTGTTTATCTACTAATAAAGATGAAGAAGAAATCCAATTACTTCTTAAACAAATGAATCTTTCTAACTATACTGTGTTTCTTCAATTAGATATGGAAAATTATACTTATGGTTATCTACATACATCATCAAATAAAGAATATGATTTATTCTATTATAATGACTTTGATGATTATGAAGATGAAATTGAATTTGGAGTACTGCTTGGATTAAAATGATGACAAAAAGATAAAACGGGCAAATAAGCCCGTTAATAATCTATATCATTTTCTAAATCTTTCCCTTGTGATTCTATCACTTTCTTATACCAATAAAATGACTTCTTAGGATAACGTTTTAATTCCTTTAAATCTTCAAAATCACGATCTACATATACAAAACCATATCTTTTTCTAATTTCCTTATGACTACTTAAAAAATCAATTGGACTCCATGCAAGATATCCCATTAAATCCACACCATCATGTTCTACGGCTGTATTAATCGCTTTAATATGTTTTTGATAATAAGCAATCCGTTCATCATCATAAACTTTTCCATCTTTCATTGTTTCATCAATTCCTATACCATTTTCTACAATAAAAAGCGGTTTATGATAACGATGATAAAAATCAACAAGTGAATATCTTAATCCATCAGCATCAATTTGCCATCCCCATTCATTAGCATCATAATAAGGATTTTTTAAAGATCGTTGATCAAAAATAAGTGCATCTTCTAATTCATTTTGATCTTTTATATCTTCAAAAGAAGAAATAACATTACTACGATAATATGAAAAAGCAAGATAATCTAATTTTTTAGAAGCATCTTTAATCACATCTTTTTCTTCTTGAGACATATTCAACTCAATATTTCTATTTTTAGCGTATTGCATAAAGTATTGAGGAAGTTCACCATTACACATTGTGTCATAAACAAAGTAATTATGCATTTTATTTTTGAAATCTGCTGCTAAAATATCATCTGCTTTACATGTAAGTGGATAAAATGGTGCATGTCCAATCATTCCTCCAACTTGTGCTTGGGGATCAACACGTTTGATAACTTCAACAGCTCTTGCATGAGCTACTTGCACATTCACATTTAAATGTACAAACATTTCTTGTTTCGTCATACCTTCTGGTAATCTTGCACCAGAAACTAAATCTGACATATGGATTGCTAGATTGATTTCATTATAAGTAATATAATATTTAACTTTTCCTTTAAATCTTTCTACAATACTTTCAACATGTCTTGCATAAAATTCAATGACTTCTTTATTCATAAACCCATTATAATGATTTAATAGATAATCTGGCATATCAAAATGAACAAGAGATACAACTGGTTCGATTCCTTTTTCTAATAAATAATCAACCATCTTATCATAAAAATCTAATCCTTTTTCATTTGGTTTTTCTTCATTTCCCAATGGATGGATTCTTGACCAAACAACAGAAAATCGATATGCTTTAAACCCCATTTCTGCCATATAATCAATATCTTCTTTCCAATGATGGTAATGATCCGTTGCTACATCTGTTGTACAAAACATAGGTTTAATTCCTGGTTCTGGAGTTACGACTAAAGTATCATAGACATTCAAACCTTTACCATCTTCTAAATAACCACCTTCAGCTTGAACGTTACTTAAAGCGCCTCCCCATAAAAATTCTTTTTTCATACAATTCTCCTTACTTTGTTGTCATCATAATCATCATTTGACCATCAAGTTCAATTGATGTATTTGTAGGAATCAAAAAATTATCTCCTACTTTAACGTCATATTCGTCTACTTTTCCACTACCTTTTACAACTGTAGCAAGTTGATAATTATCGCATTTATATTGACATTTGCCAATAACAAGCAATTGAGAAACTGTAAATGAATCATTTGAAATAAATGTTGTTTCTTTCATATTTTCATGAACTTTAACAACTGGATGAACATCATTTTTATCGATATTCTTATCGAAAGATAAACAATCAATTGCCTGTTTTAAATGTAATTCTCTTTCATTTCCATCTTTATCTTTTCTATGATAATCATAAAAACGATACGTCACATCCGTAGATTGTTGAATTTCATAAACAACATTCCCTTTACCCATAGCATGTAGACAACCTGCTGGTAAATAAACAAAATCACCATCAGCTACAGGATATTTTTTATAAATATCGTCCCATTTATCTTGATTGATCATTTCTTGAAGCTCTTCTTTATTCTTTGTCTTTTGCCCATAAACAATAGAAGCCCCTGGATCTGATTCAATAAAAAACCACGCTTCATTCTTTCCTCGTTTATAACCAATTTTTTGAGCATGCTCATCATCAGGATGAACTTGAATACTCAAATCATCTTCTGGTCCAACTAAAGAAATAATTACTGGGAAATCCTCACCTGGATGTCCAAATAATTCTTGATGTTTTTCCCATAATTCTTTTAGAGTTTTTCCTTTGAATTCACCATTTATACAAACAGTAGATAAACCTTCACCATCTTGAGCACTAAAAGACCATGATTGACCTATTCCTTCAGGAAAATCATCATACCCAAAGAAATCTCTTACTTTTGTATGACCCCAAATTGCTGGTCTAGGAATCGCTTTAAAAAACAAAACACCCATTTTATCTTCACTCCTTTAAAAAAGGCATATTTCGCCTAAATAGTAAACAAAGCGAACATGCCCATAATTGTTACAAATACAGATAAAATATTAACCATCGATACAACATTTGATTTAATCCTAAATCCATATTTACTAAATATTAAATTATTCACTTGTTTCGCTTTTGTCACATGGTAATCCGCTAATAAAGCAAATACCACAACAACTATTCTCATAGGTAAACTTGTACCAATACCGCTCCCTAATAAATTCCATGGAAACATAGCCAACACTAAAGCTACAACAGTTGCAACCAAAGATGCTGCAATGTAAGGATTCTTTTCATCTTTATGTTTCATCATGCGTTCTTGCTCTTTCAATGATTGTGTTTGATTTTTATTTTTCTTTTTATTTTCATTGTATTTTTCAGCATAACTTACTTGTTTAACTTTAACAACTTCACATCCACAACTATCACAAAACTTTGACGTTTCCTTTATTTCTGCACCACATTTTCTACAATACATAATCTAATTCTCCTACTTTAAAATAATTTGTGAAATATTGACTAACGCAACAAAAATACTTAAAAAGATTGAAATATAAGCATAACTCTTATTTCCAGTAGGTGCATATCCTTTCTTTTGATCATCTTTATCAACTTTTAAGGACATCACACCACAAACCAAAGCACCTGCATAAAGCAATGAACTTATAATATATGGTAGTTTGACATTTCCACCAACAGCATTAACAACTGTTCCTCCAATAAAATCTAAACCAATTAAAGCTATAAAAAAGAGGAGGATTCCTAGTTTTGCAAAAGAATTTTTTCTTGGATTTTTCTTTAATTTTTTAGATTCTTTAATCTCTTTCTTTTCTCCGTTAAGTTCTTTTCCACAATGATAACAAAATGCTGAATCTTGTGGTATTTCTTTATGACAATATGGACATTCCATAACTAGTTCCTCCTTTTATTAAAAAGAAGGCTTGAGGCCAATTTGGCACTTAGCCTTCTTTAAATTATTCAATTATTTAATTAAGCAGTTTCGCCATTAAATTTAGCAACTTCAGCTTTTTCATATGATTTCCAGAATGGATAGAAAATAACCATACCAATTGCAAAGTTGATGAATACGATAACAGCGCCACCGATTGACCCACCTGCAGCTAAGTAACCTAAAATTGGTGAAGGTGTAGCCCAAGGTAAGTTCATATACATTTTACCAACAAATCCAATACTTGTTAACCAATAAGTAAACGCACCTGTAAGTGTATGAGTTAAGATAAATGGAACTAATAAGAAACCATTCATAACTACTGGTAAACCAAACATAATTGGTTCAATGATACAGAATACTGCTGGTGGTAAACAGATTGTAGCTAAAGGTTTTAAATGAGGTAATTTCTTGCTTGACATAAACATATAAACTAGAATTTATATAATTATCTCTCTAACTTTCCCCATTTTATAGGCTTTCCCGCCTGTCCATTAGTGAAATGATATGTAGTTTCCCTTATTTTTGCCCTTATGAGATAATTACAAGGGAAATAAGGGAATTTCTTTAATCATTGCCTACCACTTTATCAAGAAGCCTAACCGATTTTCGTTTAGCATCTCTTGTGGAGTGAGCATAGACATTCATTGTGGTACTGACATCTGAGTGTCCTAACAATTCCTGCACATCTTTTGGGGCTGCTCCATTTGCTAAAAGGTTGCTTGTATAGGTGTGACGTAACTGGTGGAAATGAAAGCCTTCAAATCCCTCTAATGTTTTTGCCACCTTTCTGCAAACAGTTCCCAAAGTAGTTGGAAGTTCCAGACAACCATCCGGTCTTAAACAGACGAAAGAAATTTCTTTATAATCTGCCGGGACTTCCTCTGTTCTGTCTAAGCAATAATATTCGTAGTACACTCTGTTTTTCTCTTTGACCTCTTTGTAGTAGTTCGTGTGATAAAGTTCTCCGTACTGCATTCGATTTTTTAACTGCTCTTTCCGGGCATTACGGAAAATCTCTACCAGTGTATCTCCAAAATCAACAACCCTTACTTTTTTCCGCTTGGTTGGTCCGATGATATATTTGCGCTTTGAGCCATCATATCGGATGCTGCGTCTTATGGTAAGGCATTGTTCTTCCAGATTTACGTCCTGCCATGCCAAACCGCAGGCTTCTCCAATACGAAGCCCGGCATAATAGGCTATCTGGATTGGAAGTATTGCGGCTGGGTTCTTTTTTTGCAGATAAGCAAGCAATCTTTCATAATCTTCTCGTGAAATTGGTTGGACATTTCCGTCCATATCCTCATCGGAAAACAAATCCACTTCATCCGTCTGATACCGCAGTTTAATATACTGCATGGGATTGAACGTAATATACTGTTTTGGAAATACTGCAAAGCGGAAGGACTGCTGCATGACTGCGGAAAAAGAATGGATGTAATCTTTGCTGTAACCCTTTCTCTCTTTTCCGTCGGGATGAACTCCCCCGAAGGAAAGCAAATCAAAAAAGGATTGCAAATGCTCAGAGGTTACATTTTTCAGTTTCCGTTCTGCCAGCGGATGTTTCTTAATATTTCGGATTGTTCCGAGGTAATTCTCCACAGTACCATTGCTGAGCGTACCTGTTTTTAATTCCTCCTCTGCCCACACATCCAAAAGTTGTCCGACTGTGAGATTTTCCGCTTTGGCAACAAATTTCTTTTTCTCATAATCATCCATTGCCTGACGGAGCAGTTTTTCAGTTTCACTTTTGCTTTCTGTTCCAACGCATTCTTTCTGAACAAGATTGCCGCTTGCGTCCTCTACATAGAAGCGGTAGTACCATTTCTTTCCTTTTTTTCTTACAGATCCTTTTGCCATAATCGTATGTCTCCTTTCGATATTAGACAATCGGAACTGATGAAATGCTTCGTGCGTGTAAGTATATCATAACTCCGGCTGTCTTACTATACCGATTCGGAATCTTCGTATAAGACTTCTGATAAAAGATTTGCAAGCCTTTGCTCTGCTGTTTTGGGTTTCTTGGAATAGAGCCTTACGATGTCTGCCATCTCATTAAAAGCATTGATGGTGTGAGTGATTTCCCTTAAGAACATAATCTCATTATATTCATCATTCGATTCAAACCCTATTGTTTTGGCAATATCCGTCTGACCAGCATTCCCCTTGAAGTTTTTGCAGGCGAACTGGAAGGAATCCAAAAACAGACCATATTGTTTTAACATCAGCAGTAATAAATCTTTTGAAAAAGCATCTTCTTCTTTGGTAAGGGCAAGCGGTAACTGTTCCAGAATATCTCCCATCGCATCACGAATCTGTAACTCTCTCTTATCCGTAATGTCGGTTTCATATTCATCTGTTTCCCCTTTGAGCCATTCCACAGATACATGGAGTGCTTCCGAAAGACCTTCCAGCACCATTTTTTTCGTATTGTCAATCGAACCATTCTCATAACGCAGGATTGTAGAAGCGGTAACACCCATCTTTTCTGCGACATAAGGCTGTGTCAGATTCAATTCCAGACGGCGCTGTTTTACTCTGCTGCCTATCAGCTTGCGTAGTTCTTTATCTTTCATGCTGACTGCCTCCTTTTTCGGTATGTATGAATTATAGCATTGTTTTTCTGTAATTGCAATATGCAACTTAAAAATTATTTTTAATATTTCGTAACGCTTGACAAAAAGATATGAAAAGGATATACTTACATCACAAGAATTGCATAATGCAATTTATAAGGAGGTGATTATATGACGCAAAGAAAAATTGCATTATCCATCGAAGAAGCTGCTGACTATACGGGAATCGGCAGAAACACCTTAAGACAGCTTGTAGAATGGAAGAAACTTCCAGTATTAAAGGTTGGTCGCAAAGTCCTGATTAAAACCGATATTCTGGAAATGTTTATGGAAGCGAATGAAGGTCGTGATTTGAGGGATAGAGGAAATGTAAAAGCCGTAACAAGAACTGCGGCAAATTAAAAAGGCGGCTTCCAAAGAAACCGCCAAAGGTTCTATCAGACCGAAGCCATGATATACCTACACGCAAGAAGATTATACCATGTGCTTCTTCTGATACGCAACCGAGAACTTATGTTTGTAAAAGAAAGGGGAATGTAATCATGGCAAAATCAACAAAAAGTTATGAAGAACGAATGCTTGAAATGGAAAAGAAGGAACAGGAAAGCCTTGAAAAAGCAAAACGATATGCAGCACAGAAGAAAGAACTTCTGAAACGAAAGAAAGCCGAAGAAAGTAAAAAACGAACCCATAGGCTCTGTCAGGTTGGCGGTGCGGTGGAATCCGTTCTCGGTGCGCCTATCGAGGAAGAGGACATCCCAAAGCTGATTGGTTTTCTGAAAAAGCAGGAAGCCAATGGGAAATTTTTTTCAAAGGCAATGCAGAAAGAAACACATACCGATATGGAGGAAGTGTAATGGCGGGGGGGGATGAGTTTTTCATTCCCTTCATTGCTTTTTCATGAAGGGCGCACTTATGGACAACCAGAGGTCGTCCCAATAAGTTTGCCACAAGTGGCAACCGGTCTTCGCTCACGCTTGCCGGGCTCGTTCCGTCGGCGGGGCTTTCAGCCAGACCTGCTCATGCCGCAGGAGGCACTCTTCGCCAGAGGGGCGCATTCCATGCAGGCTGCTATGCGCAGGGCACTCTTACGCAGAGGGCGTTCCGGCAATACTGCTTTTTCTAAAACTGAAAGCAATGTTGCCGGAAATCTATGCCGGATGTGCAGAAAGGGGGAATCCAGACATGGCGATTTTTCATTACACAATCAAAATAGTCGGACGAAGTAAAGGGAAATCTGTTATCTCCGCTTCCGCATATCTCAATGGGGATGTGATGAAAAACGAGGAAACCGGGCGAATCAGTTATTACACTTCTAAAAAAGAAGTGGTCTACACCAGTCTGATGATGTGCGAAAACGCACCTCCTGAATGGCAGATAGTACCAGAAGAAAATATAAAACGCTTTCAAAAATCTGTCCGATACAAAAGGTCAGAAGATAAAGAAGCTGCTTTAGAAAAATTTAAAATCACATTTCAGAAACAACGGTTATGGAATGAGGTATTGAAGATTGAAAAAAGTGCAGATGCCCAACTTGGCAGGTCATTTGAATTTGCCCTCCCCAAAGAATGGAGCAGACAGGAACAGATTCAATATACAGCCGACTATATCAAAAAAACATTTGTGGATAAGGGAATGTGTGCTGATTGGAGTATCCACGACAAAGGGGATGGCAATCCTCATGTCCATCTGCTTCTGACAATGCGCCCTTTTAACCCGGATCATTCTTGGGGGAAGAAAGAAGTCAAAGATTGGGATTTTGTCAGAGATAAAAGCGGAAATATCGTGATTGATGAATCCCATCCGAACTGGTGGCAGGATAAGAAAAACCCTGACCGTCATGGAATCCGTATCCCTGTATTAGATGAAAACGGAATCCAGAAGATTGGAGCAAGAAACCGCCTGCAATGGAAACGGGTACTGACCGATGCTACGGGATGGAACAATCCAAAAAACTGTGAACTGTGGCGGAGCGAGTGGGCAAAGGTGTGTAATGAACATCTGCCTTTGCATAATCAGGTCGATCACCGTTCTTACGAAAAGCAGGGAAAACTCCAGATTCCTACCATCCATGAAGGTGCTGACGCAAGAAAGATTGAACAAAAGTTTCTTGCCGGGCAGGAAATAAAAGGTTCGTGGAAAGTAGCGGAAAATCAAATCATAAAACAACAAAACACGTTATTGCAAAAGATACTAAACACCTTTGGGAAAGTATCGGGTGCATTATCATTATGGAAGGAGCGATTAAATGACATTAGAAGAAAGCCGGGAAATTATACCCTTAATGGAATCCATGATTGGTCAAATCGAAGAACAGCAGAACCTAATGGCAGAAATGATTCTGGAAATGCAGAACCGGGACACTCAACTCTCTCTTATGCAAAAACAGAATCAGAAATTACAAAAATTAAACAACGAGTTATCCGAGCTGCTCAACATTTTGCCAAATACCGAGGAACTGCTTTCCAAGATGGAAGAACAGAAAACGAAGATAGAGCTTTTGGAAAACGAAAATCAGCAATGGCAGAAATTGGCACAGAAGCTGAACAGCGAAAACAGTTTATTACTGAAACAGAACACCGAATTGCTGAACTGGAACAGCAGATAGAGAAAGGACGTGATATAGATGAACGAATCCAGAGAATCAAAGAACGCCGAACAGTTGGAAGAACTTCTGCTCTTGACCGAGGAGATACAAGAAGAACTAGAACAGAAAGAACAGCTTATCGTGGAACTGAAGACGCAGCTCAGCGAATCTCTGACCTTGAACGAGAAATTAAACAAAGAGAACAGAGCCGGGAATATTCAAGCATTAAAGAACGACTTGAAGCTGGCAGACAGAGCATTGCGGATCGAGAAAGAGAAGTTGCGAAGCGCAAACGTCATGATAGAGGAATGTCAAGATAAAATATGCTATTTAACACAGGAACGGGATTATGCCCGGACACATCAGAAAATCGTAGAAATACCGGTAGAAAAGCCGGTACTCTATGAAAAATGTGAAGCCTGTAACCGGACAGCCTATCAGAATGCAAAAGCAAAATACGAAACACAAAAAGAGCGACTTGCAGGACAGTATAAAGCAAAAACGGTAATGTTCCAAACAACCTTGTTCCTTCTTGCATGGTATTCGTTGACAACCACTCTTTTTCAGGCAGTACAGTCAGATATGTTCCTTGTCGATTGTAAATCATTCTTCAATGATTTAGCATCATTCATACAAACCTTTGTCGGATGGACGATTGATGCCGGGCATTCTGCGGCACAGATTAGTACAAAAATTCCAAATGCTTTTATAGCCGGAATGGTATATTGGTTATTGCTAATATTGATTGTAGGAATATGTATGGCAGGAACAGGGATGCTGGCGATACTGATAGAAATAAAGGTTATAGAATTATATAAGAAAAACTGTTGGGATGTTATTACTCTACTAATGATACTGACAAGTGTTGCTATTGTCATTTATTTTGGAGAATCAATCAAAAAAGTACTGTCAGTAAATCTTCTATTGCTTTTCGTACTTTCGCAGGGCGCATATGTTGGAATTAGATGTTATCTTAAAGTTTGGTTAGAAAAAAGACCATATTAGTATTTTCAACTTACTGTATAGACAGTAAAATTACTCCATACCAGCCTAGTGAAAATTTACTGTATGAAAAGAAGTATTACAGAGAAAAAAGGCTGTAAAAACAGGAACAGCCAGCCCGAAAGAATTTACGGACTGGCTGTATCAGCAGAGTAATGTAATTGTGGAGCTGACCGAGATATGAAAAGCTTTCTATCATCAATTTCGCATTATTGCAATAACAGATTGCTTCTTCCATGAATGAATAAGCAATATTGTCATCAAACTTTCAAGCATAAACATAGCAACAGCAAAAAGAGTAAAAGCAACAACCGGAAATACAAATCCCGTAGACATGCCTGCATTTTTCAAAAATATACCGATTGCATATCCGCCGGGGATTCCAACAACAGCAGTTATAAGCAATGCAATCAAAGTAGTAAAAAGACCTTCCATCATAAATGCTTGCTTCAACTGCTTATTTGTCATACCAATAGATTTTAGTGTGCCCATTTCCTGTTTCTGTGATAAAAGATTTGTCACAGTAAGATTGATTTGATTGATGACCGCAAATATCCACAAGATGGCTGCAATCGCATAAGCTAATGTAAAACCTGCACGATTGTCTGATTGGTGTTCTACAATAAAATCTTGAAGGGTTTGTAAGCGAACATCCCTATTGTCAGAAACGAGTAATTTGAGTTCTTGCTCGATTATCTCCTGATATTCAGCTTCTGCTTGTATTTCGATTGCGTATGTACAGTCATAACCTGCAAGTTCTTTGAGCATATTTTCCGGCATTCTGAAAATATAGCCACCCATTCCATCATTGCTGGAAGTGATTGCACCAATTTTGAATGCTTTTGTTATTGTTTTACCACTATGATTTTTGAAATTAAAGGTCACAGTATCCCCAATTTGAGGTTTCCAATGGTAAACATCATAAATACGTTCGGGATCACTTACAACTAATTCTGTATCATCAGTAATATTTCCAGACAAAACCGCTGCATTTAGCGACGCCAAATCCTTTTCATTATAGCCGAGCATCAAGGTGCTATCTGAAATATCATTGTCTGTTGAGAAATCAACTGGTACGGTAGCATAAGTAAATATATTGCTAACTCCCTCTATATCTCCAACACGCTTTACATAATCAGAAAAATATTCTTTCTGCAAGAGAGCATCCAAATTTTCACTTTCGTTTTCTAAATCAATGCTGATTTTGAAATCTCCGTACTTCATATCCCAATAACGAGCCATACTCTCGGCATTAAAAGAACTCTGATAACTTGCTGCAAGGAAAAATATAACTCCGCACAGTCCCAATGATAAAATGGTCAATAGAGATTTTTTTCTGTTTCTGGAAAAGCTGATTTTCGCTAAATATACAGGCGTAATACGATGTCTTTTGTGAGTGCGGTAATTTACAATTCCCACTGGATTTTTCAGGGCGGAAATTGGAGAAGTATTCGCTGCAATTTTTGCTGGTTTACGAACACTAATATAAACAAGCAGTATTCCAAAAAGGCATGCGCCACATAGAGAAACAATAAATGCAAATACTGACCAGCCTTTTGATTGCAGACAATAGCTGATGATCGTTCCCATGATACTACCAATTAAAATCCCCGGAACTGCAAGCATATAACCCTGTTTAAGAACTATTTTATAAATTTGCTTTTTACTTGCCCCTATTGTCCGAAGCTGTCCGAACTCAGCAACTTTTTGTCCAACCGAAATATAGAAAATGCTGTAAATTACAAGTGCGGCAGCTAAAAACAAAATGGCAGCAACTACACCATATACCGCATAATTACTGAAGGACAAAGTTGTATTTACATAATCATAGTAACTGCTGACTGTCCAATTATTCAGTCCAGTCTCCTCTGAAATTTGAGATAATATTTCTGTTGCTTCGTCTTTTGTAAGGGTATCTGCATTTTCAAGCCAAACATATCCATTAAGCAGGTTATTTCCACGTAATTCCCGGCATTTTTCAAGTGAAACAAAAACAGGATAAGCGGTAGAAGTTTTATCATGATAAATACCAACAATAGTATAATTCTTCAAAGTACCATCCAGATTCAACTGAACTATGGCGTTGATTTCCGGAGACTTATTTTCACTGGCAAAAAAGGCATCTGTAACAGCAATTTCACTTGCTTTCTCTGGATATTTTCCGTCAAAGGCAGGAATCAAACTAAGCATGTCATCATCATAATAAATCAGAGACAGTTCTTTAGAATTTTCTTTCACTGTTTTGATATTACAGGAAAGTCCTACACTTTTTACTTCTTCGTTTGCTAACAACTTTTCTTTACTGTCCTGCGTAATGTCAAAGAAAATCCCTTGATGTAATCCTTCGATTTCTTTCTGATTTTGATAAATGATATTTTGCACTGTGAGCAACGACATCATTATCATAGCAACGGCTACAATAATTGCCGAAAGGCAAAATAAGTTTTTCTTCTTATCAAAACGCACACTTTTTCGTGCTAATTTTTTAATTACTGCACTGGTATCATTTTCAAAAGGATAATTCATAATTCCCACCTCCTTTAGCCAACAATTTTACCATCTTCAATCCGTACAATGCGGTCTGCGAGTTGAGCGATCTCGTTGTTGTGAGTAATCATTACAATGGTCTGATTAAATTCTCCGCTGGTATGCTTCAAAAGCCCTAACACATCTGCACTGGTCTTGCTATCAAGATTTCCGGTCGGTTCATCAGCAAGGATAATCGCAGGCTTCGTAATTAAAGCTCGTGCAATCGCTACACGTTGCTGTTGACCGCCTGAAAGATTGTTCGGCATATTTTCCAGTTTATCTTCTAAAGCCAACATATACACAACTTCGTCCATAAATTTCTGGTCTACTGTATCGCCATCCAGTTCCACAGGCAGGACGATATTTTCATATACATTCAAAATCGGAACCAGATTATAATTTTGGAAGATAAATCCGATGTTACGACGGCGGAAAATTGTCAATTCATCATCATTCTTTTTTGCGAGTTCTTCTCCCCGTACAATCACGCTGCCGGAAGTGGGGGTATCAAGTCCTCCCATCATGTGAAGCAATGTAGACTTACCGCTGCCGGAAGTTCCAACTACGGCAACAAATTCTCCCTGTTCCACAGTAAAATTTACACCATTAAGGGCACGAGTAATATTTGGTTCTGTGCCGTAATACTTCTTTAAGTCGATTGTTTGTAAAATGCTCATATTCAAATGCTCCTTTCAAGGCTTTCTATCTGTTGATAAAGCCATTGTAAACCACAAATGTTACACAAATGTCCGAGATAGAAAAAATTTTTATCGAAAATCAGAGTGAAATGTTACAACGCTCGGACATTTCAAAAAAAGTGGTTATATCTTACCTTACAGGAAGCATAATAGAAAATTCTGAGCCTTGCCTCAGCTCTGAAACAACCTTGATATAGCCCCCTTGCCTTGTTACAATCTCACGAGCCAAATACAAACCTATTCCCACACCCTGTTGATCGTGTACTTCTTCCTCACGATAGAAGCGCCGGAAGATGGCAGCCTGATTGCTTTCTGAAATGCCCTTGCCGGTGTCGGTCACTTTGACCTCTACGTACATTTCCCACTGAACCACTGATACAGAAATCTTTCCACCTGACGGAGTGTATTTTACTGCATTGTCCAGCAGATTGAAAAGGGCTTCGCTTGTCCACTTGCTGTCATGGGAGATTATCAAATTTTCCGGGCAATCCACGGATACAGCAATTTCTTTTTTCTCTGCGGCATATACAATACTGCTCATGGCTTGTGCAAGCGTATGGAATAAGCTGCTGTCTTTCTTTTCTAATCGTATTGCTCCGGTTTCCAACCGGGACGTTTTAACCAGTGCTTGGAACAGAAAATCCAGTTTATCAGTCTGACTACGTATGCCTTGTAAAAAGTCCATCCGTTCTTCTTCTGAAACAGGCTTTGTTAAAAGTGTGTCCGTTACCATTTGCAAATTGCTGACAGGCGTTTTAACTTGATGTGAAATATCAGAAATCAGCATTTGAAGCTCCTGTCGTTCCATGTCTACCTTGTGCCGGTTTTTCTGCATAATCTCATACAACCGAATTAAGCGGTGGTTGATACGGGCAAAAAGAGTTTCACTATCATTTGACTTTTGTAATTCCTCGTTTCCATCAATCATGTTGTCCAGCGTCCGGCACAAATTAGAAGTAAAATGAGAAAGGCGTTTTCCAAAAATCAGCACCAATAGCCAAATCCAGAAAAACGCACAGAGTGTCAATGTTCCACCCACTATAAAAATTCGTATATCCTGCATTATACCGCCGAAAATACCGGTAATTACCAGCATAGAGAAAACCATGCCAGCACTAACCAGTCTACAAATTTTCTTAGCAGAAAGGTTATTCAGATTCATTTCTTTTCGCCTCCTGTCCATTGATACCCCATACCATAAACCGTTTTGATATATGTGTCGCCATCCGCTTCAATCTTACTGCGAATACGGCTGATAGAAGTAGTAAGGGTATGTTCATCTACATATTTTTCATCAACATCCCACAGTTTTTCTAAAAATTGTTGGCGAGTAAGTACCTGCTTCGGATTTTTAAGAAATAGGTTCAACATTTTATATTCCATCGCAGAAAGTGCTAATGGTTTCCCGTTCAAACTTGCAAATTGTTCCGAAAAATCCAGAAACAAGCTACCATCCTCGTAAATATCCTTAGCTGGTTTGTGATGCTCCAACATAGCGAACATGGCTTTGATTTTTCGCTGCAAAGCACTAATCGAAAAAGGTTTCGTGATATAATCCACTGCACCAGCTTCATATCCCCGTATCTGATTGCTTTCCTGATCGTTGGCAGTTAGAAATATAACTACTGTATCAGGATGCTCTGGCTTGATAAGACGGCATAGGTCATAACCATTTCCGTCTGGTAAATTTATATCCAGCAATACCAAATCAAAAATGTTTGTTTTTAATGATTCAGCGGCTGTCCTTGCATTCAGAACAGAAGTTATTGTGTAACCGTCC
This sequence comes from [Clostridium] ammoniilyticum, assembly GCF_025566905.1. Taxonomy (NCBI): domain Bacteria; kingdom Bacillati; phylum Bacillota; class Erysipelotrichia; order Erysipelotrichales; family Coprobacillaceae; genus Faecalibacillus; species [Clostridium] ammoniilyticum. Next base: position 82,979 of record NZ_JAOQJR010000005.1, read on the forward strand.
AATTCCAAATTATAAGTAAGCGTTTTATTCAAAAGATTATCATCTTCGACAATTAAAATATGCTTCATATTATCACTTCCTTTTCTTTTTGCAGATAGTATAACAGGCAAATGTCCGAGAATTGTTACAAGGACAAATATATTTTTCATTTTACAGCTTTTTTCTGTGTACTGCAATTTTATAAAAGAAAGGACAGCAGTGTCAAATTGCTGTCCTTTCTTTTATCATAGCTGGTAGTGTATAAGCGTGGGTTCATCATATCGGGTGTGGTATCTTTAACTACAGGAAACTCCCTACAACACTATCTCACTTCTTGCTTAATAAAGTTCTAATGAATCTTCTGTATCCACCCACATCTGTAAATTGCCATCAAGATATAATCTTGCATATTCCAAAGGCTCATCCACAGCCAATGAAGTAAGCGCACATTCTGATCCATATGTGGTTTTTAAATTTTTTTCAGCTTCCCAGCAATCAATGCGAAGCATATATCCAGCACTTGTGTAAACATCAATACTATCGTGGTTTATATTATATTCTGCATAAATTGTTCTCATCGTATCTTATCTCCATTTTCTTTTGATAATCAGTTACAGAGTTAAATATCGAAAACATTTCAATCAGTTCACCATGTCGTTATTGTTATATGTTATATTGTGTTATGAAATTTTCTTTCCCTTAATTTTTCCCATATTAAGGTTCATGAAAAGCAATGGGAAAATGTAACACAAGGGAAAGAGTAAGGGAAAGTTCACTTGCTACAAACTTAGTATTTTCAAGGGTTTGCGAAGAATTTGATAATCAAATATAACAGTTATTAAATTTCCTAAAATATGTGAAATATCAACTGCAATTGGCCAACAAGATGATACCCATTGAGATAATCTACATAAGTTTGGTGTCCAAACATATGGTAAATCTTTAACTGCTGTACCTGCCATGAAAGCAGTGTTGTTATCAGCAATCCATTGATTTACAAATACGTTAGTAACAGCACCAGTGATATTGTCACCATGTAAACCACAAATCCATAATAATGCTGATAAGAATTGTTGTAAAGTATAAATGAAGATATTATCAGCTGCACCTAATACAGGTAATAACATTTGTCCAACTAATTCTGGGATATTTAAACCAGCTAAAGTTCTAATTCCCCAACAAATTAATGTAATAAAGAAGTAAGGAATAATAGCTGAGAAACTATCAGAGATTGCTGGTGGTACAGAATCTGGTAATTTAATAACAATATGTTTTTTATAACAAATATCAATAATATTAATTGCGATAGCACCTGCGATCATTGCTGTGATTAAACCAGCACCACCCCAATATGTAGATTCAAAAGCACTTGCTCCTGCTGATAAAGTACCATCTTTAGCAGTAACAACTAATTGCCCAACTGAGTTGTAGTTTAATAACATGAATGCAAAGAATGCACCAACTGCACCAGTTGTTTTACTGAATCCTTTGATTTCTGCATATTCAGCACCAAATGCAATAATAATGTAAACAGCCATAATACCCATTGATAAACTGTTAACTAGGGCTAAATCTCCAGCCCAAGGTTTTAAAAATGGAATTAAAGCTTTTGTAGTTAATCCACCATCTGAACAGAATAAATAAACAACTAAAAATAATGAACCAACCATAGTGACTGGTAATGCTGCAACCATCCCATTAACAATAGCACGAACAAATGGAATTTGCCCGAATTTTGTCATTGGTCCAGCGATTACGTCAACTTTTTCTAGAATTTTGTCCATCATGGACTTCTTTTCTGTAGACATATTTTTCTTCCCCTTTCTTAAGAAAACCTCCTAAATGTAAACGTTTTCCCTTTGCCTACTTATATACTATACTGAATTATTTTCTTTTTCGATATAAACGATTGTCATAATATATGACACTTTTTTTACAAAATTCTCTAAACCCTATATATCATCACAATTTTAAGAAATTAAATTGTTAAAAAACCGCTTGAGAAAACGTTTACATTCATATATAATTTATTTAGGTGGTGATAAAATGCAACTAAAAAAGAATGAAATGAAGATTATTCAGTTATTGTTAGCTTCAGATAACTATATTTCAAGTTATGAAATTGCTAATTCAACAGGTATTTCTAGAAGACGTGTAAGAGATGAAATGAGAAGTGTTAAAGACATCCTCGCCTCTCTTCATTTAAATTTATTATCTAAAGCATCTCAAGGTTATTACATTGAAGGAAAATCTTCTCAAAACTTAACAGAACTTCAAAATATTATTAATAATAATATCAGAGGAGACGATTCTTTAATTCCTACCTTACCTGATGAACGATCTAATTACATTCTAGGGCGTCTCATTAATAGTAAGGAATTTATTAAATTGGAAACACTTGCTGATGAATTAGTCGTCTCAAGAGCCACAATTGCGAATGATTTAGTTTCAATAAAAAATGAATTTAAAAAATATGGTTTAAAATTTAACCAAAAACCTAATTATGGAATTTATATCCGTGGTCCGGAAACAGGGAAAAGAAAATGTTTAGTAGACAATATTTTTAAAAACCTAAATGTTTCTGATATGTACTTTGATTTTTTAGATACTTATTTTAATTCGCCTGATTATGAAATCATTCAAATTTTAAGAGAATATGCTATATCTATCAGTGATATTAGTTTAATAGATTTCTTAATTAGTTTTTCAATTAGTGCAGCACGTATTTCTTGTGGATATTTAATTGGACATCAAACAGAAGGTTTTGAAGATTACCAAAATAGAACAGAGTATTTTGTCGCAAAAAAACTTGCATTATATGCAAAAGAACATTTTGATGTGGAATTTGATGAGTATGAAATTCAAAATATCACGATTCAACTGATTTGTAAGAGATCTACAAAAGGACTTACTTTTATTTATAATCAAGATATTATTGATTTACAAAACGAAATACTTGATAAAATAAAGAAACAAACTTTAATTACTTTTGATGATGAACATTTTAATAAAGTTTTTCCATTATATTTAAAATATACTTTAATACGACAAAAATATGGTGAAAAAATACGTACACCCTTATATGAAGATATTCAATACGATTATCCTCTATCTTATTATCTTGCTCAAATTGTTTCTCAAGTAATAAAAAAACATACAAAGATTCCTCTTTCTAGAAGTGAAATCACTAATTTCACTATTCTATTTAACAATATAATTAATAATAAAAAATATAGTCAAAAAAAGGTTTTACTCATTAACTGTATGGGTGAATCTATCAAAACATTTATTAATCATTTTATCGAAAAAGAACTCTATGACCAATTAGTAATCACTAAATCCATTCATTATTATGAAATAGAAGAAGAAAACTTAGACCAATACGATTTAATCTTATCAACAGCACCGATTCATCGCCAATTACCAATTCCTGTAATCAGCGTAAATTATATTATGTCTCAAGATGATATTATTCGTATTAAGAGTTATTTATCTTATCTATTTAATGATGAACAAATGTTGTATTACTTTCATCCATCTTTTTATCAAACACATGTTCCAGTTAAAACACTTAAAGGTCTGGCAACAAGTTTTTATCAATCTATAAAAAGTGTATATCATCTTAATGATTCTAAAAAGAATGATATGATGAATAAAAACATTTGTTCAGTACATACCTTTGAAAATCAAATCGGTTTATTAAGACTTTCTCGTCCTTTAAACTCTAATAATATTATTTCAATCATTGTTTTAGAAGAACCTATGAAAGTTGAAAATCAAACATTTAAAATAGCTATCTTATTTTCTTGCGCTGATAATCAAAATGTCATGTATAATACACTATTTTCAACTTTAAAGAACATTTCTGAAAATAAAGAAGATTTAGATAAACTCATTTCACATATTCCTTATACAGAATTTTTATCAATTCTTTTAAAAAACAAATAAAATAAGAAGAAAAAATGAATTTTTTGCAGATATATATATTGAAAGGAGATTCAACATATGTACTGTAAGAAAATAATATTAGGAGGACTTCTATGAAATGTCCTCTATTCAAAAACAACTTTCTTTATTATTTGATAAAAGAAAACAAAGTTTAATCGTTGATTATCTAACTTATCAAAGAATAAGAACTCAAGTTTTTAATTACCCAAGAAAATATCAAAATGGATATACTTATTATGTTGATTTAGATAATGATTTGTATGAAATTTATGTTGAAAATCATGAACCTATCATCCATAATAAAATCAATAATTATGAATTAATATTAGATTCCTTAGATATAAAGTTAGGAGGATATTAAAAATGAATTTTTTCAATCAAATAGAAAGTAAAATAATAGATATTCTTAATGAACAAAATATTGATCGTATAAGCATGGCTGGTATTATTGGAACATTAAGACAAGAAAATCTAAATGAAAGTACTTTTTTAAGTTTTATTGAAAGTAAAAGTTCTCTTACTATTGAAGATTGCACAGATCAAATTTGGCGTATGAGAGGATACTAAAAACAAGCTCGATGTGAGCTTGTTTTTGTTAATCTAAATCTTTTCCATCAGATTTGATTGCTTTTTGATACCAATAGAATGAATCTTTTTTACTTCTATGTAAATCTCCTTTACCTTCATCATCCATATCTACATAAATAAATCCATATCGTTTATCCATTTGTCCTGTTGTAAATGATACTAAATCAATTGGTGCCCAAGAAGTATATCCAAAAATATTAACACCTTCTTCTCTGGCTTTCATTAAACTCTTAATATGACTGCGATGATAATCTATACGATAAGTATCATGAATAGAACCATCTTCTTCTACTTTATCATAAGCTCCTAAACCATTTTCCACATCAAAAATAGGTACTTGATAACGGTCATTTAAGACATGTAAGAAATATTCATATCCTGTAGGATCGATTTGCCATCCCCAATCAGATGCTGTTAAATATGGATTCTTTAAGTTAGCAGAAGTTCCAGCCCCACCTAATGCTTCTCCTTCATCTTTATGAGTTGTTACAACATTAGACATATAGTAAGAATAGGCTAAGAAATCAGATTTTCCTTCCATTAAATCTTTTTTATCTTCTTCACTGATATTTAAAGTGACATTATTTTCTTTCCAAATGCGTTTAGCATAAGATGGATAATACCCTCTTACCATTGTATCTGCACAATAAGCAAATTTATTTTGGAATTCTTTATAATTTGCAATAACATCTTTAGGATCACAAGTATATGGATAACTACAGAATCCTGCAATCATACATCCTACTGAAATATTTTCATCAATTTCATGTGCTACTTTAACAGCTTTAGCTGCTGCTACCATTTGATTGTGTAATTCTTCAAAAGCAAATTGTTTTCCTTCTTTAACATCAAAATGTAATAAAATATTGATTTCATTAAATGTTAACCATTTATCTACTAAACCTTTATATTCACTAAAACATACCCTTGCGAATTCAACAAATTGATGAATCATTTCTCTATTTGTCCAATCACCATATGTTTCTTCTAAATAAACAGGTTCGTCATATTTATATAAAGTAATGACAGGATCAATACCATATTTACGACATTCTTTAAATACATTACGATAGAATTCAACACCTTCTTGATTGACTCCACCTTCTACTCCATGAGGATAAATTCTCGCCCATGAAATAGTTGTATTAAATGTTGTAAAACCAAGTTCTGCAAATAACGCAATATCTTCTTTATAACGATGATAAAAATCAATACCAACATGATTTGTATAACGAATATCATCAAATAATTGATATTTAGCCCCTTTAGGTAAATGATCAAATTGTCTCATTTTACCTCTTGTTCCATCTGCATTTATATAATGGATCCAACGTCTATCTGTTGTTGAACCAGGATCTCCAAAATCTACTTGAACAGGACTTTTTCCACCTTCGTCCCATCCTCCTTCACATTGAGCAGCACTAATTGAACCACCCCATAAAAACTTATCAGGTATTGCCATTTTCTTTCCTCCTTATAAATGTTTAATATGAATCATTTTACCTTTTAAACCAGGATAATCTCCTGCTTGTACTTTTTCTACATTGTCTTTATGTGCTATAAACCATTTATTCTTTTTCTTTAAGATTCCTCTTCTTTGACAACTGTCTCCTGTTCCTCTTAACAATAAACAGATTGTTTTAAAGGAATTTTTTACTGTTATTGGTGTATAGTGTAATGTTGTTGCATAAAGCTCCACAACTGTTCCTTTTGGTATATAGAAAAGTTCACACTTTTCTATATCATAATCATTTCCAACCATATCTTGTCTTTTTCCAAGTGCAAGAATGTAGTCTGTTACGGCAATGATTGTTTCACTGCATTGATGATACTCTAAACCATTTAATACTTTATTTTTACCAGTAACGACTCCTGCCATGACATCTAAATAACCATAAACATCATTAATTAAACCTTGCATACATGGCATTTCTTCTAATGCTTGGACACTTGTATCATAAGCATTTATATTTTGATAGGTTGAAGCATACGCAATAGCTTCTTGCATATCTTGTTTGATGATGCGTCCATATTCATTAAACGAATCATCAAGTTCATGAATTTGGTAATCAGGATTTAATGTTCTTATCTTTTCTAACATTAGTCTAAATCTTCACCATTTGAAGTGTAAACCTTTTTACAATATTCAAATGAATCTTTCTTATAACGTTTATATGTTCCATTACCAAAATCATCAACATCTACATAAATAAATCCATAACGTTTTCTAATTTCACCAGTACTTGCTGAAACAAGATCAATACATCCCCACCAAGTGTATCCCATTAAGTCGACACCTTCATCAATACCTTCACTCATAGCTTTAACATGTTCTCTCATGTAATCAATGCGATATTGATCATGAACTCTTCCATCTTCTTCTAATATATCAAAGGCACCTAAACCATTTTCACAGTTCATAAGAGGAATTTGATATCTATCATAAATTTCATGCATAAAGAATTTTAATCCTTTTGGATCAATAGCCCATCCCCAATCAGATTCTTTTAAATATGGATTTTTCTTTGACATGAAATTTAAGTTTCCTGTTGCTTCTTCACCATCTAAATGTGTTGTTACACAATTTGAGAAATAATAAGAGAATTCAAAGAAATCTACAGTACCTTCTTTTAAAGCTTTTGTATCTTCTTCTGTAATATCTAATGTGATATTTAATTCTTTCCATAAATGTTTAGCATAACTTGGATAATATCCTCTTACAAAGACATCTCCAGCATACCAGAAGTTTGTTTGCATTTCTTTTTGATTAGCAAGTTCATCTTCTGGATCACATGTTAATGCATGTGTGAAAATACCTGCTTGCATACATCCGATTTTTTTATTTGGATAGTTATCATGTAAGTATTTAACTACTTTTGCGCTCGCTACTAATTGGTTATGTAATACTTGATATTGTCTTTGTACTTCTTCTTGATTGCTTGAATCCAAGATAGAGAATTGAGCAGCATTGATTTCGTTGAATGTTGACCAATAAGTAACTTCTTGGAATTCATCAATAGATGCTTTCCCAAATTCAACAAATTCATCAATTAAAACTCTATTTTTCCAACCACCTAATTCTTCAATATAGAAAGCAGGCATATCATATTTATATAAATGAACTAATGGTTCTATTCCATATTTCAAGCATTCTTTAAATACATTATGATAAAATTCTACCCCTTCTGGATTAATTCCTGCTTTAATTCCTTTAGGGAAAATTCTTGCCCATGATAATGTCATATTAAATGCTTTAAATCCTAATTCTGCAAACATCGCAATATCTTCTTTATAATGATGATAAAAATCTGTTGCTTTATGATTAGGATAAAATTCATCAGGATTAATTGCTAATTTAGCACCTTCTGGTAAATTACAATTTTCAATCATTGCTGGTGTTTTACCATAAGTTCCATCTGGCATAATATAAGTTGCCATACGTGGTTCATTCACATTTCCTCCAGTATGATAATCTGTCATATTTGGAGATTTTCCACCTTCGTCCCAACCACCTTCACATTGGTTAGCACTGATATCTCCACCCCATAAAAATCCTTTTGGAAAACTCATTTTTTATTCCTCCTTTATTTTATAATCTATCATTTAACCTATTTATTGTTAACGTTACAAACTTAAATAACAAATAGAGTGTAAACGTTTTCTCATCTCTGCTTATATACTATAATGATTTATCTTTTTTTTCTACACAAACACTTGTCATAATATGTGACTTTTTTTTATTGATTTCTAATAATCATTATAAAAACAAGCTCAAATGAGCTTGTTAATCGAGATCTTCTCCATTAGAAGCGATAACCTTTTTATACCAATAGAATGAATCTTTTCTTGAACGATGTAAATCACCATTTCCTTGATCATCCATATCTACATAAATAAATCCATATTTTTTATCCATTTGTCCTGTTCCTGCAGAAACAAGATCAATACATCCCCAAGTTGTATAACCAAATAGATTAACACCTTCTTCAATAGCTTTTTTCATTTCTTTAATATGTTCACGATGATATTCAATACGTGCAGGATCATGACAAATACCATCTTCACCTTCAGTTTCAATTAAACCAATACCATTTTCCACATCAAACATTGGTGCATTATAACGATCATTAATTAAATGCATTAAATGTCTAAACCCAACTGGATCGATTTGCCATCCCCATGCATTTGCTTTTAAATAAGGATTTTTAACTGTTCCTAAAACATTTCCTGCAGTATGATCATTTTCTTCAACTTTATGTGTTGTGACAACACCTGAAGCATAATATGAAAAACCAATGAAGTCTGATTTACCATTCATTAAATCTTCTTTATCTTGTTCTGTAATTTCTGGTGTAATACCATATTTTCCCCAAATTCTTTTAGCAAATGGTGGATAATATCCTCTCATTTGTGTATCAGCACTATAACAGAAGAAATCTTGGAAGTTTTCATAACGAGCAATAGCATCTAATGGATCTGGTGTTAATGGATAAGACATATTTCCACAAATCATACACCCTACTTTAAGATTTGAATCAATTTCATGTGCAACAATAGTTGCTCTTGCAGCAGCTACTAATTGGTTGTGTAAATAAATTAAATTTCTTTGATTTTTTTCTGTTTTTTGACCATCTCTTGGCATAATGATATTGATTTCATTAAATGTCATCCACTTATTAACATAATCTTTATATTCTGTAAAACATACTCTTGCAAATTCAACAAATTCATCGATCATAGCACGATTACGCCATCCACCATGTTGTTCTAAAAGCGAAACTGGTTCGTCATATTTATATAATGTAATAACAGGATCCATCCCATATTCTTTAGCTGTCTTAAAAACATCTCGGTAGAATTCAACACCTTCTTGATTGATTCCACCTTTAATTCCATGTGGATAAATTCTTGCCCATGAAATGGATGTATTAAATGTTGTATATCCCATTTCTTTAAATAACGCTAAATCTTCTTTATAACGATGATAGAAGTCACTTGCTACATGATTTGTATAATGCAAATCATCAAAGAAGGCAAACTTGCATCCTTCTTCTAATTCGTCAACAGCTTCCCAATTACGATGTACTCTTTTACCATCTTTATCTAAATACCAAATTTGTCTTCTTTCTTTTGTTGATCCTGCTGTACAATAATCAACTAATACTGGAGACTTTCCTCCTTCATTCCATCCGCCTTCAATTTGAGCAGCACTAATTGAACCACCCCATAAAAATCCTTTTGGAAATCCCATTTTCTAATCCTCCTTTAATATTTCTATTGCTTCTTTTACTGATGAAACAACAAACGATGTTTGTTGTTGGATATCTTTCGGTGATGTTTTAAATGTAAATGAATGATCAACAACTTTAAACATTTCTAAATCATTATAACTATCACCTATTCCTGCTGTTTCATCATTGATTAATTCTTCTAATTTTAAAATTCCTTGTCCTTTACTACATCCCTTTTTAACAACATCAATTGCATTTACATTTTGAAAAGCATGCAACGAAGGATAATATTTATTGATTTCATCAGTTATTTCTTTAGCTCTTTTAGATTCAATTAATGAAAAACTATAAATCTTACGATCTTTAAATTCATCAATTGAATCAAATTGCTTAATATAACTTGGTGCATCACTTGGAACATGTGCAAAATATAAATAATCTTTATCTAAACAATGTGGCCCAGTAATTGTTTCATTTTCATATTTTTGGCAAACTTCTTTTACTAAATAAAAAGGAATCTCTTGTCCATAAACAACATGATAATCCTTATCTAAAACAAGTCCTCCTGTACATAGAACATGATAATCTGGTTTGATTTTGCCTTCCATTAAAGCAAGTACACCACCCAGTGGTCTTCCTGTACATAAAGCAAATTTATTACCTGCTTCTTGAAAAGTTTGGATAGCTTCTATATCTTCTTGATGGAATCCCTCTTTAAAAAAGAGGGTTCCATCAAAATCACTAAATAATATTTTACTCATAGGCTTCATCTGCTTTAAAATGAACACCAGCACTCATCCTTGCTTTTGTCGCAATATCCATCGCTATCAAGCTTTTTCCCATCATTTCATTTGCTTTATCAAAATCTTTATTTTCAATCATCTTAACGAATTCTTTAAATTCATAAATCATGCGATGTGTATCACCTTGTAAATCAAACTCTTCTTCTCTTTGATCATTATATAAAACCTTAAAACCTTTTAAAACATTAGCAGGTGTTTGAATACTAATACATCCTTGATCTCCTTGAATACTTGTCGCAATTGGTGCTTTACAATCTTTTGCACCAATACATACAGCTTTAAAACTTCCATAATCTAAAGTAATGATTCCTGAAGTATCAATATTCTTTTCAATATTTGCCATATAATTTACTTTTAATGGTTTACCAAATAAAGCAACCATTAAATGAATATTATAAATATTTAAATCCATTAAGGCTCCACCTGATTTTGTATAATCAAAAGCAGGTTGAATAATTCCTTCTTTAAATGCATTATATCTAGAAGAATATTGTGAATAATTCGCTGTTACAATTTTAATCTTTCCTAATTCAGATAATTTTTCTTTTATCTTTAAAACATTAGGTAAATATTGTGTAGAAATAGCTTCCAATAAAAATAAATTTTTTTCTTTTGCTAGTTGACTTAATTCTTCTAATTCTTCAACTCTTGAAGTAAAAGGTTTTTCACAAATAACATGTTTTCCTCTTTCTAATGCTTGTTTACACATTTGATAATGAAGATGATTAGGTGTTGCGATATACATGACATCAATACCTTCATCATTTAATAACTCATCATAATTTAAATAGGCCTTTTTTACATGATTTTCTTTCGCCAGTTTTCTTACTTTATCAATCGATTTTTCCGTAGAAGCAATCGCTTCTAATTCCACACCTTCTACTTCATGAATAAAAGTAAACAAACCTCGAACAATCATTCCTGCCCCTGCGATACCTAAACGCATGTTATTTAGCCTCCTTAGCAACTTCTGTTGCTTGTTCTAGTATTCTTAATACTTCTAATACTTCTTCATCTGCCACTACCTTTTCTCCATGATTGAAGATCACTTCATAGAGATTATCATAGATCATTCCATAATCTTGAATTTCTACTGGTACTTTCTTTGTCACATCTTCTCCATTTTCATCTACATAACACAATGTTCCCCAATATTTTTCTGGTAAGGGTTCAAAACTAATTTCTACTGGTCCCGGTTTTGCCTTCAACGCACTTTGATGTCCTAATTGTGGCATGATGAAGCTTCCTTTTCTTCCATGTACTATAAATCTAGGATATTCTAATTTGACATAGAAGTTTGTTTTTACAATTGCTTTCATCTTTCCATAGTATAAATCGATATCTGAATAGTCATCTGAATTTCCTGGATTGTCATAGCTTCTACAGTCACATACGACTTTATCTGGTACACCAAATTCTCCTACGATTTGATCGATTGGATGTACTTGTAATCCATACAACATCCCTAGTCCTTTTCTATCAGCAATTGATGGTCGATAATAATCATAATGTGATTCGATTTCTAAAAGTTCCCCTAAGACTCCTGTTTCAATGACTTTTCTCACTGTTCTCATATCTGCATCAAATCGTCTGTTTTGATTTGCCATGACAACGACACCTTTTTCTTTGGCTAGATCAAAGACTTCTTTTGCTTCTTCAACTGACATGGCAAATGGTTTTTCACATAGACAGTTCTTTCCATGTTCAATGGCCATCTTTGTATAATATGTATGAAATTGATCTGGCGTATTTACAACGATCAAATTCACTTCTTCATCGTTCATTACTTCATCGATATCACTTGTAAAAGTTATATCTGGATACCATGTTTCTCTTTCTTCATCTCCTACACGGTCTTCCATTCTTCGATAGATATATTTGACCTTGATCGTATCCTTTCTTCTTCCTACATAAGGTAGATGATATCTACACACACTGTTTCCAAATCCAATATAAGCTACTACTAACATTTAAAGTTCTCCTTTCAAGATTTCTTTTATTTTCCTTGTTACTCCTGCTTCATCATTCGAATCAATCACTTGAAAAGCTATCTCTTTAAGTGGCTGAATCGCATTTTTCATAGCATAGCTATAATGAACATTTTGAAATAACTCATAATCATTCATTTGATCACCAAATACTGCACACTCTTCTTTTGTAAGATGTAAAGTATTCATTAAAAAATGTATTCCAAACCCTTTATTGATGGTCTCATGTTGAATATCCATCCATTCATTTCCTGATGTCATGATTTTTAAATGAGCTGGTAATTCTTTTTTGATAAGTTCTACATATTTTTCAACATGATGTTGTGGATCATGTATAGAAAACTTAAGAATTCCTTCTTTAATTTCATGAATATCGTTTATAAATACATATTCATCATAATGTCGTTCTATTTCTTCTTTAAAAGAAAGATATTGTTGAGGAATGTATGATTTTTCTTTTCCTCCAATGACTGGCATAATTTTTGGATATTGTTTTAAGATGTTATAAATTGTTTGAACATCTTGTTTATCCATAATAAATGAATAAAGTTCTTTTTTACCTTTTGTAATAAATGAACCATTTTCACTAATAAAGTAAAGCTCATCGCTGTAAGGCAAAAATTGATTGTATAAATGATAGAATTGATTCCCACTTGCAATCACAAAATACATTTCTTTTTCTAATACTTTTTGTAAAACTTCAAAAAATTCATTATCAAACTTTTTTTGACTATTCAATAATGTTCCATCCATATCTGTTGCTAGTAAATGAATCATAAGTAACCTCCTTGTCCTCATTATATAAGGAAACGTTTACCCAAATATTCAAAGATAAAAAAAAGAAATCCGTTTTCACAAGATTTCTTTTAAACATGAAATTGAATTTCATTATCTTCTAGGTGTGGCCATTTGTGCCCAAGTATAAGCTTTACCTTTTAATGTTACTGACATTTGATAGATGTTTTCTGGCCATGTTCCACCACCAAAACCTCCATCACCAATTGCATGAACATCACAACCTGTTTGTTTCATAAGCAATGTCACTTCTCTAATAGTATCTCGATCTGCAGCTTCAACATTACTATTTAAAAAGCTCATTGCAAGCGCACCTTTTCGATGTGTATATTCAATTAATTCTCTAATTCTCTCTACGGTAATTCCATGTCTTGATCCTGGTGCAGGGAAATCAATGATATCAGCTCCGTTTTTAATTAATTGATCAATGATTTCTTTAGCATCATAATCAGCTAATGGATCTCCTAATACTTTTTCTACAACACCATCTTCCCATTTACCAGCAAAAATCAACATATCTTCACCACAAATTTCTCTAGCTTTTTTAGTCCAGCGTACAACATCTTTAATAGATGTTCCACTTCCTGGATTTCCTCCTAATATAATAAATGAAACTCCCCAATCTTTACATTTTTTTAGATTTTCTTCGGTACAAATCATACCTGCCAAGTCATATAGATAATCACTTGTTAAATCCAATCCTTCTTTAGGACATCCCATATAGATTCCTACCGGTCTTCCACCTACTAAATCTTTGATTCCTTGATAATCAAACCCTTGAAGTCCCGGACAAGTTTGTGGATTTCTAAAATCAAACCCATTTAATAAAACCATATCTCCTCCAAAGGCAAACATCAATTCTGTACTTGTACAATTTGGAAATAGAATAGGATTCTTTAAATAAGTTTGTCCCATTAATACTCTTCCTTCTGATTTAAAAATAGCTTCTTTTAATTGTCTTCCATTATATGTGCTCACTTGGCTTGCTTTTGCACTAATTAATCTTGTAACATTATCATTTAATTTCATCATAATTATCTCTCCTTGATTAAAGCATAAAAAATATCTTTCTTTTTCTCAATGAATATTTCTTTTTTTAGAATCAAATTTCATTTAAAATTCTATCTTATGAAATTCAATTTCATCCTTGTTTAAATAAACGATTATTTTTATAATTAATTTATTAAGGAGAAACTTAAAATGATCAAACCAGAATACAAAGAATTAAAAGATTTTCCCATTTCTAATAAAAAATGAAGGTATTCATTACATACTGCTGATTTTGATAATATAGCAATAAGAGCTCTTTATAATATTGAGTATGTAAGACGTGAAATTCCACTTTATCTCAATATTCTTGTTCCCAAAAAACAACTTGAATCTAATGAAAAATATCCACTACTTGTTTATATTCAAGGAAGTGCTTGGAAAAAACAAAATGTAATTGAACATATTATTCCTTTATCAAATATTGCAAAAAAAGGGTTTGTAGTCGCAATCGTACAATATCGAGATACAAGTATCGCTCCTTTTCCAGCACAAATTGAAGATACTAAAACAGCTATTTCCTTTTTAATTGAACGTCATCAAGATTATCAAATCGATACAAAAAATATCTTTTTAGGTGGGGATTCTTCAGGAGGGCATACAGCTATCATGACTGGAATCACTGCTAATCAAAATATTTTAGAACTTGAAGAATTCAAATATGCTTCATCCATTCAAGGAATATTTGATTTCTATGGACCAACTCTTGTAAGTGAAATGCAAAATGAACCATCTATACAAGACCATGTAACTCCTCCAAGTCCAGAAGGTTTATTACTTGGTGGTGTCAATGTTTTAGAACACAAACAAGAAGCCTATCAAGCTTCTCCGTTACCATATATTAAAAAGGATGTTAACACACCATCTATCTTAATGATTCATGGTAACAAAGATCGTCTTGTTCCTTTTGGTCAAAGTGTTCTATTATATAACACTTTAAAAGAAAATAACAAAGATGTTACTTTCTATTGTGTAGAACATGCAGATCATGGTGGTGCCGCTTTTTGGAATAACCAAGTATTAGAAATCACGTATCAATTTTTAAAAGAACATATAAAAAAATAGCTCAAACGAGCTATTTTTCACTAAAAGAGAAAACGTTATCTCATTTTGCTAAAACATGTTATTATAGAGTTATAATAATGGAATCCCATAGAAGGAGTGTGCTACTAATGATTCAAGATTTAATTGAAAATGTTAAATTAACACCACAAGAACAAAATATTGTTGATTATATTGATCGTCATCCTAAAGAAGTAATGATTTTAAATGCGAAAGAATTATCAGAAAAGATCTTTGTTAGTCCACCTACTATGAATCGTTTTATTAAAAAGTTAGGATTTTCTGGATATTTTGATTTTCAGCTTACCTTTATTCAAGAACAAAATATGGCAGCTGAAACAAAACATAAAAGAATTACAAAGGATAGTCATGTAAGTGAAATCTTAGATACATTGCCTCTTATTTATCAACATGTTTTCACCGAGACACAAAAACTAACAAAAACAGATACTTTTATTAGAACTGTTAACTATATGCTACAAGCAAAACAAATAGATTTTTATGCAAATGATAACAACTATTCAGAAGTCCAAACAATCGCTTTAAAACTCAATTCGATAGGTATTCGAGCACAAGTATTCAATACCATCAATACTGTTTACTTAGAACATATTAATCCCCAAGAAACACTTGCTTTTGTTGTAAGTCATTCTGGAAGTAATAAAACAATGATTGATGCTGCTTATGCTTTAAGAAAAAAAAGAATTCGCGTGATTGGGTTAACTGGTAGATTATCTCAAGACTTAGAACTTGTTTGTAATGAAAACCTTTATATTGACGCTTATAGTCATCATTTACCTCATAGTATTATGCTCTATGGTCTTTCTATTCATTTTATTTTTGATGTTTTATATACTTCTTTATATTTTAAAAAGATTAAATAAAAAAATATGGTTATTTACCATATTTTTTTTGATCTTCTTCAATATTACCATGATGTTGTAATGATTTATCTGTATATTGCATAATTTCAAATTTATTACCATCAGGATCATGAATCCACATTTGCCATGTTTCAGATTGTCCCTTATTTGGTTCAATATCAATTTCAATACCTGCTTTAACTAATTCTTCACGAGTTTCATGAATATCATCTACCATTAACGCAAAATGTGAATAACCTAAACGGGTATCAGGTACTTCATGTTCTAATTGATGATCTGCTTTAGGAAATAGTTCTAAATATTGTCCTGGCGCTAATTCAATGAAGATATAGGCAATATCTTTAGGATTTGTTTCAGCTCTTTGAGCCCAAGCACCTCTATCTTTTTTTCCTTTATATGCTTCATAACGCATTATAATTTTAGCTTTCAAACCTAATTTATTTTCATAGAAATCTCTCATTTCATACATTTGATCTGTATAAAATGAAAGATGCATTATTTCATTAAATTTCATAAAGATTCTCCTTTAAATAAAAATAGCATTATTTATGTGATATTTAAGAGAGGAAAATATCGGTGCATGTTATAAATAATGCTATTTCTAACTAATTAATTATTTATTTTTTTGTTTTTCTTCGATTTCTTTTAACATATCAATTCGTACTTGATGTCTTCCACCTTCATATTCTCCTGAAAGCCATGCATCGACGATCATTTTTGCAAGTTCAATTCCTACAACTCTTGCTCCAAAGGCCAACATATTTGTATTGTTATGTTGTCTTGATAAAAGTGCACTATATGGTTCGCTACATGTTACACATCTAATTCCATTGACTTTATTTGCCGCTAGTGAGATCCCTACTCCTGTTCCACAGATAACGATTCCTTTATCCACTTCTCCACTTACAACCGCATTTGCTACTGCTTCTCCTGATACTGGATAGTTGAATCTTTCTGTACTATCTGTTCCATAGTTGACTACTTCATATCCATATTTTTCTTCTATATATTTTTTGATTTCTTTTTTGTATTCTACTGCTACATGATCATTTCCAATTCCTATTTTCATTTCTCTTCTCCTTCTATCTATTGACGCTTGCCATTCTAAAATACGTATAATGTCTTCCTTTTAAAGAGACTGATAATTGATGAATATTTTCAGGAGATGTACATCCACTAAATCCACCATCACCAATAGCATGAATATCTGCTCCAGTTTCTTTCATTTTTAAAGCTATTAAACGAATTGTATCTGGGTCTGCACATTCTACCGAACTGTTAAGGAAGGTCATTGCAAGTGTACCCGGTTTATATGAATGTATATATTCTACAAGTTCACGAATCATATCTACACTGATGCCATGTCGAGAACCTGGAGCAGGTAAATCAATACAGTCAACCCCTGCATCAATTAATTCTTTAATAATTTCTTTTGCATCATAATTTGCAAGTGGGTCACCTAAAACTTTTTCATTAATACCATCTTCCCATTTTCCAGCAAAAACAAAGATTTTATCTTTATATTTTTGTTTGATTCTTTTGGCAGTTTCAACAACATCTTTAATAGATGTTCCACTTCCTGGATTCCCACCTAAAACTATAAAATCAGCACCAAGTTCAATACATTTTTTGACATGTTCATCACTTGCAAGCATTCCTTCTCGACGGTATAAAGCTTTTTTTCCACCATCTTCGCTTCCTGCTTTAGGACATCCTAAATAAATACCAATTGGTCTTCTACATTTTTCTTTTAATTCTTGAAAAGATAAACCACATAACCCTGGATTATTATCTAAATCATCTAGATCAAAAGTGTTGAGCATAACCATATCTGCCCCAAAAGCAAACATTAATTCACTATTTGTAACACCTCTTACTAATCCAGGACCTGCAAATAGTAAATGTTGTCCCATCACCACACGACCTTCAGATTTAAAAATTGATTCTTTTAAATCCATTGGTGACATTTCTTTAATTTCATCACCCGTCGCACTTATTAAACGTGTTACCATCTTATTTTCCACCTAATTCTAAAGCAAAGTCTAAAACTTTAGCTCCATTCATCATTCCATAATCTTGCATATTAATGATTTCTACAGGTTTACCTGAGTATTTACCTTTTACATTTTTTAGTTCATATCTTACTTGAGGTCCAAGTAAAATAACATCTGCACTATCACCATATTGATCAATACTTCCTACTGGATGAGCTTCAATATGTAATTCAATACCTTTTGCAGCTGCTGCTTCGTTCATTCTATTAACAAGTAAACTTGTTGACATACCCGCTGCACATACTAATAAAATGTTCATAAATCATTTCCCTATAATTGTCTTAATTCTTCAATAATTTCTTGATAACTTCTTCCTTTTCCAAATAATGCACTTGTTCCTAATATAAATCCCTTAACTCCTATCTTAGACAACATTTCTATTTTCTCTGGCGAACATGCTCCATCAATCATGACATCATATCCTCCATAGTTCTTTGCTTCTTCTACAAACTTTTTAAATTTTGGTGTTACAAAATCTAAATATTTTTGTCCTGCAAATCCTGGATTGACACTCATCAACATGACATAATCACATAAATGAAGTAAGTCTTTTACTGTTTCAAAGCTTGTTCCTGGATTGATTGCAATCCCTGCTTTCGCTCCTGCATCCTTGATCATTTGTAATGTTCTACAGGCATGTGGATCTGTTTCTGGATGAATATAGATGATTTTCGCTCCTAGTTTAGCAAACTTTTCTACATATTTTGCTGGTTCTTCAATCATTAGATGAACATCACATGGTTTTGTGGCTGTCTTGCAGATATATTCAATATCTTGTAGTCCCATTCCAAAGTTTGGTACATAACTTCCATCCATGACATCTAAATGAAAGATATCGATTCCACCTTTTTCTAGATTTTCTATTTCTGTTTTAAGTGATGCAAAATCTGCACACATCATACTTGGACATAATAACTTTTCCATATAACTTCTCCTTTTATAGGTAAACGTTTTCCTATCTTTTTGTAATTTCATTATAAGAAGTTTGAGTAAACGTTTCCACACAAATATATGGCATATGTTGTGCCGTTACCTTAAATCCTTAATTTCATTGAATAATAGAGCATTTTCCTTTATAATTTTAATGTAAGGGAGGTTCTTTTATGGCCCAAAAAAGTATTTCAATTAAAGAAATTGCGAAAATGGCAAATGTTTCCGTAGCCACTGTTTCAAGGGTAATTAATAATAATGGCCGTTTTTCAAAAGAAACAAAAGAAAAAGTAGAAGCACTTATTAAAGAATATGGATATACAACAAATATTGCAGCAAAAAGTCTAAGAACATCAAAGTCTAAAACAATTGGTTTAATTGTTCCTAATATAGATAATGCATGGTTTTCTCAATTAGCTTTAGCAATTGAGAAACATTTTTTTGATAATAATTATTCTGTTTTTATTTGTAATACATCTCAAGATGAAAAAAAAGAGATTGCTTATTTTAAATCTCTTGATTCAAAAATGGTAGATGGAATTATATGTATTTCTGGAATTGAAGAAATACCTACTCATTTTTTAAGCAGAGATATTCCTATTGTATGTATTGACCGTAAGCCTAAAGATCATAGTGAAGCTTATTATGTAGAATCTAATCACTATTCTGGTGGTTATCAAGCAACTGAAGAATTAATTAATCAAGGATGTAAGAATATTGTGATTTTATCAAGAAATAAATCATTGTCTGTAAACAGACAACGTCTTAAAGGATATCTAGATGCCTTAAAAGATCATCATCTTGAACCAAAAGAAGAATTACAAATACTTGTAGACGCTAATCAAGCAAACTACGAAGGAGCAAGACAAGCAATCGACAAACTGATTAAAAGTGGAATTCCTTTTGATGGGATTTTTGCGACAAATGACTGGAGAGCTTATGGTGCACTTGTAGCGTTACAAGAAAATAATATTAAAGTTCCTGAAGAAGTTAAATTGATTGGTTTTGATGATATCTTTATCGCTTCTACATCTCATCCATCACTTTCAACAATCAAACAAAATACACCAGCACTTGCGAAAACTGCTTGTGATTTATTGCTTAATTTGATGAATAATGAAAATACGGAAGAATTACAAAAAAGATATATATTACCTATCGAAGTTGTTCGTAGAGAATCAACAGCAAAATAAAGGTCTTTTTAGAAGATCTTTTTTTGTATAAATTCTTGTTAAATACCACCTTTCTAAAGCCTTTCGGCGGTCATCTCGGCATATTATAAAAATTATTTTATAATATGCCTTTGATTCTATCACCGTACACTTTATAGTCATAAAAACAAAAAACCCCTTGGTTATGAACCTTGGGGCTATTTATATATTTTTAATCTACATCATAAGCTACTAAATCATCAAAAGTTTGTCTACGAATAACTTCTTTAGAATGACCTTGGTATGTAAAGACAACAGCAGGTTTTGGTAATTGGTTGTAGTTAGAAGACATTGAATAATGATATGCTCCTGTAGAGAACATTGCAAGAATATCACCTGGTTGAGGATCTTGTAACATAATATCTTTAATCAAAATATCTCCTGATTCACAGTTTTTACCAGCAACTGTTACTAAATGATTTGCTTCTTCTCCTGCTTTATTAGCAATAACAGCATCGTATTTAGCATTATATAATGATGAACGAATGTTATCTGTCATTCCACCATCGACACTAATATAATCTCTAATATCTCTAATATATTTATAAGAACCTACTGTATATAAAGTAATTCCAGCATTACCTACACAATAACGTCCTGGTTCTACTAAGACCATTGGTCTTTTCATATCTCTTTTATCGAAACCTTTATAGATGATATCCATGATCGTTGAAACAACATCATCAAATTCTAGTGGGTGATCACTTGCTGTATATTGGATACCAAAACCACCACCAGCATTTAATTTATTAATAACGATTCCAAAGATATCATAGATTTCATAAGCGATATCTACAAATTTATTCATTGCAAGTACATAAGCTTGAATTTCTTCAATTTGACTACCTACGTGACAATGAATTCCATCAAAGTTGATATGTGGTGCATCAATAACTTTTTTAATTGCTTTTAAGTATGTATTATCATGACTTGAAAAACCAAATTTTGTATCTTTGGCTCCAACACGGATATAATCATGTCCACCCGCATAAACACCTGGTGTGATTCTGACTAAACCATTGACCATGACATTTAATTTTGAAGCAATTTCTTCAACAAGTTCAATTTCATAGAAGTTATCAATAACAAAGTTTTCTACACCATTTTCTAATGCGTATTGAATTTCTGAAGGTAATTTATTATTTCCATGGAAATAGATTTTTTTAGGATCAAATCCTGCTTTTAAAGCAACAGAGATTTCTCCTGCACTAACACAATCAATTCCTACTCCATATTCCATAGCTAATTTATAGATTGCTTTACACGAAAATGATTTTGAAGCAAATAATGGTAATGTATTTTCATATTTATCAATCATTTTTGTTTTTAATGTATTAAATTGTTTTCTAATATGCCCTTCTGACATAACATAGAGTGGTGACCCATATTGTTTTACTAAATCAGTTGCTTTCACATCATCTATGTATAAATCATTTCCCTTAATTTGTGCAAATTCAGTTTGTAAAACCATTTCTTTTCTCCCTAATAAAGTGTTTTTAATGTAAATAAACCAGCTTCTTTATCTTGTAAAGCTTTAGCTGCAGCCAAAGCACCTTGAACAAAAACATCTTTTGATAAAGCCGTATGTTTAATTTCAATAATTTCATCTAATCCTGCAAACATAATTTCATGTTCACCAAAAATTGTTCCACCACGAAGGGCTTGAATACCAATTTCTTCTTTTTTTCTTTTTTCATGAAGTGAACTACGATCATAAACAGGTGTTGTTCCTTGAATTTCATCTTCCATTACTTCATATAAAAGTTTTGCTGTACCTGATGGTGCATCAATTTTTTGATTATGATGTTTTTCTAAGATTTCAATATCATAACCATTATCATAGAATTCTTTAGCAACTTGTCTTAAAATTTTTGTCACCATTTGAATTCCAAAGCTTGTATTATAAGATTGGAAGATAGCAATTTCTTTAGAAGCTTCTTCAATCTTATCTAATTGTTCCTTAGAAAAACCAGTTGTTGCGAAAACAACTTTTGTTTTATTCTTTTTAGCGTAAGCTAAAATATCATCAAGATTGTTTGGATGTGAAAAATCAATAATCACATCCGCACGATCTTGGACTTCTGTTAAATTACTATACATTGCTTCTGGTGCTTTTTCATCAAATTCATAAGAAACCACACCAATTAAATCAAACTCATCTTTTTCTCTTAATTGATGAGCAACTTTCTTACCCATCAAACCATATCCATATAATAATACTTTCATCCTAATACCCCAATTTTTCGAATTCATCCATTGCATCAAATAATGCTTTTTTATTTTCATCAGTTGTTGTAATTAATGGTAATCTTAAATGTTCTCCACATACTCCCATTTTAGCAAGAGCTGCTTTAGGCATAATTGGGTTTACATCAATAAATAATAAACGTGAAATAGGATCTAAAGCATAAGCTAATGGTTGTGCTTCTTTAATATTTCCTTTTAAAATTAATTGTGTTAATTTTTCTACCGCTTCTGGATATAAGTTAGAAGTAACAGAAATAACTCCTT
The DNA here is from genome assembly GCF_025566905.1 of [Clostridium] ammoniilyticum. NCBI lineage: Bacteria > Bacillati > Bacillota > Erysipelotrichia > Erysipelotrichales > Coprobacillaceae > Faecalibacillus > [Clostridium] ammoniilyticum. The sequence continues at coordinate 106,010 of NZ_JAOQJR010000005.1, forward strand.
TTCCTCCAGCTGCCATAAATGGAAGGATATTATCATCACATCCTGAATATAAATCAAAGTCTAAATCAGCTGTTTTCGCTAAGACTTCCATGGCATAAGCAATATTATCAGTGGCATCTTTCATTGCTTGAATATTTTTATGTTTAGCAAGTTCAACAACGGTATCAACTGAAATATTTAATCCTGTTCTTCCTGGTACATTGTATAAAATCATTGGAATATCAACAGCATCAGCAATTGTTGTATAATGTTGAATTAAACCTCTTTGACTTGTTTTATTGTAGTAAGGTGTTACAACAAGAATCGCATCTGCCCCTTTTTCTTTAGCATAACGTGCTTTCTTTAAAGCTGTTTGTGTATCATTTGAACCAGCTCCACAAATAACTTTAACCCCTGTTCCTTTCGCAAGTTCTAATGTTAGATCTAATAATTTAAATTCATCTTCAATTGTAATGGTTGCTGTTTCACCTGTTGTTCCATTTACAAGTAAAGCTTGTACACCACCATCAATCATTCTTTGAACTTGTTTTTTAAATCCTTCAAAATCAATGTCTCCGTTATCAAACATTGGTAATACAAGTGCAACTGCACTTCCTTCAAAAATTGTCATATTTATTTATCCTCCTCGATATGAAATCTTTCTTTTAATAATTGAATTGCTTGATCTAAATTCTTTTTATCAATAACTAAAGAAATTGTTCTTTTACTTGTCGTAATTTGATAAAAATGAATATTAGCTTGTCCTAAGACATCAAATACTTCAGCTGCTAAACCTGGTGTTGTTTCCACCAATTTTCCCCCAACAGCAACTTTAGCGTATTTTCTAATTTGATAAATTTGAATTTGTTTAAATTCATCTTTTAATTTCATGATTGCTTGATTTAGTTTTAATTGGAATTCTTGATCTAATGTAATTTCAATTTGAACAAAATCATCAACAGTAACTTGTGAAATCATGTCTACATTAATTTCTTCATCTTTTAATATAGAAAAGATTTTCGCAATCATTTTAGGATGTTTTGGTACATTTAATAACTTAAGTTGAATGATTTCTCTTTCACAACTTATAGCTTCAATAATATCGTTCATAATTTCCTCCCTATATTTTATTCATCCTCATATAAAAAGTGACAAATAAAAAATTGCAATGAGTATCATTGCAACAAAAAATTCGTTATCAATGATAGCTCCCCATTACCTTTAGATAATGACAGTTGAATAGGTCTTCCCTAGACACCCAAGATTATACCTCATGCAATAGATACAATCTTTCGGCAAGTGCTCCTCCTTCATTACCTTGTTGCATCAAATAATAATAATCTCATAACATCTTGCGCCTCTATCTTTATTTGAATAGATTTTATCACATCTTTAAATAGTATACAATAATAAGCCTTATTATTTTTCATTTAACGATAATTTTGATATGATGGAAACAGGAGGGATATTTATGTTATTTATTTGTTATCCAAAATGTTCTACATGTAAAAAAGCTAAAAAATTCTTAACGGATCATCAAATTGAGTTTGATGAAAGACATATCGTTGAAGAAAAACTAAATAAAGAAGAATTAAAAGCACTTTATTTAAAGAGTGGATTACCACTTAAAAGATTCTTTAATACATCAGGTAATCTTTATAAAGAAAAACATTTAAAAGATATTTTACCGACTTTAAGTGAAGAAGAACAATTAGAACTGCTTTCTACTAATGGAATGCTTGTTAAAAGACCTATACTTGAAACGAAAGACAAAGTTCTTGTTGGTTTTAAAGAAGAACAATATAAGGAACTTCTCTAATGCCTGCTGGATATACACATTATTGTTTTGGTAAAGATGTTTATAAACATCTTGATGATCAAAATATTAAAGATTTATTACTTAGAAATGAAAATTGTTTTTTAATTGGTCTTCATGGTCCAGATATTTTCTTTTATGAAAGATGGAATAAAATAGCAAGAAAGATGCATCAAGAAAAAGCCAATACTTTCTTTGAAAAGGCACAAGATATTATTCAAAGTGAAGCACAACTTGCTTATATTCTTGGTTTTATTTGTCATTATTTATTAGATAGTCAAATGCACCCTTATATTAAAAGGATGATTAAAAATACAAATATGGATCATTTTGAAATAGAATCCGATTACGATCGTCTTCTTTTAAAAAGAAATCATCAAGATCCATTACATAAAGAAATCTATGAACATATTCGCTTTAAAGAAAAAGAAATATGTACTATTCAATCCTTTTTCCCTGAACTATCTTATTTAGATATTAAAAAAGCTCTTAAAGGATTAAAAAGAATTGATCATTTATTAAAAGCCCCTAGCTTTTTAAAAAGGGGGCTTATTTATGGATGTTTCCATCTCACATTCAATTTTCATAAACTCCAAGGTTTAATTATTAACTACCATCATAATAAAGAAATGGAAAAATATAATGATATTCTTGATAAGATCTACCAACAAACCTTAAAAGAAGCTCTTATTTATATTCCTTTATATATTCAAAACTATAAAAAACACGCTCCTTTACCAGAACGCTACTATCACAACTACAAATAGTGCATCAAATGATGCACTATTTTTTATAAATCAAAACCATCTTTGAAAGCTTTACCAACATTTTCTCCTAAAACACGATACGTATTATTGACCATATCAAAAGCAATAATTTCCATTTTATCTACATCTATCTTACCATTTTCATCTAAATAATCTTCATCAATAGAAACATTCACAACATTTCCAATTAAGTTTCCATCTTCAAAAGATTCAACAGTACATTCTAAAGTAAGTGGATATTCTTCAATAATTGGTGCATCTACATATTTTGAAGGTGTTACATGGACACCACTTTTTTCAATCTTATCTTCTTTATTTCCAGAAACAACACCAAAATAATCAGAAATCTTTTCCGTTTTCTTTGTCGCAAAAGATAAAGTAAAAGCTTTCTTTAATTCTAAATTATCTGTTGTTTTATGTTTAGAAAGTGATACATAAACTTGATTATAATCATAAACACCACCCCACGCAGCATTCATGACATTGGCCTTACCATCTTGATCATATGTTGCAAGCATTAAAACAGGTAAAGGCATAAATTGCATTTTATCTCCTAAATCTTTTCTCATATAGATATTTCTCCTGATTCTTATATTATACCATAGATAAAACCCAAGCTTTATTAATCTCGACTTATAATTTCTTTAATTCTCTCTAAATCCTGATCATTGATTAATGCATCAAAAATTAGATTGTATTTTTCAAGTGTCAAATTTTCTAATATTTCATCATGTTCTTGGGAAAATTTACTTTTAAAAAGCGCAATAGTATTTTCTTTAGCTTTTAATAATTCTCCTTCAGCTTTTCCTTCTTCTAATGATTCTTTACGAATTCTTTGTTCTTCTTGGTAATGTTGAATTTTAACGAGTTGTCTTTTCTCTGCTGCTAAAACAAGTCCTTCATCTTCATTGAATTGTTCAAGTTTATCTTTCATGATTGTTACCACCTCATTATCTAAGGTCATTATATCATGGGTAAGTCCTTGATATAAGATGTAGATTAAGATTTCTGATTTACTAAAGCTTTTAATTCCTCTTTCTTTTTCAATGACTTTAATAAAAGGAAGTTGTACAAAGTAGCTTTCTATTAAATTAAACCTTCTTACATATCCATGTCTATTTCTAGGCATATAAGCATCTATCAATTCAAGATTGTCTTTATCAATATCATCGATAAAAAGAATAGTTACTACTTTATGTAGATTTTCACTATATTTCTTATCTCCTCGATTGACTTGATGATCAAGCATGCGAGATTCATAAGCTTGAAAACGATGATAGATTTCTCTAGAAAACTTTGTATTCTGCATTTCTATATCAATCAGTTCCCCATCTTCTGTTTTTACCTGAACATCCAAAATCATATCTTTATCACTTATATGACTGGGATTAAGTTCAGAGTTTAAGACTGTAATTTCTTGAGTTTTGATATGTGCAATCTCTTCGATGATGAGTTTTAATAGATAGTAACACTGAACATCTTTCATATTGGATAATAGATACTTAAATACAAGATCATTTTTAAAATCGGCAATTCTAGGTCTTATCTTTTCCATTATAAAATTCTCCTTTCAGTATATATATAGACACTAAAAGTCAAAATTTCTTTTAAAAAATGAATTTTTTTATTTTTAATTGTTTAATTCAGTATTTTATTAAAAATATCACTATAGAATTTATATGAAAGTGTTTTCAATATACAGTTTTATATATGGTATAATAATATATAAGGAGGCGATTAGTTATGCAATACTTTACTTTTTTAGGAGTTGGTACTCTTCCGGAAGGCTATGAAGAGGCGCTTTATTCTTTTGAAGATAACAAAGAAGAAATTCATGCTTCTAAGTACGTTCAGAGCGCTATCATTGAAAAATTTCAATCAGATATTTCTGAAGTATTTGTATTTTGTACCGAGAAGTCATATAGTCTAGGTGCTAGAAACATTAAAAATGAAATAAAAACTAAATTTAATATAGATATTAAATTTATAACTATAAATGAATTCGTAAAAATTGAAGAAATTCTACAAAAAATGAATGAAGTATTAAAAGAAGATTTTATTATTGATGTTACACATAGTTTTAGAAATATTCCAATTTCAGTGACAATGATATCTAATTATTTAGAAGTATCAACTAAAAAACAATTAAAGCATCTATTCTATGGTAATTATAATCGTGAAACTAATGAAGGATTAATTATAGATTTAATTAATCAATATAATAATTCAAAAATTGCTTCTGCATTAATGACATTTGATCAATTTTTAAAGATATCAAATACATACTTATATGATTTTGATGATATTAAAATAAGTAATTTACTAAAAGGTATAACTCAATTTAATCACATGCTAGATTATTGCGAATTTGATAGTTGTGTTCATTCTATTTCTCAAATTTATAATTTTTGTCAGTCTATATTAAAAGAAAAAGATAAATATATTCTTCTTACACCCTATCTCAAAAGTATACAAAAAAAATTGTCAAATATTTATATAGAAAAAAATGATGCTATTAAAAAAATCAAATTTATCAAGCTTTTACTTAAACATAATTCTTTACAAACAGCTATTACATTTACAGATCAACTAATTAGGGAAGAACTTGTGCATTATTACTATTTTCCAGAAAGTAATTCTTTCAAAGAAGATTTATTAAATAAAATTGCTAAAGAATCTGATTTTTATGACTTATCAACAGATCTTTTATTCTTTTTAAATATACGAAATTCATCTAAGAATATAAATTCAAAAGATTATATAGTAAAAATTCGTAATAAAAATAATAATCTCTCAAAAAACACTGACATTCTTGATAAAGATAGCATAAATGATTTTTATTTAAAAATAAGAAATGTTGTTAATCATGGTGGTAAAATTAAACAAAATGTAGATGTGAATAAGATAATTTTAAAATGCCTTGATAGTGTAGAAAAATTTATAAAGGAGGGCTAAAATGAATAATTTAAATATTGCTTATGCAGCTTTGCTTCATGATATTGGGAAATTTTATCAAAGAACTACAAAGATTTCTTTACTAAACTCACAAGAAATTGCATCTACTCCAATACATGCAAATGGCTATCATACACATATTCATAGTGGATATACTGCAAAATTTTTTCATGATTATCTTCATTTGAATGATCAGCTAGAAAAAGCATCTAGTGGACATCATATTAATGAGGTTGATGAATTTGATAGTATTATTCGTGATGCTGATCGAATTGCTTCTAAAATTGATAGAAATGATGAAAACTTTGATTTTGAGGAAAATCATAAAAAAACTAGATATCAATACATTACGTCTAGACTATCATCTATTATGGGAAATATAGATTTTGGACAAACAATTTATGATTCAAAGTTCAAATTAACTAGCATAGATCAATGTATGAACCCGTGTAGAAATAATATTGAACAAAATACAATTGAAAGTATTGAGGAATATAAAAAACTATTCACTCAATTTATTGAAGAAATAAAATTCGATAATTTATTAATTGGTAAACCAACGCCCTATAAATATCATCGTATGTATTCTTTACTTTATAAATATACAACCTTGATTCCTTCTTCTACATATGAAACAAATAATCAAACTGTAAGTTTATTTGATCATTTAAAACTTACAACAGCTATTGCAAGCTGTTTATCACAAAATAATTGTAATAACTTTTATATGTTAGAATTTGATGTCTCTGGTATTCAAAGTTTTATTTATAAAATTACCGAAGGATCTAAAACTAAAACTAATATTGCCAAATCTTTAAGAGGACGTTCAGCATTTGTTACTCTTATTACTAATGCCATTACATATACAATATTAGATAAATTTAAACTTACACAAGCTAATATCATTTTCAATACTGGTGGAGGAGCATTACTCTTATTACCTTATTTAGATGATACTGAAAAAATCATTCATAATACATTCAATACTATAACAAAAGAACTTTATAAAAGATTTAATACTTCATTATCTGTTGTTTACGCAATTGAGAAAGTTGATAAGTTTGAATTAAGTAATTTCAAAACAGAAAAGGCCCTTGCATTAAAAACAAAATTAGAGGAATATAAATTAAAAAAATTCTATCCTTTAATTAATAATGATTTCTGTGTTGAACATTTAGAAGATAAAGAAATTTGTGAATTATGTGGTCAAAATTATGTAAAAAAAGATCATAAATGTCAAAATTGCTTAGACATTCTAAATATATCTGATTATTACACAAAACACGATAAATTCACTATCCTATACTCTAATTTAGATTATAATAATTGTTTAATGGATTTAGGTTTTATAAAAATTTACTTTTTTGAAAAAATACCTCATGAATTAATTAATAAAAATGACTTTTATTATATAGATGCTGTTAATCATTTTGAAGCTGGAAATGTTAAACTTCTTGCTAACCTTGTTCCAAAAGAAAATAATACTATTTTAAATTTTGAAAATATTACAAAAACATTAGATAAATCTTATGGTGATGAAAAATTAGGAGTTCTTAAAATGGATGTCGATAATCTTGGAGCAATCTTTGCTTTTGGACTTAAACAAGGAAAAAATAATGATGTAACATTGCAACGTTCTTTATCAAAATATTTAACTTTAAGTAGATTTATAGAATTATTCTTTGGATACAAATTAAAACAAATTTGTCTTGATTTAAGTAAAAAACTACAAAATAAAAACGAAAACATCTTTTATATTAATTATGCTGGAGGAGATGATCTTGTTATTTTAGGACCAATTTATGGAATTCTACAATTAGCCAATAAAATACATATTGAATTTAAAGAATTTGTTCAAAATCCTAATATAACATTATCAGCTGGTATACATATTCAAAATCCTAAAAAACCTATACGTTTTGGAATTAAAATGGCAGATAATGCATTAGAAGCCTCAAAATCTTATGTAAAAGATAACCGCTCAAAAAATGCTATTACAATTATGAACAGTACTTTTTCATTCGAAGAATTACCAAATATTTTAAATAAAATAGAGACTTATCGTGGTTATTTAAATGATAAAACAAATCCATTATCTCGTACTGGATTTTATAACATTATGTCCCATATGGATAATAAAACACTAGATGAATACTATTCAACAATTCCTATTATTCAATATTCACTATATAGACAAATCGATAATAGCCATGAGACTTTAAGAAAAAAAATATTACAAGATTTAACAACTCTAAAAACAGACGAAGAAATTAACAAACAAGTAACTATTATGAAACTCGTTATCTTATTTACAAGGGAGGTTAATTAAATGAGTTATAACACTAAACAACATAGATTACCAAACAAACCACCAAAAGAAAGAAATAATATGCCCGAAAAAATAACTATCCCATTATCAGAAAAATACACTAATCCTGCTGAAATATTTCTTGATACTGGAATAGCCTACAAAATAGCAAATAAAATGGGAGATATAGCACCACATCAATTAAGAAAAATTCTAAATGTCTTAAAAGAATCTGTAACAATCGTAAAACGTAATCCAAATAAATTTATTGATGCTAGAAATAAACTTTATTACATTGTTCCCTTAACTGCTTATAACACAGGTAGAAATAAAGGACTTCAAGAATTATATAATTTTGTCTATCAACATATTAATGAAAAAGCTATTCAATCACCAAAAGATATTGAAATATTAGACCAAATTTTTACAAGTATTATTGCTTACCATAAAGTATTAAATCAAAATAAAAAGGAGAAATAAAAATGTTAAAAAAGACTCATAGAATACAACTAAAAATTGAATTATTGTCAGGAATGCATATAACTGGTGGAGATGATACTTTTGATATTGGAGGTGCAGATTCACAAGTTATTAAAAATCCTCTAACTGGTGAACCCTATATACCTGGCAGTACTTTAAAAGGAAAAATTCGTTCTCTTTTAGAATTTAAATATGGAACATTTATAAATAACGAATTAAAACCTGTGCCTGAGCATAATCAATTATTAAGCTTATTTGAGCCAAATACAAATGACATACCACAAATGACTAGAGCTATCTTTAGAGATGCTGTTTTAACAGAATCTAGTAAAATCGAATTACAAACATATTTAGGTGAGCATACATATACTGAAATTAAAGCTGAAAATAAAATTAATAGATTTAAAGGGACGGCTGATGCTCCACGATTTATTGAACGTGTTCCTGCTGGTAGTAAATTTATTGGTTACATAGACTTGCTTGAATTTGATAACGATGATTATCAAACACTTTATAAATACTTAGAAACTGGTGTAAATTTACTTAATTATAATTATATTGGTGGTAGTGGATCACGAGGATATGGGCGTATCCAAATAGAAATGGAAGAGTTGAATAACAATGAAGGAATATAAGTTAGTTTTTAAACCATTATCAACTATTACCAATATTCCAAATGCTCAAACTATTTTTGGAGCAATATGTAATATTATAGTAAATACACAAGGAGAAGAAGCTTTAAATAATTATATTAGTTCATTTAATAATCAACCTCTTTTTATACATTCATCCATGTTTCCATTGAATATGTTACCAATGGTTCACTATAACATTTTTGATATAGATTATATAAATCATAATATTTTAAAAGAAAAAAGTATTGATCAATTATCTTACTTACAAACATTAAAAAATTATAAAAAAATAAATTATACTACAGAATCTATTTTTAATGACTATATTATTAAATCTGATTTCAATAAAATGCGTGATGATTTACTTAATAAAAAAATAAACATTAAAAACTATTGTCTTCAAAAAGCTAGTGAAAATATATTATTTGAACAAACCAAACAACTCAATACACATGTAAGAAAAAAAGATTACTACAACACTTCTATAGGGGATGATAATGCTTTGTATTACGATGATACTATATATACTAATGGATTATTTTATATATTAGTTAAAACAAATGAAAATATTAAAAAAATAAAAGATATATTTTCTTATTCTCATTTTTTCGGTTTTGGACCTCGCCACTCTGTTGGAAAAAACAGTTTTAAATTAATTTCTATAGAAGAAATAAAAAGAAAACCTAATTTAAATAATAAACTTTTGCTTTCTCAATCAGTTTTCGATGAATGCATCAATTTAAGTGAATCAAACTATCAAATTATTTCTAAACAATATCATCCTTCTAAAACATATATAAATAAAGCAACTCATAAAATGAATTTATTTAATGAAGGAAGCTATTTAAAACTAACACAAGATAAAGAATGGATAGGTAAAATTCTATCATTCAATATTGATAAAAAACCATTATACTACTATGGCATTGGCTACATTATATAGGAGGTTAAAAACATGACTTATAAAATATCTATATTAACACCTGTTCATATATCATCAGGCAATAAAAATGCTTGTTTCTTATATCATCCTGATAAAAATGATCACTTTAATTGTTATAGAATAGAAGATTTATTACAATTTATTCCACCTCAAAAATTATTAGAATTACAACCAGATAATGCTAGTAATAATGGTAAAAAAGATATTATCAAGCTATTTAATAATTATATAAATTATAATCAATTAAAACCTCAGTACTTCTTATTTTATAAATTTAAACCTTTTTCTAAAGATGTCACTGAGCAAGTCAAATCATTAAATAAACCCTATATACCAGGTAGCAGTATAAAGGGTGCAATTATGAATGCCATTATATTTAATCTATTAAATGATAATAAAGAAAAAATAAAAGAATTTCTTATTAATTTTAATAGAAATTTATCTAAAAACTTTGAAAAAGAACTATTGTCTTATCTTTTTGGAAAAGATTTTGAAGAGATATTTAAATTATTTTCTTCTTGTATTTGTTGTGAAGATATATTTTTTGATACTATGATTCTTTGTGATAGTGATCGTTTAAACATGAAAAATAATAATCATAAAAAATCCCAAGAATTTAGTAAATTTGAATGTATTGATAACTTACAAGAAAAAAAGACTAATCTATTTATGATAGATCAAACTAGACAAAAAGTATTTTTAAATAAATATAGCAACAAAGAAATAATTAAAAAGTTACGTATATTTTTTAATAAAAGAAATATAATTATTGCTTGTAGAAATTATTTTCGAACTGTAATAAAAGATGATAAAAAATATTTTATTGAAGATCAATTTGATTATTTCAAAGAATCAGATTTTGAAGGAAGAGATCAAATCATAAATTTTTTAAATACTATATCTTTTGACAATAAAGATATATGTTATTTGCGAATAGGAAATAGTACGAATTACTTTTATAAATCAATCTCTATATTTATTAAAAAAAATTTTTATGAATTTTATGATAATAATTTCAGCTTATTCGCTCCAATTAGATTAGGGAAAAAGAATTCTCCTAAAGCAGATACTATGCCTAAAACAAGAATTATTTTTAAATATGATAGTGAATGTTATCTACCAGGATTTATTAAGGTTGAACCCTATGAAGAAAATTGAAATAGAGCTTATTTTACCACAAGGAGCACTTTTTTATCAAAATATTAATTTATTTATCTATAAACAATATATCAACTTTTTATATAAATTGAATTGTTTTGTAGTAGACCAAAAATGTTGCTCCTGTCCTCTTTCTAAAGAGTGTTATTATTATCATTGCACTGGGGAAAATTTTAAATATTATCCTAATATTTTAATAGAAAATTCTATTTTTACACAAGCTATTTTTCAAAAAGAAGGAATATTAAAAATATCATTTTTTATAATTGGTGAAGATACTAAACATATAAATTATCTTAAACTCTTTTTTCAATCCTATCTTAATCAAAAAATTCAAGGATATTTCTTTTATTTAAAAAATATAAACATGATAGATTGTAATCAAAAAAATATCAGTTTAAATCATATGATGATTTCTTCTTGCATTAAAACGACTGATTTTATTGATGAATATAATCAAATGATCAATTATTACAACAAACGTTATTTAACTCAATACAATAATTTATCTAATTGTATGATAGATATTAAAAATATTAAGCATAGTCAACAAGAAGGTATTCAATTTAAAACAAAGAAAATAGTACCTAGAGGATTTACATATCAAATATTATTTAATGAAAACATTAATATACCATTAGATATTTTATATATCGGCATTGGAAATTTCAATTTTATAGGAGGTGGAAAACTTGAGACTTAAAATACAATTATCTTATAATAATTTTAAGGTTCCTATGAGTTATCAAAGCATTCTACAAGGTGTTATTTATTCATTATTATCTAAGGATAAATTAGGAGATTTTTATCATAATGATGGATATCATTATGATAAAAAAATATTTAAATGTTTTACATTTAGTCAACTATTTGGAAAATATAAAATTGAAAACAAATATTTAATTTTTGATAGTGATTTTTATTTCTATATTAGTTCTTTAGATGAAGAATTTTTAAAACATGTATATAAAACACTTCTTTTAAATGATTCATTATTAATTAATAAACAACAAGTAAAAATTAAAAATATATCTATTCTTAATTTACAACCTTTTATTGGAACAAAAAAAATATGCATTGAAACATTATCCCCTATGCTTATCTATTCAACAAAAGATAATTATTCAACATATTACAGACCTTCAGATAAAGAAAGTCTTAATTTTATTATTAACAATATTCAAGATAAGTGCCTTGCTTACCATTATCCAATAAAAGAATTAGTATTTAAAATTGATTATATAATATATGAAAAAAGAAGAATGATGAAATTTAAAAACTGCTTCTATGAATGTTTTATGACAAAATTAGAAATTGAAACAAATTTTGAAACATTATCACTTATTTATAACTGTGGGCTTTCAAGTAAGAATTCATGTGGTTTTGGCATGATAGATATTGCTCATGAAAAAAGTAATATATCTTTATAAAAGTGGTCGATTACTATGTAAAGATTATTCCTTAATATTAAAAGATAAAAAAGATTATGTAAATTACATTCCTATTGAACAAATAGATACGCTTATTTGTTTTGGAGAAATTTCAATAAATAAACGTACTTTATCATTATTAAATAAACATAATATAGTTATTTTATTTTTTAATTTTTATGGTCAATATATTGGAAAATTTACACCTAAACAATATCTAGATGGAAAAATATTAGTCAATCAAATTTATGCTTTTGAAAATGAAATGATACGAAATCATATAGCAAGAACTATGATTATCTCATCATTAAAAAATTGTTTAGCACTGTTGAAATATTATAATAAAAAACTGTTTCCTTTACTAGACAATATTATTGAAATAGAATCTATTATCAAAGAATGTAAAAATAAATCCGTAAATGAGCTTCTATTATTAGAAGCTCAAGCAAAGAAAATATATTTTAATAGTTTTGATATTATTCTAGAAAAAGAAAAGTATCATTTTATAAAAAGAACAAAGAATCCTCCTCAAAATGAGATAAATGCTTTATTGAGCTATGGATATTCTTTACTTTATGCTAATTATATATCTGTTACAGATAGGAGTCGTCTTTACTCACAAATTTCATTTGTTCACAGTTTAACTAAATGTAGTGAATCTTTACAATTTGATTTAGCCGATATATTAAAACCAGTATTGGTTGATAGACTTGTTCTTAGTCTTTGTAGACATAAATTATTAAAAGATGAATATTTTGATTACAAAAGTGATAGATGTTATCTCAACAAAGAAGGTGTTAAATTCTTTGTTGAAAAATATGAAAATTATCTTTTGAAAACAATCAAAATAAATAATAGATACTATTCATATAGAAATCTTATATCTCGTGAAGTTCACTTGCTTTCTAATTACATCGCTAATGAATCAAATGATTACAAACCATATATTATGAAGTGGTAAAATGTATATAATTTGTACTTATGATGTAAAAAGCAAGAACTGTCCAAAGTTTATGAAGTTGTTAAGAAGATATCTTTTTCATGTTCAGGAATCTGTATTTGAAGGTGAACTTACACCAGCAACATATAAAAAATTAACTAAAGAGTTAGAAAAAATCATTACAGATGATGATCATGTTGCAATCTATTATTCATATAATTCTAAAATGATTAAGAAACAAGAAATCGGTAAATCTATTGATAAAACACGTTTCATAATAGATTAATATCGACTATCCCCTAATTACTATAAGAATTCTATTACAAAAAACTTATATTTTTGATAGATAGTCGATATTTTTAATCATTTTTCTTCTTATTTTTACATATTTTTAGTATATTAACAAATCAATTTATATTATTCATTAAATATGTTAATATTTCATTGTTAGATATCATACTTATTAAGGATTAACGCGAATTTTTAGAAAATCGTCTAACGTAAAATTTTTTCTAGTTAGATATCATACTTATTAAGGATTAACGCTTTCTACTACTTTAATTGTTACTTGTTTTTTCATTTTCTGTTAGATATCATACTTATTAAGGATTAACGCGTGATAATTGTAGTGTGAAGATGTAAATAATTTAATGTTAGATATCATACTTATTAAGGATTAACGCTCTTCTATGAAGTTTTCTAAAGCTTCTTTGTATTTCTTGTTAGATATCATACTTATTAAGGATTAACGCAAGCATTGAATTGTGCTTCAACTTGTTCTTCAAATTTCTTGTTAGATATCATACTTATTAAGGATTAACGCAATAGGTAACATGAGGATTATAATTATGTTATCTATTTGTTAGATATCATACTTATTAAGGATTAACGCCATTTTCATAATATGATTGTCTATTTTCAATTCTTTCTGTTAGATATCATACTTATTAAGGATTAACGCCTTTCTCCTTATCTAATCTCAACGTATAGATCATCTTTCTGTTAGATATCATACTTATTAAGGATTAACGCAGGAAAATGATTTAATTCGACAATTTTGTCATTTAAGTTAGATATCATACTTATTAAGGATTAACGCCAATCTCTATTGATTGCTTTAAATGTATTCGATTCACGAGTTAGATATCATACTTATTAAGGATTAACGCCATTATCGCGAGGGTATGCGATAATGATAAGAAAAGCGTTAGATATCATACTTATTAAGGATTAACGCTAATATAATCATGGTCAGTTACATTTTCGATTATTCCAGTTAGATATCATACTTATTAAGGATTAACGCTAAAGTCCTCGTTCTTCATCAATAAACTTTTCTTGATTAGTTAGATATCATACTTATTAAGGATTAACGCTAGTCCATCAGAATTAAATAAGTATCATCCTGATCAGTTAGATATCATACTTATTAAGGATTAACGCTTTTATCAGACAATTCATTTGTCGCCTTTTGAATATGTTAGATATCATACTTATTAAGGATTAACGCTAATGGTTCTTGATTAATTTTTCGCTAATTATTTCGTGTTAGATATCATACTTATTAAGGATTAACGCTATTGATAACCATGTTCAATATAATATTTCAATAATTCAGTTAGATATCATACTTATTAAGGATTAACGCTTGATTTATTTTCCATTTCTAAACACGTCCTCTACACTTGTTAGATATCATACTTATTAAGGATTAACGCCTTTATGTGATATATTTATTAATCTCAACATTCTCTCGTTAGATATCATACTTATTAAGGATTAACGCGCTACTGTTTTGATTGCTCTAATACCTGCAGCTTTCAAGTTAGATATCATACTTATTAAGGATTAACGCCATTTTCAATCACCTCATACCTATCTAAAATATCTTGTTAGATATCATACTTATTAAGGATTAACGCAATAGGTTTGTTCATAAAGTTTTTAATTAATTTTTTGTTAGATATCATACTTATTAAGGATTAACGCTCTTCTATCTTTGGTAATCTTATTTGCCAATTCATGTTAGATATCATACTTATTAAGGCATATTTTTATTTCTATCTAATAATGAAAAAACTATATTTTATGTTCTTCTTTTAGTACAATAGAATATATACAAAGGAGAGCGTTATGAGTAAAATTGTATTTTTAGATGTTGATGGAACTTTAATTGTCTATGAAACAAAGTTACCTGATTCAGCAAGAAAAGCTGTTGATTAAGACAGAGTTCATGGCCATAAAGTCTATATTTGTACAGGTTGTTCTAAAGATGAAATCTTACAAAGAAATCTATGTGAGTTAGATGGGATGATTTTAGAAAATGGTACTTATGTAGAAGATCATGATCATGTTATTATGCATCAAGCAATGCCTTTAGAAGAAGTAAAAAAGGTGGTTCATTGGTGTCAAGAAAGAAATCTTGCTTTTTACTTAGAAACAAATAGTGGGGTTTATTGTAATGATCAAATGATTAAAGATGGACCAGCTGTAATGATTAAATACGGTCAAGGTAAAGGTGCAGATCTTTCAAATGCAACAGAAAAGGCAAAAAGTTTTATTGATTCTTTTACATTAATTCATGGAGATGAATTTTATCGTGAAGATGTTAATAAAATAGACTTTATTATTCGTGATGATCAAGATCATTTAGATGCAATTACTGCCTTTCCTCATTTAGCACATAATACTTGGGGAGATAAAGGAGACCTTGCTTTATTTAGTGACTTAGGTCCTACAGGAATTAATAAAAAAACATGCCATTGAAGTGTTGTTGGATTATTTAAAAGTGGATAAAGAAGATGCCATTTCTTTTGGTGATGCCAAAGTAGATTTGTCTATGTTTGAATGTTGTGGTTTCAATATCGCGATGGGTAATGGCGGACCAGAAATCAAAGAAGCCGCTGATTATATTACCAATGATGTAAATGAAGACGGACTTTATAATGCTTTTAAATATTTAAAATTAATATAAAAAGGAGAAAGGTATGAGTAAAATTGTATTTTTAGATGTCGATGGAACATTAATTGATTATGAAGCAAAATTACCTGCTTCAGCTGCAAAAGCTGTTGATCAAGCTAGAGCTAATGGCCATAAAGTTTATATTTGTACAGGATGTTCAAAAGCAGAAATCTTACAAAGAAATTTATGTGATTTAGATGGAATGATTGGTGGAAATGGTGCTTATGTTGAAGATAATAATCATGTTGTAATGCATCAAGGTTTGTCTAAAGAAGATGTAAAAAATATTGTTGATTGGTGTAATGAAAGACATATTGGTTTTTATTTAGAAGCTAATAGTGGTATGTATTGTAATGATTATATGTTAGAACAAGGACCTGAAACCATGGTAAAATACGCCAAAGGTAAAGGAGCAAGCTTAGAGAATGCCAAAAGTTCTGCTCAACATTTTATTAATGGTTTCATTCATTTACAAGGAGATGAGTTATACCGTGACGATGTTAATAAAATCAGTTTCATTTTAAGAACAT
The DNA here is from genome assembly GCF_025566905.1 of [Clostridium] ammoniilyticum. Taxonomy (NCBI): domain Bacteria; kingdom Bacillati; phylum Bacillota; class Erysipelotrichia; order Erysipelotrichales; family Coprobacillaceae; genus Faecalibacillus; species [Clostridium] ammoniilyticum. Next base: position 122,913 of record NZ_JAOQJR010000005.1, read on the forward strand.
ATCAAGACCATTTAGATTCTAAAGTAGACTTCCCTCATTTAGTTGCGAATACTTGGGGAGGTAAAGGAGAAGTTGCATTATTTGGTGATTTAGGACCTACAGGTATTACTAAAAGACATGCTATTGAAGTCCTATTAGATTATTTACATGCTGATCCTAAAGATACGATTTCTTTTGGTGATGCTAAAATTGACTTGTCGATGTTTGAATGTTGCGCTTATAATGTTGCGATGGGTAATGGTGGTTCTGAAATTAAAGAAGCCGCTGATTATATTACTGATGATGTAAATGAAGATGGTTTATACAATGCCTTTAAATATTTAAAATTAATTTAAAGTTGCTTAAATAAATATTATTTGATAGAATAAATTTCATAAAAGGGAGTAGCTTGCCAAGCACTTGGTTCACTTCTTCGTCAGTACAGTTATAAAATTTATAACTCGGAAAGTGATTGAATAGCGAGACTTTTACTGCAATGCAGTAGGAGTCCGCTTTTTTTATACCTACTGCAAAATAAAAGGAAGGAGTAATCGTTATGATTCAACAAATTATTATTTTATTAGTAGGTTTTATTTTTCTAGTAAAAGGAGCTGATTGGTTTGTAGACGGGGCGGCAAGTATTGCTAGAAAAATGGGTATTCCCCAACTAATCATTGGTCTTACAATTGTTGCTATGGGAACAAGTATGCCTGAAGCTGCTGTAAGTATTACGGCTGCCATGCAACAAAATGCAGGGATTACTATTGGAAATGTGGTAGGTAGTAATATCTTAAATATTTTTATTATTTTAGGTATTACAGCCTTGATCACCAATGTAAAAATACAAAAATCAACCATCCGTTATGAAATTCCCTTTATGATTTTTATAACAATCATCCTCATGATCTTTGGTATGACAGATATGAAAATTAATTTTATTGAAGGTGTTTTCCTTTGGATTCTTTTTATTGCTTATCTTGTTTATCTATTTATCATGGCAAGAAATAGTGAAACTCAAGAAGAAGAAAAAGATATTCCCGTTTGGAAATGTCTTCTCTTTATTCTCATTGGAGGAATCCTTGTTGTTAAAGGAAGTGACTTTGCGGTAAGTGGGGCCAGTGCCATTGCTCGTTATTTTGGTATGAGTGAACGATTTATTGGTTTAACAATTGTTGCTTTTGGAACATCACTTCCTGAACTCGTCACTTCAGTAACAGCTGCAAAACGTGGTAATGCAGGAATTGCGATAGGCAATATTGTAGGAAGCAATATTTTTAATATTCTTTTTGTTATTGGAACAACATCTCTTATTTGTAGTGTTCCTTTTGAAAGTAAGTTTATGATCGATTCTATGATTGCAGTAATAGCTGGATTAGTTCTCTGGTTTGGTACAATGAAACATCAAGAATTAAGGAAACCTTGTGGAATCATTATGCTTTTATGTTATGGACTTTATTTTATGTATTTGTGTTTGATGTAAATTCTATTTACAAAAAAATTAAATAATAAATCAGAAAATGTAAATGTCTCTCCGTTTACATTTTTTTATATTTCAAAACTTTTTAAAATCAATAAACTAATGGATGTGAGGTGAGGGTGATGAGTCAAAGAGAAGAAAAAGTAAGAGAATTACATAACCAAGGTTTCAACTGTGCTCAAGCATTTTTATGTAGTTACCAAGATCTTTTGCTAAGTAATCTTTATCTAACTCACGCCCTTGAGCAAGCCATTTTTTAACAATATCTAACGCCTGTGCAATTTTAATCACATTTTTCCCAATATGCCCAACTCCTACAACACCTAACGTTTTACCATTAACTTCAACATGAGGGACTTGTAAATTATGAATAAAGTTATCATGATTGCAGTATGAGCAACACGCTTTGAACTATAAGATGGAATATTACAAACAGTAATTTTCTTTTCCTTTGCCGCATCAAGATCTATATTGTTATAACCTGTTCCAGCTTCACAAATTAATTTTATAGAATCTGGAAATTGTCGTTTCATCGTATACTGTTAAATCAGATGATAGTATTGATAAATCTAATTTTCTATCAAAATTCATTTTTTTTGCATTTAATAAAACACATTTGTTGTTCATAAATAATCCCCTAAATATTAAAAGAAAGCAATTCCTTTTTTTTACACCTATAATAAATTAATCCTATTAAATCTGCAAGTGCCCATCCAATAGGAACAGACCACCAAATACCAGTAACACCAATCGCTGGAATTGCTGATAAAACATAAGCTAACACAACACGTGTCCCTAAAGAAAATATTGTAAGAACGACACTCATACCAGGTTTACCTAAAGCACGATACAAACCATACAACAAAAACAAACAACCAATTCCACAATAAAAGGCACCTTCAATTTTTAAATACTTGACACCTTCCATAATAATTTCTGTTTCTTTTGCTTCTATAAAAATAGTCATTAAATCTTTAGCAAAAATACATACAATAGTTGAAATAATCATGCAAAATCCCATAGAAAGACAAACTGCTGATTTTAATCCTGATTGAATACGCATTTTTTCTTTTGCACCATAGTTTTGAGCAATAAAAGTAGAAAATGCATTTCCAAAATCTTGTACTGGCATATATGCAAAAGCATCTATTTTAACAGCAGCAGCAAATGCTGCCATAACTACAGTTCCAAAACTATTCACTAACCCTTGTACCATTAAAATACCTAAATTCATTACTGATTGTTGAATACATGTAAGAACTGAAAACGAAATCACTTTATGAACCCTCTTTAAATGAAAATATTGTAATTTCATAATTGCTCGTACTTGTATATTTTTTATAAGTGAGTAAATACTGATGCCAATACCTGAAAGATATTGGGAAATCATCGTAGCAATAGCTGCACCTTCAACTCCTAATTTTAATACAATTACAAAAAATAAATCTAATACAATATTAAGTATTGCCGAAATAGCTAAAAATATAAGTGGAATCATTGAATTACCAATCGCTCTTAAATAAGAAGCAAAATAGTTATATAAAAAAATAGCTGGTATTCCTATAAAAATAACAATAAGATAGCCTTTCATATCTCCCCACACTTCATGCGGAACATGTAAAAAAACAGAAAGCTGATTAAGAAAAATATAGGATATTACTGTTAGTATAAACGTGATGAGTGCAATAAAGAAAAATGATGCACATACATCTTCTCGTAATCCTTTTTCATCTTTTTGTCCATATCTAATTGAAAACAACGCTCCACTTCCCATACATAAACCAAGGATTATAGATGTTATAAATGTCATTAAGGTAAACGATGAGCCAACACTTGCTAGAGCATTTTTACCGAGAAATTGACCAACAATCAATGTATCAACAATGTTATAACATTGTTGAAGTAAATCACCTAAAATCATTGGAATTGAAAAAAGAAGCATTGACTTTAAAACTGAACCTTTTGTTAAATCTCTATTCATCTTTTTGTATTCCTTTCGTAATATTTATCTTACGTTTCGTAAGTATTATAATCAATTATTTATTTTCAGTCAATATCTCTAATTTTTAAAAGATTTACTTATAATACGGAGCATGATAGTATTAAATAAATGATTAACGGAGGAATGATTATGTATTTAAATGGACTTGATGAATTAGATCAAAAAATTGTTCAATTATTAATAAAAAATGCACGTCTTTCTTACTCTGATATTGGAAAAGAGGTAGGGATTTCTAGAGTTGCTGTAAAAGCTAGAATTCAAGCATTAGAAAAAAAAGGGGTTATTGAAGAATATACAACAATTATCAATCCTCAAAAAATCAGTGGCGCTATATCTTGCTATTTTGAAATTGAAACATTGTCAAATTCGTTTACTGATGTTATAGACATATTAAACCAAAATAATATTGTTACTCAAATTTATCGTGTTACAGGAAAAAACAAATTACATGTACATGCTGTTGCTGCTTCTAATAGTGAAATGGAACATTTCTTACATGCTACTATTGATACATTACCAGGGGTTACTAGTTGTAGTTGTAATATTATTCTCTCACGTATTAAAGATATTAAAGGATTACGTTTATAATTATATATCATCTTTTTTAATAAAGGAGTTATTTGAAAATCTATCAAGCTCTAGAAATAGTCATTTAGTAGGTTTTTCCAACACATCATATTATGTCAATTATCCATGTCATCATATTGTCAGAAAACTTGTGCCAATGCGAGAATAAAAAAGCTGTAAAGAAATATCATTAAGTTAAGGACAGACATATTTCTATGTTCTGTTCTTTTTCACAAATATATGACACTGTTAATACATTTTTTGGTGAATTTAACGTTCTATCAATAAGTTCATATTTTTCTCTTACTGTTTGTTTTTCAATTGTTTTGTAATTTGTTTTCTGTTGATAGATCTCACTCTTTTAAAAAAATCATTCTCCTGTTGGAGAACTTTGTTCTTATTCCAGTTGTTCTTCTAAAGATAAGTCTTTGGTAGATGGTCTACTACAATTTTTGCTTCTTGTGTCTTTGAAGCCATCTTCTCTTACAGCCTTTTTAACGATTCGTAAAATTATTTCGTCTTCTTAATCCCAAAGCATAGGGATCAAATCCATATTTTTTAAATATCTCTATTGGCTGCATCCTATTTTGATAATCAATCCAATTCAAGCAGAAGTTCTTTAAATTCTTCTGAATAGGTTATGCTTTTATTACATAGGGATTTTCTTCTGATAAACTAAGCTGTTCATCTGTCAAATAATTAAATCCCATAAATACACCACCATTTCTCTAATAATCATAATACACAAAATAAAAGCCCTGTAAAACAGGACTAAGCACCAAAGTACTTTTTTCTTGTGTCCGTTTTACAGGGTCCATTTTAAAAATTTCTCTCTTTTTTTTAAAGATTTGATTATATTAAACAATTAAAATGTTAATGTATACAAGGAAGGAAAATCACATTTTCATCATGTTAATTAATAACAAATCCATATTTTAACGGATCATCTTCATCTATTAAAAATGTACTATATCCATCAATATAGGCTACTCCCGTAATACTTGGTATAATAGCTTTATATTTATCTATTTTAGTTTCTTCTATTACTCTTTCTTTAAAAGAAACCCCGGTAAAGCTTTGATTAATAAATGTTTCATTTAACTTTAATTTATTTGTGTTATACATATATGCAAGTTTTGCACAAGTTCCTGTACCACATGGGGAACGATCAATCATGCCTTCTTCACTAATAACAATATTTTTTTGTCCATCATCTGTCTTATGATAAAATTCTACATTAACCACTCGATTTATCGGTAAAGTAGGGTGCTTCACATCATATTTTTCGTTAATTTGTCTCAATAAATTTACTCCAAGTTCTTTAAATTTATTTGCATTATTAATATTGATTTCTATGTCTAATTGATCAGCATCTACCAAATCAAAAAATGATCCTGAATAACTAATATCAAAGTGGATATTATTTACGAGACAATTTTCTTCAAATAAGAAAGAAGGAATATTTTCAAAAGAAACACTTTTTGTCTTTCCATCTTCAACTTCTACATCTACATGAATAAGTCCAGCTGGCATTTCTAAAGTTAAATGAGTTACAGGTTCTACAACTTTAACTAGATTTTCATTAACCAATGTCATAGATACTCCGATAGTAGCATACCCACACATATTTATCCATCGGTTGGCATCCATGTAAATGACACCTATATCCGCTTCCTTAGAAATTGGTTCTACTAGAAGTGCTCCAACCATATCTTTATGACCTCTAGGTTCACACATAAGTGCTGATCGATATTAATCATAATTATTTTCTAAATACTCTTTATATTCCATCATAGATTTTGCTTTATGCTTAGGAAAACCTTCAGTAACAATACGTGTAGGTTCTCCTAAAGTATGTGTTTCAATCGTCTTAAAACAAATTGCTTTTTTATTCATCAAAAACACACGCTCCATTCGATTCAATTAATTTTTTATAATAATAGAATGAGTCTTTTCTTTGTCTTTCTAACGTTCCATTTCCAGCATTATCCAAATCTACATAAATGAACCCATAACGTTTTTTCATTTCTCCTGTTGAAGCACTTACTAAATCAATAGGTCCCCACCAAGTATAACCAAATAAGTCTACACCATCATCAATCGCTTGTTTCATTGCTTTTGTATGTGCTTTTAAATATTCAATACGATAAGGATCATGAACTTTACCATCTTCACTCACTTCATCAATTGCACCCAATCCATTTTCTGCAATAAATAATGGTATATGATAACGTCCATAAATTTCATTTAATACCCAACGTAATCCATCAGGATCAAAAGCCCAACCCCATTCTGATTTTTTTAAATAGGGATTTGCAGCTCCTAAATTAAAGTTTCCTGAATCTGTATCAACTTTTTGATCTAAGCAATCTGTTCCAGAAGTATAGTAACTTAATGAATAGAAGTCCACAGTTCCTTCTTTGAGAATTTTTTTATCTTGTTCTGTGATTTCTAGTGTTACACCTTTTTCTTTTAAGAAGCTTTTTGTAAAGTAAGAGTATTCACCTCTTACTTGCACATCTCCACAATACCATAGTTTACGCATTGAGTTTTGTGCAGCTAAAATATTAATTGGATTACAAGAATATGGATAATGTGCATCCGATGCTATCATACAACCAATTTTATTTGATGGATCAATTTCATGTCCTGCTTTAACCACTAAAGCACTAGCTAAAAATTGGTTATGTAATGCCGCAAAACGTTTATTTTGTTTTTCTTTAGACATTGAATCATCACTTACATTATTAATATCAATTACCGTTGTTTGATTTGATAAGATACCTGCACCATAAACATCACCAAAATAGTTCATTGTCATATTAATTTCATTAAATGTAATCCAATAATGAACTAAACCTTTATATTCATTAAATAAAGTTTTAGCATACTTAACATAAGCACCAATTGTATCTTTACATAACCAACCATCTTGTTTAATAGCTAATGCCATTGGTGTATCATGATGCATAATTGATACTAATGGTTCTATTCCATATTTGTGACATTCATTAAATACATCTCTATAAAAATCTAATCCCTTTTGATTTGGTTTTTCATCATCTCCATTTGGGAAAATTCTCGCCCATGAAACTGACATTCTATAGACTTTAAATCCCATTTCAGCAAATAATTTAATATCTTCTTTATAACGATGGTAATGATCAATACCTATTTTTGCAGGATAATAAACTCCTGATTCTTCTTTCATTGTTAATTTTCTAGGATTTCTACGTGTTCCTGCTGTTAATAAATCAGTTATCGCAAATCCTTTTCCATCTTCATTCCATGCTCCTTCACATTGGTAAGCTGCTGTTGCACCTCCCCATAAAAAGCCTTTTGGGAATTCATTATTATTCATAAGCATTATCCTTTCTGACTAACAAATTTTTCTACGCCAAATTTTAAACGATTTAATCCTTCATGTAATATTCCTTTACTTGTAGCTATACAAATTCGAACATGTCCTTCAGATTGATCACCAAAATAATTATGTCCTCCTGGAACAACTGAAAGCTTAACTTCTTTCTTTAAGAAATCAACTAATTCAACTGCTGTACAGTTTAAATCTTTAATATCTACATATAATAAATAAGTTGCTTTAGGTCTATATGCATGTAATTGAGGAATATTGTTATTAATAAAGTTTACCGCATAATCTCTATTTTCTGTTAAATGTTTTATAAATTCTTTTCCCCAGTCTCTAGAATCATTCATTGCCGCAATGGCAGCTACTTGAGAAATTGAAGTTGCACCTCCTGCAGTAGACATAACATCACTTGCTTCTACCAATTTATCAAATGCATCATCATTTGTAGTATAAACACATCCCACTCTAAGACCTGCTAGTCCAAAACTTTTTGAGTAACCAAATACAGACATAACTCGGTGACATCGTTCATTTCCTAAACAATAAATACTTTCAAATTTTGCATCTGGATAAACAATATCTGACCAAATTTCATCATTCATAATATAAAGATCGTATTTTTCACAAAGTGACATAATATAATCTAATTCTTCTTTTGTATAAGTCAATCCATAAGGATTATGTGGATTACATAATCCTATCATTTTTGTTTTATCAGTAATACAACTTTCTAATTTAGAAAGATCCATTTTTCTATTTTTTTCATCAATTACACAAGAATAATATACTGGTGTTGCTCCTGCTGCTAAGCATGATTCTCTAAATAAAAAATCACAAGGATCAAAAACAATCATTTCATCTCCAGGTTTTAAAAATGCTTTTGCTACAATATACATTGCTCGTGCTGCGCTATCTACCGGTAATACATTTTTTGCTGGAATATTTTCATTCTTTAAATCTTTAACATAATTCGATAAAGCAATTTTAAAATCATCAAATCCTGTTTTTGGTGTGTATGAAAAATACCCATCAGAAATATAATCTAGCATTGCTTGTTTTACCATAGGTGGACAAGGAAAATCAGGATCTGCAGCTGTTAATGGAATAACTCCTTCCTCAACTTCTGCCCAACGCAAATTGTACGCTTTTCTTTTTAATACATCTAAATTTACATTTTCATCATCAAAAAATGACATATATTCATCTCCTATCTTCTAAATTTGGCAGGAATATATTCCTGCCAAATAAGTAATTATTTATTTTCTAATTTTTTAAATCTTGTATCAATAACTTCAAACAAATCAACTAAATGCATTGCTACATTTAATTCACTACTTGCACACATACATGTATCTTGTGCATGAGAGAATAATATTGAATATTCTAATTCTTCTCCACGAGATTCTGCTTGTAAAGCATCTGTTTGTACTTGATGAGCTTGTACAATAGCTTCATTTGCTTGCTTTAATAATTCTTTTGCATTTTCTATATCAAATGTATCCAAAGCTTTTAAAGCATCCATTGTTTTTTCTCTAGCATCTCCTGCATGTAAAATAATCTTCATTGCTGTTTGTGCGTGTTCTAAATTCATTTTATTCCCTCATTTCTACTCTAATTTTATTTTTTACTGTTTTCTTCTAAATATTGTTGTTTTTCGTAAACTTTAAAGAATGGTAACCAAATAAACCATGAAACGATAAACAATACGATTACTAAAACAACTCCAGCAAGACTTCCTGTTGTTAAATAACCTTGAATGATATTTGGTAAATACCACATTTGCATTGGTGCGCTAGGAACAGGCACTAATCCAATTCTCATAACTAAATACATGATGCTAGGAATGACAATTGAGTTTAAACATAATGGAATCATTAAAATTGGGTTCCAAACTACTGGTGCACCGAAAACAATTGGTTCATTAATATTGAAAATTGCTGGTAAAACACATACATTTCCAATAGCTTTTAAACGTTTTACTTTAGAACGCATACACATAATAACTAATGCTAATGTACATCCTTGACCACCGATATAAGTTAATCCCATAACTGTTTCCATTAAGTTAATATTTTGTGCAACATGTCCCGCAGCTACAGCTGCCATATTAGCATCCATACCTTCCATCCAAATTGCCCATGCAATTGGGAATAAAATCCAAGTAAATCCAAATGAATATAAGAAACATGTAAAAAATGTAATCGCAATTAATCCTAACCAAGTTTGACCAAATGCTGAAATTGGAGAGAATAATCCACGAATAAATAATGGTAAATCAAATCCAGTATTCATGATAACTAAACCAATAACCAATGTAATTGTAACTGGAACAAGTGCATCCATCCAAGCCACAACCATATCAGGCATAACTGTATCTTTTTTAAACATTGAATGATTTGATGCTACATTGAAAATCCAAGCAGTAAATACTGCAGTAACAACAGCCGTCAACATACCTCCAGTACCAATTTTATCCATTACAAATGAAATATTACCATCTGCAATATTTGGTATAGTGATAATAAAGAATAATGCTAAACTTGATAACATAGCGGAAATTTTTAATTTTTCATTTCCCTTTTTTTCTAATACTTTCATTGGAACTAATATTGTTAAGAAAATAGCAATTAATCCAAATGAGAAAGTATTCAATTGTGAAATGTCTGGAATCCAGCTCAATGCTTCAAAATTTCTAAATACACCAACAATTGAAGATACCGATCCAATCATAATCATTGGTAAAATGCTCATGATTGATTGTTGAATTGCCATAATATAAACATTTTGTGTTAATTTATCTAACTTAGGTGCTAATGAATTTGTAATCCAACCCATAAAATCTTTTTGATTTTCAACATTTTTGTCAGCTTTAACTTCTTTTTTTTCTACTTCTTTTACTGGTTCTTTTTCTACTTCTTGTGGTTTAGCACCTTTTAAAACATCCATTGCTTGTTTTAAAGTTGCTGCACCATCAATAGCTCCATATGCATCTTTATCAATAAAAGCAAATGGAATATTATATTGTTCTAAATCTTTTGCTAAAGCATCTTTCTTATAAGCTAAGTGTGGTCCAAACATAATAATGTCTGTTCCTTTTAGATTATTTGTCATCTCAGCTTCGCTTCTTGCAATAACATCAATATCATCTAATCCTTGTTCTTTTGCGGCTTTACGCATAGCTTGAGCCATGAACCCACTCGAAGCACCGGCACCGCACATCAATAATATTTTCATATTTCTTCACCTATTTTCTTTCTTTATTATTTATGAGCAATTACTTCTACCTCACAAAGCACTTGTTTTGGAAGTTCTTTAACAGCCACACAAGATCTTGCTGGACACATTCCATTAAAATATTCACTATATACTTTATTGAAAGTCGCAAAATCATTCATATCTGCAATAAAGCATGTTGTCTTAACAACATCGCTTAATTTAAAACCAGCTTCTTCTAAAACAGCTTTAACATTTTCTAAAGACTGTTTAGCCTGTCCTTCAATATTATCAGATTCCACACATCCTGTTTTAGGATTAACTGGAATTTGTCCAGAAACAAATGCAAATTCACCAGCTATAATTCCTTGAGAATATGGCCCAATTGCTGCTGGGGCTTCTTTTGTTTTAATTTCACTATTCATTTTCTTAGCTCCTCTCTCTAATGAAATATTTTTCACAATTACATTGTAATATGTTATTTTATTTTAGTCAATAAACTTTCTTTAATTTTATAAACTATTTTTTACTATTTTATAAAATAATAGCGCTTATTTTTAACTTAATTATATTAAACATATTTATTAAATGAAATATTTTTCATTATTTATTTTAAATTTATTTAATTTATGTTATAATAGGTATTGGAGGTAACTATGAAATTCAAAGAAATTCAACTTACATTAATCGATCAACAAATTTTAAAAAGTTACAGTACACTACTAGAAGGCTTAGAAAAATATTTAGGATATGGTTATGAAATTGTATTGCATAGCTTAGATAGTTATGAACACTCAGTCATAAATATAGTAAACGGTGAACATACTGGCCGTAAGATAGGGGCTCCTATTACAGACAAAGCGTTAGAAATGCTTAGTCGTTTAAAAGATAGCGGTGAATCAAGTGAAACTTACTTTTCTACAAACGCTAAAGGTGAACCATTAAAAAGTACTACTATTGCAATTCGTGGTGAAAATAATAGAATTATTGGATTATTATGTATGAACTATTATATGAATATTAGTTTAAACGATTTTATTCAATCTTATGTTCCTAAAAAACAAGAAGAAGTACAAATCAAATCTGTTACTGAAACTTTTGCAAGTAACGTAGATGAAATGATTTTATCTACTTTGGAATATGTAAAGAACGAAGTATACGAAGATTCTTCAATTTCATATTCTAATAAAAACAAGGCTATAATTTCTCAATTATATGATAGGGGTATTTTTCAAATAAAAGATTCTGTTCCAAAAATTGCAGACGAATTAAACATTTCAAAAAATACTGTATATTTACATTTGCGCAATTTATCGCCTCAAGGAAATTAATAAAAACACCTAAGATACTATTCTCTTAGGTGTTTTTATTAATTAAAATTTTTTAATCAATTTGGAAGCAAAGCTCTAACGTTTTGCTTCTATTTTTCCTTCTTTAATTTTTAAAGATACATCACACATCTTTGCTAGAGTAGGTGAATGGGTTACCAAAATAACACATTTATGATGAATATGTGCTAAATCTAAGAAAGTATTCATGATCTCTATTGAATTCTTTTCATCAAGGTTACCTGTGGGTTCATCACAGAGGATCAAATCGACTTCTCTTGCAATAGCACGTGCAATCGCAACTCTTTGCTGTTGTCCTCCAGATAGTTGTCGAATATCTCTTTTACATTCATCTTTGGAAAGTCCAAGTTGTTCAAGAATAGATAAACAATATTCTTTTTTATCTTTTCTTTTGATCCCTGCAATTTCTAAAGCAGACATAACATTTTCTAAAGCATTCATATAGTAAATGAGGTTATATGATTGAAAGACAATAGAGATATCTTCTCGACGATATTTATTTAAACCTATTTCTTGAATATCTTTTCCTTTGAATAAGACTTTTCCCTCATCTGGTTTATCTAAACCAGATGAAAGGGAAAGGGTTGTTGTTTTCCCACTTCCACTCGCACCAACAACAGCATATATTTTACCTTTTTCAAATGAATAAGAAACATGTTCTAAAATTTTATTTTTTTCTTTACCATCTTGATAACTATAGCTTACATTTTCTAATTTTAATAACTTTTCCATCTTAACCTTCCTTTCTAGATAAGATTTGTCTAGGTGTAAGTCTTAATACATAGGCTGCAGGTACAGCAATAGAAACAATACAGATTGCTGCTGTAACACCGGCAAGTTGAACGATATTTTCACCTGTAATTGAAACATCTAATTCTTGATTTGATGGTCCTTCCATCATATTTCCTAGAAAATTTTCTTTTGTTTGTGTATTAGTTTTTTGTTGATTATCATTTAGTTGATCATCTTTTTGATCTATTTGCATGACATTTGAAGAAGAACCACTTTCTAACATATTACCCATATAATGAGATGTTAATTGTCCTGTACCTAAAGAAAGCACAAAAGCAACTACTGCAATTAACCCTATTTCAATAAGTTGTTGAGCAATAATTTTAACTTTACTTTGTCCAAGTGATAAAAGAACACCAATTTCATAATATCTATTTCTAATTGTTAGAGCTAAAATTAAACAAAGAATTGCACTACCAGCAATCACTACGATCCATACAAACATCTTTGCGAATGATTGCATACTTTCAAGAGAAGAAGCATTTTGTTGATAAAGACGATCATTGGCATCTAATGAGAATGTATCAAAATCAATATCACTTTTCTTTTTCGCAAGTTCTACAAAAGCTTCTGCATTTTCTGGATCATCTAAATAATAAATTGCTGATGTAATGTTTTCACTACTTCCAGTAAGTGTTTGCCCAACTGATAAATCAGTATAAATCGTGTTTACTGGATTATTGAAATGGGCAGCACCAATTTCATTTGTTGATTGAATTTCATAAATACCTACAATTGTAAGTTCTTGAATAATTGTTTCATCATTAACTGTGGTTGTAATAGTAAAAGTATCACCAACACTTAAATCATTATCACTTGCAAGATTGGTTTCAATGACACAGTTATTTGTATTTGCATCATCACTTGTAAGCAAACGACCATCTGTTAAGGTATAATTACTGTTTGTAAATGAATCTAAATATTCCATTGTAGTATTAGCTCTGATCGTAAAATCACCTTGATTTGAAGCTTGTTCTGATTGATCATTTGGCTTATTTGTATCTTGCTGATTATTACTATTATCCGATTTATTTTCTACTGCTGAAATAGAATCACTATCAGCTGATGTAGATATTTGATAATTATAACTTTCTACATACTTTAAATTTTTTAAACTATCTGCCATGGTTGTTGTTAATGATGTCTCATTACTTACGGCTGCACCTGGTTCTCTATTTTTCATCATGTTTCTAAAATCAACAGAAAGAGTTACATCGTTTCCTAAACTACTACGAATTTGATCCATTGATTTTTGTGTTGCTGATTGAATGGATAAACCAGCAATGACGAGATTGGTAATAACAACAATTATTACAAATAATAAAATCGTTTTTCCTATGTTTTTCTTTAAACTTAAAAGTGCGTTTTTTATCATACTTTCTACCTCCATCTTCAATATAAAGAAAAAGTAAATCTATAAAATGGAATAATTATGTAAAAAAAGGGGTATACATTATATATTTTATTGCTTTTCTTATTATTTAAAGTTACCCTTATAAAGAAAGAGAAGGGATAAAATATGAAATTAGATAATTTGGCTATAGGAAAAAGTGCTGTAATTGTCTCTGTAGGAGGAACAGGAGCATTAAGACAACACTTTTTAGATATGGGACTTATCCAAGGTGTAGAAGTAACTATGGTAAAATATGCACCAATGGGGGATCCTATTGAAATTAAAATACATGATTTTGAGCTTACTTTAAGGAAAGAAGATGCTCAAAAAATAGAAGTTAAAGAAATTACTAAAAAAGAAGAGTTAAAAAATGAAAACATTATTTTTAAAAATAAAAACCATCCAGGGTATGGTGAATCAAGTTACGATAAAATCAATAATCACCAAATCTATCATGAAAGTGATCTACTTACTTTTGCCTTAGTTGGTAATCAAAACTGTGGTAAAACAACTTTATTTAATCAACTAACTGGTTCTAATCAACATGTTGGTAATTTTCCAGGAGTCACTGTTGATCGTAAAGATGGTGTAATTAAAGGCTATAAAAATACCCTTATAACGGATCTACCAGGAATTTATTCAATGTCACCTTATAGTAGTGAAGAAATCGTGACTAGAAATTTCTTATTAAAAGAAAAACCAAAAGCAATTATTAATATTGTTGATGCAACAAATATTGAAAGAAATCTTTATTTAACAATGCAACTATTAGAACTCAATATGCCTATGGTTGTTGCTTTAAATATGATGGATGAAATGTCAGGAAATGGGGGAACCGTTCTTATTAATGAATTAGAAGCACATTTAGGAGTTCCTGTCGTTCCTATTTCAGCCGCTAAAGGAGAAGGTATTGATGAACTCGTCAGTCATGTTTTACATGTTGCTTATTATCAAGAAAAACCTCAATTTTTACAACATTTTGATAATCAAGCTCTTGATCGTTGTATTAATGCAATTGAACATCTTATTGAAGATCATGCAAAAAAAGCAAGAATTCCTTTACGTTTTGCAGCAAGTAAACTTGCAGAAAATGATTCTCTTTTATTAGAACAACTTGATTTAAGTCAAAATGAAAAGGAAATTTTAGAACACATTCGTAAACAGCTTGAAGAAGAAAGTAGTCTTGATTGTTCAGCTGCTATTGCCAGTGATCGTTTTCATTCAATCATTAATATTTGTAGACAAACTGTGAAGAAACCTCATGAAAGTAAAGAAAGATTAAGAAGTCAGAAAATTGATCAATTTTTAACTGGAAAATATACAGGTATTCCCGCATTTATTGGAATTATGGGTATCGTTTTCTTTTTGACCTTTAATGTTATTGGTTCTTTTTTACAAGGCATCTTAGAAAATGGTGTATCTATTGTAACAAATTATGTTGATACTCTTCTAACCCAAGCACAAATCAATGTAGCTTTACATTCTTTGATTATTGATGGGATTTTTAATGGGGTAGGAACTGTTTTAAGTTTCTTACCAATTATTGTTACTTTATTTTTCTTCTTATCTATTTTAGAAGATAGTGGTTATATGGCTCGTGTTGCTTTTATTATGGATAAACTCCTTAGAAAAATTGGTCTTTCAGGAAGAAGTATTGTTCCAATGTTGATTGGCTTTGGTTGTACTGTTCCTGGCGTTATGGCAAGTCGTACACTTTCATCAAGAAGAGATCGACAAATGACAATTATTCTTACACCATTTATGTCATGTTCAGCAAAACTACCAATTTATGCTTTCTTTACCTCTGTCTTTTTTCCAGGCAAAGGTGCTTTGGTAATGATTTTCTTATATGTTTTTGGTATTTTAACAGGTATTATCTTTGCTTTGATTTTAAAAGGATCCCTTTTTAAAGGTGAACCTGTTCCTTTTGTCATGGAACTTCCAAACTACCGTATGCCAGGTGCTAAAAACGTCTGTCAATTATTATGGGAAAAAGCTAAAGATTTCTTACAACGCGCTTTTACTGTCATCTTTGTCGCAACCATCGTTATTTGGTTCTTACAAACATTTGATTTAAGATTTAATATTGTAACTGAATCTAAAGATAGTATTCTTGCTATTCTTGCAGGATATATTGCTCCAATCTTTAATCCATTAGGATTTGGTGACTGGCGCATTTCAACAGCCCTTATTTCAGGCTTTATGGCAAAGGAAAGTGTTGTTTCGACATTATCTATTCTTTATGGTTCAACCCAATCATTGTTGATGTCACTTACAACACCAGCTGCTTTATCTTTACTTATTTTCTGTTTACTTTATACACCTTGTATTGCAGCGATTGCTGCAATCAAAAGAGAACTTAATGGTAAATGGGCATTGATTGTTGTCTTTGGACAATGCCTTATCGCCTGGCTTGCCTCTTTTGTTGTGTATCATTTGATTTTATTGGTATTTTAGTATTGTAACATCAGTTTTTGCATTGTAACAATTAGATTGTTACAATGCAATTTTTATTGTTACAACAAAAAAACAGATCCATGGGAAGGGAAAAGATCTGCTTTTTACTATTATCTATTATTATTTTTTAAAAAGGGAAATTGATAATTAAGTTTTGAGTTTAAGTAAGTTCTTGTTCCTCCTTTCGTGTATTATCATAGATAAGTTTTATGAATTTTATTTAACTTTTTCATGTTTCTTTCTTGTTTGTTTTGTCAAAAATTATGGGATAAAAAAATGCAACGTTAAATAACATTGCATTTTTAAATTGCTTTAATATTTTGGTGTTAATTCCACATACATATCTTTGTATTGTTTTGCACTTTGTTGCCAAGAGACATCTTTATTCATATCGCGAACAACCATTTCATCCCAAGATTTTCTATTTTCAAAATAAAGTGTTTTAGCACGATTAATTGCATCATAAAGAAGTCCACTTTCATAACGATCAAAGGTAAAGCCATTACCTGTATTATCAAATAGATTATAAGGTTGAACAGTATCTTTAAGTCCACCTGTTTCTCTTACAATTGGGATAGAACCATATCTCATACTAATAAGTTGTGTAAGTCCACAAGGTTCAAATCTTGATGGTACTAATAATGCATCGCATCCTGCATAAATATTGTGAGCGACATTTTCATTGTAAGCAATATATGCACAGAAGTTTCCTTTATATTTATTTTCATAATAACGGAAAGCATCTTCATACATCGCATCCCCTGTACCTAAAACAACAACTTGTGTATGTTCATCCATAATACTTGGAATAACATCATTAACAAGATCAAGGCCTTTTTGATTTGTAAGACGCGAAATAAGTCCAATAACAATTTTATGATCATCAACTTCTAATCCTAAGGATTCTTGAAGTGCTTTTTTATTCGCTTTTTTATTCTTGATAACAGATTGGCTATCATATTGAGCAGCTAAAAGTTTATCTGTTGCTGGATTCCAAATATCTGTGTCAATACCATTAACAATTCCTAAAATCTTACTACTATGATATCTTAAATGTTCTTCAAGACCTTCACCATACTCTTCTGTTTGAATTTCTCCAGCATACGTATTACTTACCGTTGTTAATTTATTACAATAAGTGATACCACCTTTTAACATATTCGCATCTAACCAATTTTGTGTCATACAATCTTTATTGAAGACATAATCAGGAAGATCTGACCAATATTGAATTGTTTTTCGATCATAGATACCTTGGAATCTTAAGTTATGAATTGTAAGAACAGCACCTGCACGTCCTACATTTGTATCTTTAAAGCTTGTTCTTAAATAAAGAGGAACTAAAGCTGCTTGCCAATCATGACAATGTACAATATCCGGTGTCCAATTTAAATAATTAAGTGCCGCAAGAGCTGCTTTACTAAAATAACAGAACTTAGGAATATCATCAATAAGATTCGTATATGGATTTCCCCATGAGAAGAATTCATCATTATCGATAAAATCATAAACAACACCATCTTCTTGATATTCCATAATACCTACATAATATTGTTTTCCATCTGCACATAGATCCATATAAAATGATCCTTTATATTCCATCTTTTCTTGGAACTTTTGAGGAATACATTTATATCTAGGAATAATAACTTTAACATCCATATTTAATTTAGCTAAACTCTTTGGAAGAGCTGACATAACATCCCCTAATCCACCCGTTTTTACAAATGGATAACATTCTGAACCAATAAAAGCAACACTTCTACGAGGTCCTAAATCAATTGGTTGTGATTTTTCAACAGGAACTTCTTGAATAACTTCTGTTGGTTTAGGCTCAACAGGTGTTTCACTTTTTACAGATTTTGGTTTAGCAGTAGTTGTTTTTTTTCTTGTAGCTGTTGTTGATTTAGCAGTTGTTGTCTTTTTAGTAGTTGCTTTCTTAGTAGAAGCTGTTTTTTTTGTTGATGTTGTTTTGGTAGCAACTTTTTCAGTTGTGGTTTCTGATTTTGCAGTAGCTGTCTTTTTACTTGTAGCTGTTGTTGATTTAGCAGCTGTAGCCTTTTTAGTAGTCGCTTTCTTAGCAGGCGCTGTTTTTACAGCTGGTGCTGATTCAGCAGCAACAACTTTTTCACTTGTTTCTTTTGGTTGAACAGTTGTCTTTGGTGTTGATTCAACAGTATCAACTTTTTTTGGTACTTCTACTGGTTTGACTTCAGTTACCTTTTCACTGGTAACTGGTGCCGATTTAACAACCGTATTGGCCTTTACACCCGTTGTTCTTTTTTTATTGGCTCTTGTTGTTCTTTTCTTACTTTTTTGAACTGTTTTTTTACTCATACTTTCTTCTCCCATCTTTAAAATAATATCATGTTTAAAACTCTAACTTCATCATTTTTTCTTATTAACATCTCCTATTATAGTCATTAGAATTTGCGATTTTTGTATCTTTTTAATATTTTATACATACAAAAATTCTTTCATTTTAATTTACTTTCATATTCAAAATGTTCTTTTAATTATTGTACCATAATCAATGAATGTTGTTTATATAAAAGGTATTTATTATACACAAAAAAACAGATTCAAAAGGGAGGGGGAGAATCTGTTTTTTTATCTATTATTATCTTTTTTAAAAAGGGAAGTTTATAATTAAGTTTTGTTTAAGTAAGTTCTTGTCTCTCCTTTCGTGTATTATCATAAAGAAGAAATATGAACTTTATTTAACTTTTTGATGTTTCTTCTTTGGTTGTTTTGTCAAAAATTATGTGATACCATTATTCCAAGTGATGCACCTTTTGGTGTTTTTTATTATAGGAGGGGAATCTATGAATAAAACACAAGATTTTACTAAGGGAGTTATTTGGAAACAATTACTTTTTTTCTTTTTTCCAATATTAATTGGGAGCTTTTTTCAACAACTGTATAATACCGTTGATACCATTATTGTTGGTCAAGCTTGTGGGACAAATGCTCTTGCTGCTGTTGGTTCAACAGGGAATTTGACAAACTTAGTTGTTAACTTCTATGTTGGTTTATCAACTGGAGCTTCTGTTGTTATTGCTCAATATTATGGAGCTCATAATAAAGATAAGATACATCAAGCAGTCCATACTTCATATATGCTTGCTATTGTTAGTGGAATTATCATGATGCTTTTTGGTTTATTCTTTTCTTATCAATGTTTAGATGCAATAGGTGTTCCTCATGATATTTTAAATGATGCCAGTCTTTATATGAGACTTTACTTTTTAGGGATGATTCCCGGAGCTATTTATAATATTGGTTCAGGAATTTTAAGAGCTGTAGGAGATAGTAAAAGACCACTTTATTATTTAATTATTTGTAGTATTGTTAATGTTGTTTTTGATTTTGTTTTAGTTGTTATTTTACATAAAGGTATTGCTGGGGCAGCGATTGCAACATTTATTGCCCAAACAGTATGTGCTATTTTAGTCACACTTCAATTGATGTTTTCTAAAGATGTTTATCAACTTACATTATCAAAAATTAAATTTCATTTACCTGTATTAAAGAAAATTGTTAAAATTGGTGCTCCTGCTGGAATTCAATCAACAATGTATAGTATCGCTAATATCGTCTTACAAACACATATTAATGCTTTTGGAACTCAAACCATTGCTTCTTGGTCAGTCTATGTAAAGATTGATGCTTTATTTTGGATGGCTATGGCAGCCATTGGTGCCGCAATTACAACTTTTGTAGGACAAAACTATGGTGCTCATCTTTATGATCGTATTCAAAAAGGAGCGAAAACAGCTTTAGCGATTGCCTTAACAATGGCAGTTTCTTTAAGTGTGATCTTATGTTTTGGGGGAAGTTATATTACAAAACTCTTTTCATCTGATCCAGCCATCATTAATCAATGTCAAAGTTTAATACTCTTTTTAATGCCTTTCTATTTTTCTTACTGTTGTGTAGAAATTTTTTCTGGAACAATGAGAGGTTGTGGGGAATCTTTTAAACCAATGCTTCTTGTCTGTATTGGTATTTGTGTTTTGCGTGTTGCTTGGGTAACCTTTATTTCTCCTCATTATCCAACATTAAAAGGTGTGGTTATTTCTTATCCAATCACTTGGTTTACAACTTCCTTTCTCTTTATTATTTATTATAAACATTTTAAAAAAGATCATTTTGGAGCATAGTTATGCGACGAACAGAACGAGAAATTACAGATTTAAATAAAAGAAATCATTGAAAATAATTAATGTTGCCGTTTAGGTTTTATAGATCAAGGCAGTGTTTTGTTCATTTAAATTATTGTTATACTTATAATAATAAACATTCATGTTGCAAAAGTAGGAAAGAAACTCGATTTAATATATTTTGTTGAAAGAAGAACATCTTGTCAATATTCTATGAAATATCAAAATATTATGGGAAAAGGACATATTGAATTGATAGAAGATAAGGAAAAAAGAAGTTAGAATTACAATTAATCATGAAAAATACGGCGGATAAAGAAGTCGTATTTAATGATCAAAAGGTAAGTAATGTTGCTATTATGAAATTAATTATAGATACACTAACTTGTATTCTGCTCTAGGAAGGGTAATGGCATACCCCTATCTTGCACTACAACCTATCAGAAATGAACTGGTCTGCCAACAATGTTGGCAGGTAACAATAATCCCCTGTCTTTAGACATGAGGAGAACATTCATACAATGATTAAAAACCAAATCAATTAAAAACCGCACATTGTGCGGTTTCACATATTATAAATCTACTCCATAATCACTTACAACAACTTGTCCTGTAAGTGGTGCTGCATCATCACTTGCTAAGAAAAGTGCTACTTTTGCAACATCTAAAGGACTACAAGGTTGAAGTGTTAAATCACTATGAGCTGACATAGCACCCATCATTTTCATATCCATTGTATCAGGTGTTAATCCTGCTGCCATATCTGTTGTAATACTTCCTGGACAGATAACATTACATCTAATTTTTTCTTTAGCAAAACGCATTGCTGCATGTTTTGTTACCCCAATAATTGCTGCTTTAGTAGATACATAAACAGCACCACCAGCACCATATTGTCCAGCAACACTTGAGATATTAACAATAGAAGCTCCACTTTTCATCACTTTTAAAGCTTCTGACATACAATACATTGTTCCTTTTTGATTAATATCAATAACTCTATTTAAATCATCATAATCAATTTGATCAATCGCATTTAATCCTTTATCTAAAACACCTGCATTATTAATTAAAATATCTAATTGACCAAAAGTTTCAACTGTTTTACTTACTAAGTTTTTAACATCATCCACTTTAGAAATATCAGTAGGAACACATAAAACAGTTCCTCCTGCTGCTTCAATTTCTTTTGCTGCTTCTTCTAAGACTTGTTGACGTCTTGCTGAAATAACAACTTTTGCTCCTTCACTTGCAAACAATTTAGCGATTTCTTTACCTACGCCAGCATTTCCTCCTGTAATAATTGCCACTTTATTATCCAATTTTCCCATAAAAAATCCTCCTAGATATATAGTAACACATGTAAGCGCTTAACTCTATCTTTTTCATATCCCAAAATTGTGTGTGAGTTTACCATATTTTTACACACTACTCACACTCTTATATGTTAAAGAATGGGTACTATATAGGTGTCAGGAGGAGATAGACATGAAAAAGAAATTATCCGTTATAATCAGTGTAATTTGTATTATCGTTTCCTTAGGTTCGATTTCAGGAACTCTGTATTATGCTAAAAACCATAATACTTCATCTATGATGCAACAAGCAGGAGAAACACCTCCTTCAATGCCTAATAAAGGAGAAAATAGTCAAAATAATGAGTCTAATCAACAAGATTCATCTCAAAATAACCAAAGTAGCAATGATCAATCAAATTCACAAAACCAAGATTCAAATGATCAAACAAATGAAAATTCTAATGGACAAGCACCTAATAATCAACAAGGTGCCTCAGGACAAAGTAATAGTCAACCAACTATGCCAGGAAAAAATCAACAAAACAACAATCAACCTGGTCAAATAAATCAAGAAATGACTTCATCAAGTCAATCATTAACTGCTCTGCAAATTGTCATTATTACTATCAGTGTTTTAGTTTTTATGCTTGCAATAACTTATTTAATTATGAGTAAGTTCGGAAGTAAAATACTTGTTGAAACATTTTATGGAGCTAAACCTACAGCTATCTATGCTGTTGCCAAT
Organism: [Clostridium] ammoniilyticum; assembly: GCF_025566905.1. Classification (NCBI taxonomy): domain Bacteria; kingdom Bacillati; phylum Bacillota; class Erysipelotrichia; order Erysipelotrichales; family Coprobacillaceae; genus Faecalibacillus; species [Clostridium] ammoniilyticum. The sequence goes on from NZ_JAOQJR010000005.1 coordinate 145,718, forward strand.
GTTGTAGGAACAATTTTACTTGTTTGTGCTCTTGTGTTATCAAGCAATGCTTTATTATTCAATAATTCATCAGCAACAAACAATACATCTCAAATAACAACTGAAGGTGTTGTTGATGTTTCTGATAGTCAAGAATTATCAAATAAAACATTATCAGCTACTTCTTCAGATGAATCCGCCATTGTTGTAAACGATGGCGGTTCATTGAATGCAACAGGTTTAACAATTTCTAAATCAGGTGATTCTTCAAATACTGAAAACAGTGAATTTTATGGTTTAAATGCTGCTGTCCTTGTTCAAAAAGGAAGTGAAGCAACGATTAAAGATACTACAATTAAAACAAGTGCCACAGGTGCTAATGCTATTTTCTCTACCGGAGAAAATGCAACACTCAATGTAAGTAATACAAAAATTACCACAACAGGAGATTCATCTCGTGGTTTAGATGCGACTTATGGTGGAACTATTAACGCTAATAAAGTAACTATTACTACAAGTGGTCAACACTGTGCTGCCGTTGCTACTGATCGTGGCGAAGGAACCGTTACTGTTAAAAATTCAATTTTAAATACAAATGGAAAAGGTTCACCTTGTGTTTATTCAACAGGTACAATTTCTGTTTCTGATTCTAAAGGAATGGCAACTAATTCTTCATGTGCGGTTATCGAAGGTAAAAACAGCATTACTTTAAATAACACAAAACTTACAAGTTATGGTATAGGTCGTGTGGATGACGGTATTGATAATTGTGGTGTCATGATTTATCAAAGTATGTCTGGAGATGCTAGTGAAGGAACTGGAACATTCAGCGCGACTGATTCAACACTTACCATTTCAAAAAAATCAAAAATCTATGAAACATCGCCTATGTTTTTTATTACGAATACAGATGCAGTGATTAACTTAGAAAATACAAAATTAAATTATGGAAGTAATCAATTAGTTACTGTTTCTGGAAATGATGGTGAATGGGGTAGTCAAGGAAGTAATGGTGGAAACTTAATATTGAATGCGACAAATCAAATATTAAATGGAAATATCAGTGTTGATAATATTTCTACCGCTTCATTTATTTTAAAAGGTTCAACTCTTACAAGTACAATCAATAGTGAAAACAACGCTAAAGAAGTTAACTTATCTTTAGATAGTTCTTCTAAATGGGTCGTTACTGGGGATAGTTATGTTACTACTTTAACTTTAGAAAACAATGATTTATCTTTAATTGAAGATCATGGTTATACAATTTATTATGATGCTTCTGCTAATAGTTGGTTAAATGGACAAACTATTACCTTATCTAATGGTGGAACATTAACTCCAATACAATAAAAAGATCTAAATGAATGTTTTGAATAATGAATATTATTTAAAAGCATGATAAAATATATGAAAATAACGGAGGAGCTTAAATATGAACAAAATGAGTATTAATGATTTTCCTAGTTTGGATGGTGTATCTCTTATTCCAACAAAAACTTTAGAATTAATGATTGATATTTATAATAAAGAAGTTGAAAAAGAAAACATTCTATATGAAGACAAAGTAAAATATAAAGCTTCTCTTGTAAAAGAAGGGAAATCAAAGGCATATAATGAAGATGAATTTCTTGACTTATTAAAAAAAGAAGGACTATAAGATTGAAAATCTTAATTGATCAGAGTGTCTTCCTATTTTTAAAAGAAAATAAAATATCTGTTTCTAAAGAAATAGCAGAAATACTATCTTCTTTAAAAAGATTTCCTAAAATGTATCCAAGAATTGCAAGTGCTGATAATATTCGCCATTTCTTTATAAAAAATATAGAGTTTGGATATATGATTGATAAAGATATGATTATCATTGCTGACTGTAAATATATTAAATCAAATAAAAAACTAAAAATTAAAAAGCACTTAAATAAGCTAGCAAATCGCTAGCTTTTACTTTGAATAATGAATATGCATAAGTTTCCATTCATTGTTTTCTTTAATAACTATTTGTGTTTCTAAACCTTGGATACCATAAGGCTCTTTGGTATCTCTTCTAATACATTCAGTATGATATTTAAAGATAATAATAGCTTTATTATCATCTATTTGATGTATTTCTATTCCTTCTACAATTAAATCAATTGATTCATAAAGTCTTTGAATACCACCTATTAAAAAATCATTATAAATAGAATCAATCCCATCAAATCGATTCGTAAGTGAAATCAAAGTATTTTCTTTAGATGACCATAATGCTTTAAAATCTTTTTCATTTTTTGTGTGTATTGCTTTAGCATAGTTATAGACAAGTTGTTTAATTTCTTCCATAATATCTCTCCTTTTTGATGTTAAACATCATTACTCTTAATAAAATTTCTTAGTGGGTATTTTTTTATCAAAATTTTAAAAAGATAATAAAGACAACAAAAGAACACTATGAAAAACAAAGTAAATGGAAAGGGATCCTCTCCAGCAAATATAAAAAATGAACGTATTGGATCAAAGTGATACCTACCTGACAATATGATTGATCCAATAAAGAAATTAGAAAAAAATACTAAAAAATAGACTTCATCTTTACTCAACAATCTTTTCTCTTCCATATGCTTTTCCTCCCTTGAATTTAGTTATATATAAATATTATACAATACCTTACCCATTAAAGATATCTATAATCTAACTCATCTATACAAATGTACATATAGATTATTTTATGATACACTAAATGCGAAAAATTGTGTTTTTAAAGTATAAAATTCTATACTTTTTTATAAATGAAAGGGAAGAAAATGAAAAAGAAAATTTTTGGGGTTTTACAAAGAATAGGACGTAGTTTTATGTTACCTATTGCTGTACTACCAATTGCGGGAATGTTTTTAGGTGTTGGGAGTTCTCTTACTAACGAAGCAACGATTGCTTCTCTTGGTTTAGAGAGTATTTTAGGTACAGGAACAACTTTAAATCATATATTGATTTTATTAATGTCTGTAGGGCAAACAATTTTTGATAATCTGCCTTTGATTTTTGCAGCATCTGTTGCTTTAGGAATGGCAAAGAAATCAAAAGAAGTAGCAGTGTTATCTTCTATAATTGCTTTTTTTGTGATGCATTCAACGATTCATAGTTTGCTTATTTTTGATGGAGTTATTAAAGGAAATGAGATTGTTAAAAAAGTTGTTGAAGGAACCCTTACAAATGTATGTGGGCAAGTATCCTTACAAATGGGGGTATTTGGAGGAATTATTGTTGGTTTAGGTGTGAGTTATTTACATAATCGCTTTTATCAAATTCAGTTACCTGATTTTTTATCTTTCTTTGAAGGAGAAAGATTTATTCCTATTATTTCTACCATTGTTTATATTTTTGTAGGATTTTTGATGTTTTATATTTGGCCTACTTTCCAAGATAGAATTTTTAAATTTGGACAATTGATTGCCAGTAGTGGCTATGGGGGAACTTTTGTTTATGGAATTGTTAAAAGAGCGCTTGTTCCTTTTGGCTTACATCATGTTTTCTATATGCCTTTTTATCAAACAGCTATTGGTGGTACTTTGGAAGTCAATGGGGTTTTAATTGATGGTGCCCAAAATATTTTCTTTGCTCAACTTGCCGATCCAAATTTAAAGCACTTTAGTGTTGAAGCAACTAAATATTTCTCCGGTGAATACATGATTATGATGTTTGGTTTACCAGGAGCAGCTTTAGCGATGTATCGCAGTGCTAAAGATGAATCTAAAAAAGTTGTAAGAAGTCTTTTTTTATCAGCCGCCCTTACGAGTATGCTTACAGGAATTACTGAACCAATTGAATTTGCTTTTATTTTTGTGGCTCCTATGTTATTTGTCGTTGATGTTTTTTTAGCGGGTACGGCTTTTGTTTTAGCTCATGTTTTAAAGGTGACGATTGGGTTTACTTTTTCTTGTGGTTTAATAGATTTTCTTGTTTTTGGGGTTTTACAAGGCAATAGTAAGACACGTTGGATCTTTATTGTAGTATTTGGAATTATGTATTTCTTCCTTTATTATTTTTCTTTTACTTATTTAATTAAAAAATATAATTTAAAAACACCAGGTAGAGAAGATAATAATAAACTCACAATCTTTAATAAAAAGAAAATAGACTACTCTTTTGATCAATCATTACTTGATCCCCAAGTACAAATGATTATTAAAGGGCTAGGAGGAAGATATAACTTTAGTGACCTTGATTGTTGTATTACACGATTACGTGCTTCTTTACAAGATCCAAGTCTTGTAAGCGAAGGTTCTTTAAAACAAGCAGGGGCAGCTGCTGTTTTATTACAGGGAAATGCTATTCAAATCATCTTTGGTCCAAAAGCTTCTTCTTTAAAAACAAAGATTGATGATTATTTAAATAACGTTCCTGCTTCTTATGATGAAGAAAAAACAATTGATTATCATACAACGGATGTAGAAATAGGAAATATAGTTGATGGTGAGGTTTTACCTATTGAAGATTGCTGCGATGATATCTTTGCTCATAAGTTGTTAGGAGATGGTCTCATGATTCGTCCAATACATGGTTTGGTTGTTGCTCCTTGTGATGGAACGATTTCTATGATTTATCCTACAAAACATGCTTTAGGGATTGAATTAGAAAATGGTATGGAAATATTGATTCATTTTGGTATTAATACTGTAAAATTAAATGGACAAGGGTTTGAACTTCTTGTTAAAATAAATCAGAAGGTTAAAAAGGGAGATCTGTTATGGAATGCAGATTTGAATTATATTAAAGAAAATGCCATCGATGATTGTCTTTTAATGATTATCACTAAAGGTCAAGGACCTTTAGAAAAGAACTATGGTCATAAAAAAAGTGGAGAAACGATTTTAAAAATAAAGAGGTGAACAAAATGTATCAAGTCTTAAAAGTATTAAATAATAATACCATTCTAGCTAAAGAAGATGATAATGAAATAATAGTTATGGCAAAAGGAATTGGTTTTGGTAAAAAAGTAAATGAACATTTTGAAATTCCACCTCACGCCAAGAAATACATGATGCAAAAGAACTATCAAGCTAAAGATAAACAAAAGAAAGTCATTGACTATATCAATCCTGTTTATCTTGAAATCGCAGCTGAAATCATTAAAGAAGCAACAAATAAATTTGAACAAGTCAATCATGATATTTTAATTCCACTGGCTGATCATATTTATTTTGCGATTAAACGTATGGATGAAAACATCATGCCTACAAATCCCTTTACTTATGATATTAGACTTTTATTCCCCGATGAATATGAAGTTGCTTTAAAATCAAAAGAAATCATAAAAAGCTTTATCAATAAAGAAATCAATAATGATGAAGTAGGTTTTATTACTCTACATATTCACTCAGCAATTTCTTCTAATAAAGTAGGGGAATCTATGGAAGCAGCACGTGTTGTTCATGAAAGTATTATTAAATTACAAACTGATTTAAATATGAAAATTGATGTTGAATCAATTTCTTATGCCCGTTTAATGAATCATATTAAATTCCTAATCATTCGTTTAAATACTAATGAACAATTGCAAATGGATATTAGTGAATTTACCAAAAATAAATTTCCTTTTGCTTATGAACAAGCAATAAGAATGTGTGATAATTTATCAAAGGTACTTCATAAAGAATTACCAGAATCAGAAGTTGGTTATCTTGCTTTACATTTGGAAAGAATTTTATCAAGTGCATTTCAAAATTAGGGGGTCACTCCTTTTTTTATTTATTGATAAATTGTGATTGTTTTATATTATATTTTATTCTTTTCATTATTTTTTGTATGATAAAAAATAATGAAAGAACATAAAAATGTAAAAAAATGATTGACGCTTACATTTTTTGGTGTTAGTATACCACTGTAATTAAATTGAATATTCAATAGTGTGTAACTTTAAGTAGGCATTAACTATTTTAAAAAAGAGCAATAGCTTTATTGTATCTTCTTTTAAATAGTTGGCCTACTTTTTTGTTATTCAATGTTAATTAAAGAGAGGAAGGAAAAATATGGTAGGAATTATTCTTGCAAGTCATGGTGAATTCGCTAATGGAATTTTACAATCTGGTTCTATGATTTTCGGTGAACAAAAAGATGTAAAAGCTGTGACTTTACAACCAAGTGAAGGTCCTGATGATTTAAGAGCAAAAATGGAAGAAGCTATTTCCACTTTTGAAAATCAAGACGAAGTTCTTTTCTTAGTTGATTTATGGAGTGGTACTCCTTTCAACCAAGCAAACTTATTACTTAACGGTCATGAAGATCATTGGGCAATCGTTACTGGGTTAAATTTACCAATGCTTATTGAAGCATATGCAATGCGTATGTCTACTGACAGCGCACATGAAATCGCAACTCATATCTGTGAAGTTGCTAGAGACGGAGTTAACATTCGTCCAGAAGAATTAGAACCTAAAAAGGAAGAAGCAGTAAAAGATGAACAACCAGCACCTGCTGGGGCTATTCCTGAAGGAACTGTTCTTGGAGATGGACATATTAAATATGTCTTAGCTCGTGTTGATACACGTTTATTACATGGTCAAGTAGCTACTACTTGGACAAAATCAACTCAACCAACTCGTATCATTGTTGTATCTGATGCAGTATCTCAAGATGCATTACGTAAACAAATGATTGAACAAGCTGCACCACCAGGTGTTAAAGCAAACGTTGTACCAGTCAAAAAGATGATTGAAGTCGCTAAAGATCCTCGTTTTGGTGCTACTAAAGCTTTATTGTTATTTGAAACTCCTCAAGATGCTTTAAGAGCTATTGAAGGTGGCGTTGATATTAAAGAATTAAATATTGGTTCTATGGCTCACTCAGTTGGTAAAGTAGTTGTTAATAAAGCCATTGCTATGGATCAAAAAGATGTTGAAACTTTAGAAAAATTAAAAGAAATGGGTGTTACTTTCGATGTTCGTAAAGTACCTGCTGATTCTAAAGAAAATATGGACAGTCTTCTTAAAAAAGCAAAGACTGAACTTCAAAATATGAAATAGGGGGAAAATTTAATGTCTGCAATTACTATTATGTTAATTATTTTAGTAGCATTATTAGCAGGTATGGAAGGGATTTTAGATGAGTTCCAATTCCATCAACCACTAGTAGCGTGTACTTTAATTGGTTTAGTTTCAGGACATCTAAGTGAAGGTATTATCTTAGGTGGTTCTTTACAAATGATTGCCTTAGGATGGGCAAACGTTGGTGCTGCTGTTGCTCCAGATGCTGCTTTAGCTTCTGTTGCTTCTGCAATTATCATGGTTTTAGGTTTAAATGGTGGTACTGTTAATACACAAACAGCTATCTCTACTTCAATTGCTGTTGCAATTCCTTTATCAGTAGCTGGTTTATTCTTAACTATGATTTGTCGTACAATCGCTATCCCATTAGTTCACTTAATGGATGGTGCTGCTGAAAAAGGAGATTACCGTAAAATTGAAATCTATCAAATTTTAGGTATCTTATTACAAGGTGTCAGAATTGCAGTTCCTGCTGCTGCACTATGTATCGTTCCTGCTGAAGCAGTAACTAATGTTTTAAATCAAATGCCTGCTTGGTTATCAGGTGGTATGACTGTTGGTGGTGGAATGGTTGCCGCTGTAGGTTATGCAATGGTTATTAATATGATGTCAACTAAAGAAACTTGGCCATTCTTTGCTATCGGTTTCGTATTAGCTGCATTAAGCCAATTAACATTAATCGCTTTAGGTGCTTTAGGTGTTGCTATTGCTTTAATTTACTTAGGATTAAAAGAAAACGGTGGTTCTGGTAATGGTGGTTCTACTGGTTCTGGTGATCCATTAGGTGATATTTTAAATGACTATTAATCTTGAAGGAGGAAAGAAATATGGCAGAAAAAATTCAATTAACTAAAAAAGATCGTTTATCAGTTGCTTGGCGTCATCAGTTCCTTCAAGGATCATGGAACTATGAACGTATGCAAAATGGTGGTTGGTGTTATTCAATTATCCCAGCTATCAAAAAATTATACAAAGATCCACAAGATAGAGCAGATGCTTTAAAAAGACATCTAGAATTCTATAATACACATCCTTATGTTTCAGCTCCAGTTATGGGTGTTACATTAGCCTTAGAAGAAGAAAGAGCTAATGGTGCTGAAATCAATAATCAAGCTATTCAAGGGGTTAAAGTTGGTATGATGGGACCTCTTGCAGGGGTTGGAGATCCAGTATTCTGGTTCACTTTAAGACCAATCTTAGGTGCTTTAGGTGCTTCTCTTGCTTTAAGTGGAAGTATTGTTGGTCCATTATTATTCTTCTTTGCTTGGAATATTATCCGTATGGCATTTATTTGGTATACTCAAGAATTTGGATATAAAGTTGGTACTTCTATCGCAAAAGATTTATCTGGTGGTTTATTAGGTAAAATTACTCAAGGTGCTTCTATTTTAGGTATGTTCATTATCGGTTCTTTAGTTCAACGTTGGGTAAGTATTTCATTTACTCCTGTTGTTTCTAGAGTTACTCAATCTGAAGGTGCTTATATTGATTGGAGTCAAATCAAAGGTGGGGCTGAAGGTATTAAATCAGCTTTATCTCAATATGCTTCCCTTGGAGCTACTGGATTAGATAAAATTAAAGTTACTACTTTACAACAAAACTTAGATCAATTAATTCCTGGTCTTGCAGCATTATTACTTACATTACTTTGCTGCTGGTTATTAAAGAAAAAAGTTTCACCAATCGTTATTATCGTTGCATTATTTATCGTTGGTATCTTAGCTCGTTTAGCTGGAATTATGTAATTTAAAAAGTTCAATATTTATGGAGGGAATATATGGTACAATCATTAAATAAAAAAGTCGATTTAACAATTAATGCTACTTCTTATTTAGGAATGGCAAACTATGGTAAAGTGTTAGTCGGGGATGAAGCTTTTGAATATTACAATGATAAAAACGTCAATGATTATATTCAAATTCCTTGGTCTGAAGTAACAGAAATCATGGCAAGTGTCATGTTTAAAGGAAAATGGATTCCTCGTTTTGCAGTTGTTACGAAAAACAACGGAAACTTTATCTTTTCGACAAGAGATAATAAAAAGACATTAAGAGCTGTTAGAAATTATGTTGATCCAAATAATATGGTTCGTTCTCTTAGTTTCTTTCAAGTAATCTCTCGTGGTTTAAAATCATTATTCAAACGTAAATAAATATTGAGCAAAGGAGCTTCATTGCTCCTTTTTTTTGTTATAATGAAAGAGGTGATAATATGGATCTAAATAGAATACATTATTTCTTTAAAGCTGTTGAATATAAAAACTTTACGCAAGCAGCTAACGCTTGCCATATTGGACAAACAACCATGTCTAAATACATTGCTGTCTTAGAACAAGAACTCCAAACACAGCTATTTATAAGAGAACATAGAACATTAACTCTTACTAAACAAGGAAAACAGTTCTATGAAGGAATGAAAAACATTTATGCTTCTTATCAAACTTTATGTCAAAATATTCAACAAACGAATACTTTACATATAGGCATGAAAACAACAGATTTTACAGACTTTGAAATTCTTGAAAGCTTTGAAAAGAAATACCCACATCTTTCTATTTCTTATTCTTATCTTGAAAAAAATGAATTGATGGAAGGCCTAAAAGCGCATCAACTCGATGCGTTAATTTCTCCAAGCATGCTCTCTTTCTACAAAAACAATCCAATTGAAACAACAACCTTATCTAAAGAAAACGTTTCTCTTGTTTGTTCAAAAGAACTGATCCATAAATATCATACAATAGAAAAGGTCATTCAATCTGTTCCCTATATTACAAAAGCAACAGATCAAAACTATCATCAATTATGTAAAGATGAACTTTATAAAATTTATCATACAACTTTTAATAAAGTAGAATACGTTAAAGAATTTCCTAAACAACTTCTTTTACTTAATCTATCTAGAGGTTTTTCAATCCTTCCTACAAAAGAAGTAGAAAACAGAGATCAGTTCTATTTAGAGGATATTAGTAAATACTTTGCTGATCTTGAAAAAATAGATCTTGTTTATTTAAAACAAAATAAATCAGAGAACTTAAATCTATTATTGCAACATATACATGAAAAAAAGTGCTAGATTAAGCATTTTTTTTCGTTTTATCTTTTAACATTTATTCTATATAATACAAAGCAAGGAGTTGATGTTATGCAAAAAGATTTAACAAAAGGCAGTGCCTTAAAAAATATTATTACTTTCTCATTACCTTTTTTACTTGCTAATTTCTTACAAACATTCTATGGCATGGCTGATTTATTTATTGTCGGTCAATACAATGGAGCTGCTTCTTTATCAGGGGTTTCTATTGGAAGTCAGGTCATGCATATGATTACTGTTATGCTTGTAGGAATTGCAATGGGTTCAACGGTCATGATTGGTCGTTATGTTGGTGAAAGAAAAGAAGAAGAAAAAAGGATGACTGTAGGAAATACAATCATTATCTTTATGATTTTATCTCTGACCGTTACTTTGATTTTATTATTCTTTATTAATCCGATTGTTTCTATTATGTCTACACCTGTAGAAGCAATTCAAGAAACAACGATTTATTTAAAAATATGTTTTATCGGTATTCCTTTTATTACTGCTTACAATATTATTAGTTCTATTTTTAGAGGATTAGGGGATTCTAAAAGTCCTATGTATTTTGTGGCAGTTGCTTGTTTTTTTAATATCGTGTTAGATTTTATTTTCATTGGTTATTTCAATATGCATGCCGTTGGAGCAGCATTTGGGACAGTGATTTCACAACTTATTAGTGTAATTGTTGCTTTATTTGCAATTATTAAAAGAAAATTGATTGTCATCCATAGACACCATTTTAAATTACATAAAAAGATTATTAAAGATATCTTTAAAATTGGTTTTCCTATTTCTATGCAAGATGGTTTGATTCAAATTTCATTTATCATTATTACGATTATTGCCAATAGCCGTGGCGTTGATATTGCCGCAGCAGTTGGTGTTGTAGAAAAAATCATTAGCTTTTTATTCTTAGTACCATCAAGTATGTTATCTGCCATCTCGGCAATCTGTGCACAATGTGTTGGAACAAAACAACATCAAAGAGCAAGACAAACTTTACGCTATGGATGCTTTATTGCTTTAGGATTTGGAATTTTCTTTGCGCTTACTTGTCAATTTATTTCCAAGGAAATTCTTTCGTTATTTACAAGTGAAGTTGCAGTTATTATGTATGGTAGTCAATATTTAAAAGGATATGTTTTAGATTGTATGTTTGCTTCTATTCATTTTTGTTTTAGTGGATTCTTTACAGCTTATGGTTATTCCATTATTTCCTTTATTCATAATGTAATTTCCATAGCCCTTATAAGAGTTCCAGGAGCTTATATTACTTCTAAACTTTTCCCTGAAACATTACTACCAATGGGACTTACACCCGCTCTTGGTTCTATTTTATCTGCTCTTATTTGTATAACTGTCTTTATTGTGATGAAGAAAAAAAATAAATTTGATTATTAAAACGTCATCCAAGTGATGACGTTTTTACTTAAACTTAATTGAAAGAATACATGTATAATCATTCTTTATCTTTTTGTTTGTTTCTAACCCTTTTATAGGAAGAGATGTGACATGATTTTTTCCATAAGATAATGCCACTAACATTTGTTTTTTACTATATTTAATAGATGTTTTTTCTTCAATTTTATCATAATCCCAAACATCATAGTTACTAATGTTTTCTAAAAATGAAATACCTTCAGCTACATAATACCCATCTTCAAAAGCATCTATAATCTTCAAAGTAGAAGCTTCATAATCAACTACTAAAGCAATATTTCCGGTATTTGTTCCTTTTGAAGGATTATTATAAAATGTACAGATTTCTTTATCAGATATCTTTTTACCTTTTTGATATTGGGTTAAATACATAGTTAATGAATCATAATTCTTTTTTGAATTATAATGAAATAACAAAATATTCCCTGGACGACTAGAAAGCATATTTGCCGTTTGCATTTCTGTGCTTTTTTCTAAATAAGGTTCTATATAGTTTTGTGGTTGTGTTAATTTTTTGTAGATAAATATGCTTGTAATAAATATGAAAACAACAAGCATAACTATTAATAATCTTATAATTTTCTTTAGATACTTTTGTTTGTTTTTATTATCTTTTGTAATCTGAATAATATTTTCTTCTGCTTTTTGTTCAATTGTTTCTTTAGGTATATCTTCGCCAGCCAGAAACTCATTAATACTTATATCTAGTATTTTACATAATTCTAGATAAACAGAGACATCCGGTAAACATATACCTCTTTCCCATTTAGAGACTGATTTATCAGACATATTTAACTTTTCAGCAAGCTGTTTTTGTGTTAAGCCTTGTTCTTTTCTTTTAAAAGCTATATATTTACCTATTTTGATAAGATCCATATGACCACTTCCTTTAATCAAATCATATCATTTTAAATAGAAAACAACACCTCTTATAAGTAGAATTAGTTTTTATATTATGAAAAAACAAACAAATATTCAATAATATCGATATAATGAATTTGATAATAAAAAATAAGGAGAACATAATATGAAACAATTTCCAGAAGGATTTTTATGGGGTGGTGCTACTGCCGCTAACCAATATGAAGGTGGTTGGAAAGAAGGAGGAAAAGGTGTAAGTTGTAGTGATGTACAATTATTTACTGATCCTAAATCAATGAATGATTTATTAAATACTCATGGTTTATGCGATATTTCTGATGAAATGATTGAAAAAGCTTTAAGTACTGATGATGAAGTTTACTATCCAAAACGTCATGGGATTGATTTTTATCATCATTATAAAGAAGATATTGCTTTACTTGCAGGAATGGGATTTAAGGTTTATAGAATGTCTATTGCTTGGTCTCGTATTTTCCCTAGAGGGGATGAATTAGAACCAAATGAAGAAGGTTTAAAATTCTATGATGCTGTTTTTGATGAATGTTTAAAATATGGAATGCAACCTTTAGTTACAATGTCTCATTATGAACCACCTCTTGCTTTTTGTATGGATTATAATGGTTGGTATGATCGTCGTTCCATTGAATTCTTTACACGTTATGTGGATGTTATTACTAAAAGATATAAAGATAAAGTTAAATTATGGCTTACATTTAATGAAATCGATTCAATCATTAGACATCCATTTATGACAGGTGGTTTAATTGAATCAAGATTTAAACCTGAAGAATTTGAAGAAGTAGAATATCAAGCAATGCATCATCAATTTGTAGCAAGTGCACTTGCTGTAAAAATTACACATGAAAACATTCCTGATGCTAAAGTAGGATGTATGCTTACTAAATTAACTTATTATCCATATACATGTAAACCAGAAGATGTATTAGAACAACAACAAAGAATGAGACAAATCTATTGTTATAGTGATACTCAAGTTCATGGTGAATATCCTAAATACTTATTACAAATGTATAAAAATAAAGGATTTAATATTAAAATGACAGATGAAGATTTAGAAATCATGAAAAAATATCCTGTTGATTTTATTTCATTCTCTTACTATTCATCAAGTTGTGTTGCTGCGGATACTAAAGGATTAGAAATGAGTGCAGGTAATACTGTTACAGCTATTAAAAACCCTCATATTCCTAGTTCTGATTGGGGATGGCAAATTGATCCTATCGGTTTAAGAATTTCTTGTGTAGATTTATATGATCGTTATAGAAAACCATTATTTATTGTGGAAAATGGTTTAGGTGCTAAAGATACTGTGGAAGCTGATGGTTCTATTAATGATGATTATCGTATTGATTATTTAAGAGAACATATTAGACAAATGTATAAAGCTATTGAAGAAGATGGTGTTGAATTAATGGGTTATACAACTTGGGCACCAATTGATTTATTATCTAACTCTACAAATCAAATGTCTAAACGTTATGGATTTATTTATGTAGATGTTGATGATTATGGTAATGGAACTTATAAACGCTCTAAAAAGAAATCTTATGATTGGTATAAAGAAGTTATTGCGACTAATGGATCTTCTATTTTAGATGACTAGTTAAGGAATCGAAAGATTCCTTTTTTTACTATACTTTGATATAACATTGATTTTTACTTTTTGGTTTATCCGGTATTGTCATATAAATCAAATTTTGATCTATCGCAGGACGAAGATAGTTTCTTCTAAATCCTTCTTTTGCTTTTAAATTAAGTTTTTGCATAAGCTCATTACTAGAATAGGAAACATCATCTTCCATAACATCTAGTAATTTTTTTATATTAGGATCTATTTGTTCAATATCTTCATTAACTTGTTTAGAAATATCATCTAAAATTTTATCTATTTGACTTTCAAGTGGAATATATTCAAAGATTGGTTTCCATTTAGATAATAGTGTTGTATGCCATAATCTTGCAATTCTTCCATTTCCATCACAAAAGGGATGAATAAAAACAAATTCATAATGAAATATACAACTTAATATTAAAGGATGCGTATTATCTTTTTCATCTTGCATCCAATTAAATAAGTCATCCATAAGTGAAGGAACAAGATATGGGGGTGGCGCAATAAAAATACAACGTCCTCGATCATCAAAAAACCCTTCATCACTATTACGAAATTCACCTGATATATCAACAACATATTTTGTCATAATACCATGAGACTTTTTTAATTCTTCAATATCATAAGGATCTATTTCTTTTATTCTTTCATAAGCATCAAAAGCATTCTTTACTTCTTGAATTTCTTTTTGTTTACCTAAAACAATTTTACCATTTATAACATCTCTTACTTGTCCTAAAGACAAAGAATTAGCTTCTATTTTTAAAGACGAATGAATTGATCTAATACGGTTATTTCTTCGCAAATGGGTCTTTGATTCTAAATTATGCGTAGCTGAAATGTTTCCTATTTTTTCAGAAATAGAAGATACATAGGCTAATATTTGATTTGTGATGGTATAAAGTGGTTGATAACTCATTTCTAACTTCTCCTTTTCATACGTACTATCATACGTATTATCTTGCGTACTTTCTTACGTATTTGTCTATTTTCTTTTCTTGAAAATTATTGATTATTACTTTGTGATATAATTAATGAAAGGAGAAACGTTATGAAACAAAAGGTATTATTTTTTGATATTGATGGAACATTAATATGGTCTTATGGTGGTATTCAAGAAATTCCTCAAGGTGTAAAAAAAGAACTAAAAAGATTAAAGGAACAAGGACATAAACTCTTTATTTGTAGTGGACGTCCTAAAGCCATGTTAGATCAAAAGTGGTGGGATGGTACTTTTGATGGTTATGTTTTAAATAATGGTGGTTATGTAGAAATTGATGGAAAATCTATTTATGAAAATAGAATGGATTATGAGTTATGTTTAAAGACAGCAAATATGTTAGAAGAACTTCATTGTGATTATATGATTGCGACAGCGAATCATTTATACATTGATCCTTCTTATAAAGAACTTTATAACTTCTTTGTTCAAAATGGACATTTTAAAGATCTATTTACAACAAAGTTTGATCGTAATGAGGTATTAAAAAGAGCGATTAAAATAGAAGCAAATGTCACAAATAACGATCGTGAAAAGATTGAAAACTATATTAAAAATGATTTTGGTTATGTCATTAATTTTGATGAACATGGTAGTGACAATGCATTTGAATTCTACTCACCAACAATTTCAAAAGCAACAGGTATTCAAAAAGTTCTTGATTATTATCATTTAGATCAAGATGACACATACGCTTTTGGTGATGGAGAAAACGATTTAGAAATGATTGAATTTTGTCGTGTAGGGGTTGCCATGGGAAATGCCTGTGATTTATTAAAAGCTAAAGCAAATATTGTTTGTAAATCTATTGTAGATGATGGATTAGAAGATGTTTTAAAAATTTTATTTAGTGAGTAGGAGAAATTTATGATTCAATTTCATGAAGAAAGTAAAACTTTTCATTTATATAATGATCAAATCAGTTATATCTTTAAAATCTTAAAAAACAATCAATTAGGTCAACTCTATTATGGAAAAAGAATTCATGATCGAGATAACTTTGATCATCTTTTTGAAACAAGTCCTCGACCAATGTCATCTTGTAGCTATGAAGGTGATCTCACTTTTTCATTAGAACATATTAAACAAGAATATCCTGTTTATGGTTCTGGTGATTTACGTCATCCAGCAATCGATATCACCCAAGAAAATGGCAGTCATATTTTAAACTTTGAATATGTAAATCATCAAATAATTCAAGGTAAACCTCAATTAGATCATTTACCTGCAACTTATGTAGAAAAAGAAGATGAAGCACAAACATTGATCATTACCCTATATGATGATGTTATTGATACAAAATTACAGTTAAGTTATACCATTTATCATGATTTACCTGTTATTACCAGAAATGCTTTTATTATTAATGAAGGAAAACAAAAATTAAGACTTAATCAAATGATGTCTATGTCTTTAGACTTACCTGATCAAGATTATGAAATGATTGAACTTACAGGATCATGGGCAAGAGAACGTTCTATTAAAACAAGAAAACTTACTGAAGGTATTCAAAGTATTTATTCTTTAAGAGGCTGTTCTTCTCATCAATTTAATCCTTTTATTGCTTTAAAAAGAGAAAATTGTAAAGAAACAAGTGGTGAAGTTTTAGGTTTTAGTTTGGTTTATAGTGGTAACTTTTTGGCCCAAGTAGAAGTCGATAATTATCATGTCTCACGTGTATCTATGGGAATTCATCCTCATTGTTTTGAATATCTATTAAATCATTTAGATTCTTTTCAAAGTCCTGAAGTTGTAATGGTTTATAGTAATCAAGGACTGAATAAGATGTCACAAACCTATCATCAACTTTATCAAAAAAGACTTGCTAGAGGAAAGTATCGAGATCAAGTAAGACCTATTTTGGTAAATAATTGGGAAGGAACTTATTTTGATTTTAATGAAGATAAGATTGTTTCAATGGCTAATACAGCAAAAGAATTAGGAATTGAGTTATTTGTGTTAGATGATGGTTGGTTTGGTAATAGAAATAATGATCATCAAGGATTAGGAGATTGGTTCCCTAATTTAGATAAACTGCCTCATGGAATTCGTGGTCTATCAAAGAGAATTCATGATTTAGGTTTAAAATTTGGATTATGGTTTGAACCAGAGATGGTCAATGAAGATTCTAACTTATATAGAAATCATCCTGAATGGATATTAAAAACTCCTCATAGAAAGAGTTGTCATGGAAGAAATCAATATATTTTAGATTTTTCTAATCATGAAGTTGTTGAATACATTGCCCAGGCAATGATGAATGTGATTGATGATTCCTATATTTCCTATATTAAATGGGACATGAATCGTTGTATGTCAGAAGTCTATTCAAGCACTCATGATGTTTCATCACAAGGAAGAATCATGCATGAATATATCCTAGGTGTTTATCATTTATACGATGTTCTAACAACTAAATACCCTGATATACTCTTTGAATCCTGTGCAAGTGGAGGAGCACGCTTTGATCCAGGAATGCTTTATTATGCCCCTCAATGTTGGACCAGTGATGATACCGATGCAATAGAAAGATTAAAGATTCAATATGGAACTTCTCTTGTTTACCCACTTTCTTCAATGGGATCACATGTTTCAGCAATTCCTAATCATCAAACATTTAGAAATACACCACTTGAAACACGTGCTAATGTAGCTTATTTTGGTACTTTTGGTTATGAATTAGATGTTAATCAATTAACCTTTGAAGAAAAAGAAATTATTAAAAAACAAATTAGTTTTATGAAACAATATCGTTCTTTATTTCAATTTGGAACATTTTATCGTTTAAAAAGCCCATTTACATCAAACGAAACAGCTTGGATGGTTGTCTCTCATGATAAAACACGAGCAATTGTTGGTTACTATCGACCTTTACAAGAAGTTAATGTAGGTTATCGTCGTTTACCTTTATTAGGTTTAGATGAAGATAAGATGTATCATGTGAATGGTTTAGATTTATATGGAGATGAATTGATGAATGTGGGACTTATTATAAGTGATAGTTCTTGTGGTGAGAATAAGGATGGTATTGGAGATTATTATTCTAAATTATATATTTTAAAGGAGAGAAAAGAAAATGAGTAATGAATGGTGGAAGAAAGAGATAGCTTATCAAATTTATCCTAAGAGTTTTAAGGACTCTAATGGAGATGGAATTGGTGATTTAAGAGGGATTATTGAAAAGCTTGATTATTTAAAGGATTTAGGAGTGACTTTGTTATGGTTATGTCCTATTTATAAATCACCTATGGATGATAATGGATATGATATTTCTGATTATTATGATATTAATCCTGAATTTGGAACAATGGCTGATTTAGAAGAATTGATTGAAAAGGCTAAAGCTAAAGGAATTAAGATTATTATGGATCTTGTTATTAATCATAGTTCAGATGAACATGCTTGGTTTCAAGAAGCTTTAAAAGATCCAAATAGTCCTTATCATGACTATTATATCTTTAAATCCTCTAAAGATGGTAAAGAACCAAATAACTGGAGATCTGTTTTTGGAGGTTCAGTATGGCAAAAGGTAGAAGGTAGAGATGAATATTATTTCCATGCTTTTTCTAAAAAACAACCTGATTTAAATTGGGAAAATCCAACTTTAAGACAAGAACTTTATAAAATGATTAATTGGTGGTTAGATAAAGGAATTGCGGGATTTAGAGTTGATGCGATTAACTTTATTAAAAAAGATCAAAGATATTTAGATGGTCCAGTAGATGGACAAGATGGTTTAAGTGCTTGTTTTGCTTATTCTAGAAATCAACCAGGTATTGAAGTATTCTTTGATGAATTGAAGAAAGAAACATTTGAAAAACATAATTGTATGACAGTCGCTGAAGCTGTTGGAGTTCAATATAAGGATTTAGGTATTTTTATTGGTGAACAAGGATGTTTTTCAATGATGTTTGATTTTAATTATTGTAATTTTGATATTAGTGAAGATGAAGAATGGTTTAAAAGAAAGGATTGGACTGTTAAACAATTTAAAGAATTATTGTTTACAAGCCAAAGAGAAGTACAAAAACTTGGATGGATTGCTAGTTTCTTGGAAAATCATGATCAACCTAGAGCAATCGATAAATTTGTGTTAGATAAGAAAAATCATAATTATTATTCTCAAACAATGCTTGCTGGTATGTTCTTTAATTTAAGAGGAACACCATTTATCTATCAAGGTGAAGAAATTGGTATGGAAAACTTTGAAAGAGAAAGCATTGATGAATTTGATGATATTGGAAGTCATGGACAATATCAAAGAGCCTTAGAAGAAGGCTTTACTAAAGAAGAAGCCATGCATTTCCTTAACCTTAGAAGTAGAGATAACACAAGAACACCAATGCAATGGGATAGTAGTGAATATGCTGGATTCAGTAATCACAAACCTTGGTTAAAAATGACAGGTAGCCAAGATAAAATCAATGTTGAAAGTCAATTCAATGATCCAAATTCAATCTATAGCTTCTATAAAAAAATGATTTCTATTAGAAAACAAGAAGATACTCTTGTTTATGGAGATTTTGAAGAAGTAAATACTGTAGATGATGTTATTGGTTATAAACGTACTTATCAAGGACAAGAAATTATTTGTTTATGTAACTTTACAAACAACGAACAACCAATTCCTGAAACTCAAGGAAACATTTTGTTAGATAACTACAACAACTACAACCCAACAACCTTAAAACCTTATCAATTTATTATGATCAAAAAATAATAACAGCCCTTTAGTGATAAACTAGAGGGCTTTTTATTGTAAAAAAAATAGAACCATGTATTACTACACGGTCCTTACAAAATATATTTATATATTTTTTTATGCAATTTCATTTTAGTCAACTGGATACCAATTGTCAATAACAATATTCAAAAATTCAAAAGTTGTCCTAATCAAATCATTATTATCATAATAGTGACCGTTTCTTTTTATTCTATCACTAAATTTTTGCAAATTTATAACAGCATTCTTTCTAACACCTTCGCTTGGTATTAGTTTTTTATGCATATAAAGCAAAGATATTACTTGTTGTATTCTACCATTACTCATTTTCTTAATTCTAGTAACCTTCGAAATTTTCTCTATATTTGCCAATTCTTTTGTAACTAAATAACTTGTTGATAATGATGTTGTTTTTGCATTTAAATCATTTATTATACAATTACTATGTGCCGCTGCATTTCTAACACTTTTACACATTTTTAATATAAAATGATCTTTTGACATCATTTTATCATTGTATCTTTCCCCACAAAATTTATAAAATGATATTAGTGTACCAAAAGAAATTACTTCGATAAAAACCCATATAGGGTATTTTTTTAAATCAGGATAGCTATTTATTAAATCTTCACAATAAATTGAATTTCGATTTCTTAATACTTCATTTTCTAATCTATCATACTGATTTTTATCTAAACTATCCAAAAAATCATTTACAATTTCATAACCATCTTCATTATGTAATTGAATTAAATTTAATAAATATATTTTTGTCCAGTGTTCAATATCTAAAGACAAATCTACTAACAAATACCTCAATTCCATATCAATGATTGCTAAATCTTGTAAATATGCAAAATCCAAATCAATGTACACCTTTTTACCATCGACTTCTTTTTTTAAGAAATTCTTTCTATATGATGTTAACTTAAAATAATAGTTATTTTTCCTTAAATATTCTTTGGCATTATCTTCTGAAACATATTTAAAAGTTACACCATTTTCTTTTAATTTATCTATTTGCTCATCAACAGACAATATAGGTTTTGTTTTTTCTTGAAGTAAGACACTCACTCATATCCCTCTTTTCGATAAAATATTATAAAAATAAAAGTATTTCTTTTTTTATTGATAACATTATATTACCATACTTTATTACCAAAATAATCTTATATCATCTATCTGTTTTAAAATTTATTCACTATTTAAAAAAATGTTTTTTTATCTATGCTTGCTTAGGTAAATTTGTGGACTATTTGTCCATTGTTTCAATTATATATAACCTTATAATTATAAAAAAGGTGAAGATATATGTTTATAGGTAGAGAACAAGAATTAAATTTTTTAAATAGTCGTTATCATTCAAAAAATGCAGAACTTATTTTTTTATATGGGAGATACCGCATTGGTAAAACAGAAACATTACATGAATTTTGTAAAGACAAAGAACATATTTTTTACTCATGTCAAGAATGCCCTGATAATATTCAATTAAGAAACTTTTCTCAGTCGTTATTAAAAGAAAATATTAAAGCAAGCCAATATTTAAGTACTTTTCATGATTGGAAGCAAGTATTAAGCTCTATCATAGAGTTACCTTATAAAGAAAAAAAATTAATTATTATTGATGAATTTCCTTATATGTGTAAAAATAATAAATCTATTCCTTCTATTTTACAAAATTTATGGGATACTACTCTAAAAAATGAAAATGTAATGATCATTTTATGTGGCAGTGCTATGAGTTTTATTGAAAAATAATTACTTGCAAATAAAAATCCATTATATGGTCGTGCTACTGGTATTTATAAAATGAAAGAAATGAATTTCTTTGATGCTAGAAAATTCTTTCCAAATTATTCTTTAGAACAACAAATTATTATTTATTCTATACTAGGTGGAATACCTCATTATTTAAAACAATTCAATAGTGACTTAACTATTGAAGAAAATATAAAATACAATATTTTAACAAAGGTTGTATTTTGTTTAATGAAGTAGAATTTCTTTTACATCAAGAATTAAGAGAAACTTCTTTATATAATTCTATTATAGAAGCCATTGCTTTAGGAAATACAAAGATAAATGAAATATCAACACAAATTCTTATTAACAACACTTCAAAAACCAGCGTTTACTTAAAAAATTTAATAGAACTTGGTATTGTAGAAAGAGAACTCTCTATCGATGCTGGTAATAAAGAAATAGCAAATAATAATCGTGGAATTTATCAATTAACAGATCAATTCTTTAGATTTTGGTACACCTTTATATTTACTAACTATTCTAGTCTAGAAGATGGTGATGTAGATGGTATTTACCAGTATGTTATTGCTGATAATCTAGATAGATATGCTTCTATTACCTATGAAAAAGTATGTCAACAATATCTTACAAGATTACAATTAAAAAATAAGCTTCCTTTTAGATATGAAAAAATAGGGCGATGGTTTGGAAAAACAACTGTTAGAAGCAAAAACAATAATACTGAAATTAAAGAAATAGAAATTGATATTCTTGCTTTATCTAAAAAAGAAAAATGTTATTTAATAGGTGAATGTAAATTTAAAGAAAGTCCATTTTCTTATTCAGAATATTTAGATACTCTTGCAAAACTAGAACCATTAAAGAAAAATAATAAAATCTATTATGCATTATTTTCAAAAAATGGTTTTGATGAAAAAATATTACAAGAAAATAATGATCACTTATTATTATTTAATTTAAATGATATGTCATTTGATTAAGCTGTCGTAAGACAGCTTTTAATGTGCATCATAAAATATAATGATTAAATTAATGTAATACGATAAAATAGAATTATAAAATATTTAGAAAAGAGAAAGAACATGAAAACTTTATATGAAACAATGTCTAATTATTACAAATATAACAATATTGATTGGAATTATTATTTAAACGATTTAGCATTTCCAAAAAATATAAATGATGCTAAAAAATTTATAGATGATTTTTTCGCATATGCTGGAAAAAGTTATTTAATTCGCGATATATTACAAGAATGTGAAACATTAAGAGTAAATCATACACTGTCAGTTTTTTTTATTGGCCTTCTTATAAAAAACAGTTCATTTCATGATTTGAAAATAATTGATAATGATCAAAATGAAATTTTTGAATTTAGTTATCTTTGGTTTTTAGTCTCTTTATTTCATGATATGGGATATATTCAAGAAAAAGACTGGACATACAAATTTGATTATAGAAAAAAATCTAAAGATTTTGAAAAGATTATGAAAGAAAATAAAATTTATTATAATCATTCATTTTATAAACGTATGCCTTTTACAGCATATTATGATTTAGGAATTACTTTTCCAGTTCCTTCTCGCTATGTAAGATATCATACACCAACAGTTAGAACAAAATATGAAATACCTTACTATAATGGAATTTCTTTTAATAATGGAACTACAATTAAGAAAAGTATGTATACAAGCGGAACTATTTTTAATTATTTAGAATATTGCAAAATGAATCCAAAGATTAATCATTATGATCATGGAATAGTAGGAGGATTATGGTTATATGATAGCCTAGTTAAAAATTATTATTTATCTTTCTCAAGAAACAAATCTGCTGATTTTAATGATTTCTATATTAATGATTTACATTTCAGTACCTCTCAATTTCCTATATTTGCATATTTAGCTGATTGTATTATTTCACATAATATGTGGTTTGCAACTGATGACTATACTATAGAACAATATGAAAAATATGGTTTAAAACAATTGACCCCACCTTACGCTCAACCGGTTCAATTTAATAGGAATCCTATATTATTTATTCTAGCTTTAGCTGATACTTTAGAACCTATAAAAACATGTTCTAATTTAGATATATCTCCTTTAGATGTTTTAAATAATATAGAATGTGAATTTAACCATAAACAAATAACATTAGCATTTAAAAATAATGATATGTTTAATAAAATGACTGATAAAATTAATAGGTCAACTAATTGGTTGGATATCAATGTTCACATAAATAATAAAAATAATGAAATTGTTGTAATATTTTGAAATTAATACTAAGTTCCTTCTAGATTTAAAATTATATACTACTGAATACAATTCCTACATATACCTTTTTATTGTTTTTAGCTTTAAAATCCATTCGCTTAGTCCATTTATATAGAATACATTCCTATCAGGATGTATAATTATATCTATAAAACATTTTTAAATTTCACAATTCAATCTTATATAAAATGATATAAAATTTTAATATTTAATAAATTATAAGTGACTAATTGAGATGTTTAATAACTAAAGAGGTAAAGAATATGAATGATAATATTATAATAAGCTGTGAAGAATTTATTGAAAAAAGGATCTCAACAAAATTTTTATCTAAAGGAAAAGAAATTGATTGGCAATTTATTAGAAATTTCAATTATAAGAATTTAGATGAAATAAAAGAAAAAATCGAAGAAATGATAGATGATGGTTTACTAGAAGACAATACAACATATGACGACTATATTTTTGCTTGCGATAGAATTGAACTTATCTATAAAGAATCTAAAGAATGCAGAGATTCAAGAGGCTCTTCAATCATCACTGATAAATTACTAGATAATGAAAGTAGAACATCTACAAGCAAAAGAAGTGCTTGGGTATTATATAAAAATAAACTGCTTAACGAAAAACATTTTTCAAAAGTATCTATAAAAATAATTGAAAATGATACTGAAATAATAAGAAAAAGATTATCCACTGAATACTCTGAAGATATAGGGGCTATAAAAGGGATGGTAGTAGGTGCTATTCAATCAGGAAAAACAGCTAATATGGGTGCATTAATAAGTCAATGCGCTGATAATGGATGGAATTTCTTTATTATATTAGGAGGAATGCTTGAAAATTTAAGAATGCAAACAGAAAAAAGATTAATAAATGATTTTTCTGGTAAAGGTATGTTTAATTGGGTTTCCCTTTCATCAATAACCAATAAAAAAGCAGATCCTGGTCAAGAACTAAGCGATTTGGATTTAAGTAATCATTCGCATACAAAATATTTATGCGTTACTTTAAAACAAAAGGATAGATTAAATAACTTACTTAACTGGATTAAAAGAGATACATCAAATGCAAAGAATATGAGAGTTCTAATAATAGATGATGAAGCTGATCAAGCAAGTATCAATACCAAAAAATTAGATTCAGGAGAACAAACTACAATTAATAAATTGGTTAATGATATCGTAAATGGTCCAAAAGGTAAACAATTGTGTGGAGCAATGAATTATATTTGTTATTCTGCTACTCCTTATGCAAATTTCCTAAATGATAGTAGCGAAGATGGATTATATCCAAATAATTTTATAACAACACTTACTCCTCCAAAAAGTTATTTTGGCCCTCAAGAAATTTTTGGAGTTGATGAAGATGGGTTAAGCGATGGTCTTTCAATTATCAGAAATATAGATAGTGATGATGAATCAAAAATAAATAAAATACTTGAAGAAACAAGTTTAGACATACCAAATAATTTAAAATCCGCAATTTGTTGGTTCTTATGTTCTGTCAGTGCATTTAGATTCAAAAAAATAAAAAAACCTTTTAGTATGCTAGTAAACATTTCATATAAAACTGATGAACATTCTCGTATATCTAATGCTATAAACAATTGGATAAGTACCACAAAAATAGACGCCATTATAAATGATTGTAAAAAAGTTTGGGATAAAGAAACTAATTTGTTTTCTTATGATACTTTAAAACAGGAATTTCCAGATTATGAAATGATTGATAACGTGGAAGAATATCCTAACTTTAATGAGATAAAACCTTATTTAAAAAAACTAATTGAACAAAGAATTAACTATATTCTCTTAAATGATGATAATTCGTTCGAATATAGCAACGGTATACATCTATGTATTGATAATTATAAAAATAATAAAATTAACGAAGATAATGAATACAAACGCATAATTTATCCAGAAAAAAAACAATTAGATGCAATGGAAGCACCTGCTTTTATTATTATAGGGGGAAATACTCTTTCTAGAGGACTTACATTAGAAGGCCTGGTTAGTACATACTTTTTTAGAAAAGGAAGACAAGCTGATAGTTTAATGCAAATGGGGAGATGGTTTGGTTATAGATTTGGCTATGAATTATATCCTCGAATTTGGATGGACGAAATTACGTATGAACAATTTACCTTTTTATCTAAACTTGATTATGACTTAAGAATGAATCTTGAACAATATATGATACAAGGAATTTCTCCTAGACAAGCAGGTCCTTTAATAAATAATACGCCTTCTGTTAGTTGGCTTAGAATAACTGCAAGAAATAAACAACAAAGTGTAATCGAAGCAGACTATAATTTTTCAGGAGTTCAGGCGCAAACAATATCATTTGATACAAATGAAGATATTATGAATAATAATATTGACTTAACAAAAGCTTTTCTAAATGATATTCCTTGTGCACCTATAAAATCAAGGTCAAATAGCTCATTTGTATGGAAAAATGTAGATTATAAAATGGTGTATCATTTTTTAACAAAATTTAAATTTTGTCATAACAATAGGGTTTTCAATAATATTGAATTATTATTAGAATGGCTAAATAAAAAAGATACAACTGAACTATCAAAATGGAATGTCGTTTTGGTTGGGGTTGAAAGCGGTAATTCTTGGAAATTATCTAACAAAGTATCAATAAACAAAGTAAACCGTTCAAAGAAAAGCAACATAAAAGATTATATAAACATTGGAATTTTAAGAACTTATCGTGATAATTTTGAAGATATTGCTTTTAACGAACTAAAAAACAAAGAAAAAGTTATTCAAGCTAAGATTAAAAATCCTGATGAAAGACACAGTGAATCATTTTTTGAATTTAAAAAGTCCATTGGTTTTGATATTAATCCAATGCTTGTTATTTACATAATAGATAAAAATTCAAAACCATTAAACGTAAAGAATCAAAAAAGATTAGCTTTGAATACTTCTCAAGACTTGGTAGGTCTATACTTGGCAATACCTGGAGATAAAAAATATAAGGATTATGTTTCAAAATTAACAATTAAATTAGATAACAAAGGAGAAGAATATTATGATGAAAATTAATATTCCTGAACAAACACCAATGTCTATGTCAGGTTCATCTGTCCTTTCATCAATCCAAAATAATTCTATGTCAACTATTGATTTAATGATCAGAGAATCTTTACAAAATTCTCTTGATGCTGGTATAGATAACATCGGAATATATAGAAGTGTAGATGTAAATTACACAATTGGTAAATTTACCAAAACAAATTTAACCAATGAATTAGAAGGTATATCAGTTGATTTGAAAAATAAAATAAAAGAAACTGAATGTTCTTTTATATCTATTGAAGATAAAAATACTGTTGGATTAAACGGTAAAATAAAATATTCTGATGCAAAAGAAAAGTATGGAAATTTTAGAAAACTAGTGTATGAGATTGCAAAACCACAAACCAAAGAAGATGCTGGTGGATCATGGGGATATGGCAAAACAGTATATTTTAGAGTTGGAATTGGATTAGTCGTTTTTTATACAAGATTTAAAGAAAATGGCGAATACATAGAGAGATTAGCTTGTACATATATTGAAGATGAAACAAAATATAATAGTCTTTTACACAATATTAAAAGAAACGATAGAGGAATAGCATGGTTCGGAGATGAACAAAACGGATCTCCATACCCAATAGAAAATCATGATTATATTTCAAACTTTTTAAAAATATTTGATTTGAGATGTTATGCAGGAAGAGAAACCGGTACAAAAATTATTATTCCATTTATAAATAAAAAAGAACTATTAAATGATATTAATTATAAAAAAGAATATTGGAACAATAATTGTTTTTGGAAAGATAATTTTGAAGAGACACTGGAAAATTCTATTTTACAATGGTACGCCCCTAGAATTAATAACAAAAATTATAAAGAGATGTTTGATAAACCTTTTTTGAAAGTATATATCAATAATCAAAAAATAAAATTTAATGACGATGAAAATTATTTTTTCAAAGTTATTTCAGAATTATACAATCTTGCTTTGCTTAATAATTATAATATTTCATACAATCCTGATATTAACCACATATTAGATTATGATGTCAAAACAGTAAAATATTCAAAATTAAAAGGTCAAAACTCAGGTAGTATCGCTTTTTGTAAGATTCCAATAAAATCTTTTGAACTAAGTCCCTATACCTATATTGGAATAGAAAATAACACTTCAAATGGTAATAGACCCATAATTGGATTTTGTAGAAAACCCGGTATGATTGTTGATTATCAAATTTCAAATAAATGGGCCGATAAAATTCCAAATACACCCGAAGACGAAATATTAATAGGAATTTTTGTATTAAATAGTAATGCTATTTTTAAAGACTATTTCAAGTTAGAACTGTATATCAGAAAAAGCGAAATGGCCGATCATAATGCTTGGGATGACGTTTATATTGAAGAAAAAAATTATGGTAAAGTAGTTGCAACAATATGCAAAAATACTAAAAAAATAATTCAAGACTCACTTAAAGAAAATGAATTAAATAAACCTAGAAGAATTATAGGTATTTCTCAAAAATTAGGTAAGCTATTTTTACCAACCATCGGTTATGGTAGTACTCCACAAACAGGCATTAAACCTAAACCAAAAGAGAGATCTACAATAACACGATCTAGAAACGGGAGCACTTTAAAAACAGGAAATGTTATTAATATAAATAATACTTTATCTAGTATTGACTTTGAGTTGAATCTTTTAAATCATAATGCATCAATTGATATAAGTATTCTTGGTATCGGTAATTTAAATACATGGAATAACTTAATGAACAAAGATAATACAATACAAAAAAAGGCTTTCCCAATAAATATAAAACAAATTCAAATATCTACCATTTCTATAAACAAAGGATCAAATGAATTAAGAATTCCAGTAGATATAAAAGATAATTATTTATATGATGAATTAGAAATAACTCTAAAAGGCGATGAAATTAATAATTCATCAATAGTATTTAAAAATCATGAAAACAACAAGATTCTAATAGAAGGTAAAATTACATTAGAAACTCAGGATAAAGGCTTTGTATATTCTATAAAACTAACTAAAGGTGGTGAATAAATGTGAGCAGTTTCGAATTATTCCCAAAACTTAATAATGATTTATTTGAAGAATCAAGTATATCAATTGAACCTTATTCTTTTTCATATATATCCGATAATATTGAATATGATCTAGATTACGATTTTGAAAATAATGAATACATAATTCTTGATCAAAAAAACATATGGAATGTTAAAGACTATAACTTAAAATTCAAAACAAATTTAACTATCGATAATCCTCATGTACTATTTGGAAAAAATGGAATAGTTCCTCATAATGCATCTATTAATATAGCACTTCAATGGATGTCTAAACCTTCTCAAAAAAGAGATACAAGAAAAATAGGAGCATTTTCAATTAAAGACACTTTTGTTAATAAAACAATTTCAATGGATATTAAGCCAGACAGATTGAAAGAATATGTAAAAATAAGAGTAATTTTTACTGTTGGGGATTGTGAAAATATATTACCTAATGAAATGCATTTAGCTAATAAAAAAGGGATGATTGTTGGCATGTTTAATGAGGCAAAAATTATGCTAGAAGGAAAAGGATCTGAATTCCCAATTGCCACAGTGTCCAACGGAGTAACCAAACCATTGTGGATGCTTGAATATTCTTCTATCAACCCAGAAATAGACAAATTTAGCGCAGAAAATGTATGCCTATTATTAAATACTGATCATCCCGATTACAAATACTTAGATGAAGAGAACCTTGAAAGTTCAACGCCACTATTTAAAGAAATATTTTCATCAGCAATTCTAATGATATTATTAAATTTAGATAAGGATGGCTATTTAGAAAAAGTGAAAGATAACGAAGATTTTGAGGAAGGAAGCATTTGTGCCGCCATGCATTACTTTATAAGAACTTTTAATATTAAAGTAGATACTATTATTTCTATGATGCAAAGCGTTAAAGAAAATGTTTATAAGGAATTGTAATATGGAATGGTTGGAGTTAAATCAAGTTGATGCTAGAGAAAGATATGAATCCTTATTAGAAAATGATTTTAGAGATTCTTATATATTATCAACACTTACATCTCAATCAGAAAAAAAGTTAAGATATCAACTTACTGATGCTTATGAAGAAATTATTTCTCAAATAAATGATGGCATCAACAATGGAAAACTGAATTATTCAAAAAAGAAATATTATACTGACTGTTATTTTGGAATTGAATTATTTAAAATTTTAAGATCTTTCAAATTTCAGTTACATGACGCTTCAAATATTAATATATGGAGATACATTTCACTTTATATTA
This sequence comes from [Clostridium] ammoniilyticum, assembly GCF_025566905.1. Taxonomy (NCBI): domain Bacteria; kingdom Bacillati; phylum Bacillota; class Erysipelotrichia; order Erysipelotrichales; family Coprobacillaceae; genus Faecalibacillus; species [Clostridium] ammoniilyticum. Next base: position 175,879 of record NZ_JAOQJR010000005.1, read on the forward strand.
TTCCTGATTTAGTCTTAGAAAGACATGGACAAAAAGAAAAATATTTTTATTCTATACCTAATAGAATTTGGTTAAGAACGATATGGTGGTATTGCATGTTATCAATGCAAACACAAATTGTAGATAATAAGAAAGTCTATGCTTACGATAAAACATTAAAAGTAATTCAAGAATTTAATACTGATTACATACTAAACATAGTAGATAGATCAGGAAGTGATGGCTTTAGGATTCAGCTTGTAAGAGAAATTATTACACAGTTCTATGAAAGACGAGAAGAAATTAAAAAGTATTTTAATAATGATGCTTCCATATCTGATAAGGAATTTCCAAGAAAAATAATGTTATTAAATGTTGCAAGACTAGAAGTCTATGAACCTATGACGTATGATGGTGGTATTAAAGGGTATGTAAAAGATTTATTTGACTTTTACTTAGTTAATAGTTAGAAAATCAATTACCTCCATTTTTATTCCCAAAAAACATATAAATATTTATTATATGATATAAAATATATAATAAAAAATAATTCATACTTTATTACCTATCATATATTTTATAATTTTAAAAAAAATAATTCCACTCTCATAAATTTATGATATAATACTCATTATTATGTTTTAATTTTATTTAAAGGAAGATAGTATGAAAAGATTTACTTTTATTGATTTATTTGCTGGATGTGGTGGATTGAGTGAGGGATTTTATCAAGAAAATTTTAAAGCCGTTGCTCATATTGAAATCAATTCAATTTGTTGCAAAACACTAATTGAAAGGATGAAATTCTACAATTATAAAAATGCTGAAGATGCCGTAATAAACGAAGATATAACTAATAAAAATATAATTACTCTAATAGATAAAATATCTAACAATGAAGAGATTGATGTTATTATAGGGGGCCCTCCTTGTCAAGCTTATTCTACTCTAGGAAGAGCAAAAGATAAAAATAGCATGCAAGATGATCCAAGAAATTTTTTATTCGAAAATTATGTTAAAATTTTGAATTATTATAAGCCAAAAGTTTTTGTCTTCGAAAATGTTCTAGGAATTTTAACCGCAAAAATCAAAGATAAAAAAATTATAGATCTTGTAATGAAAGAATTATCAAAAAATTATAATATTCTTTCAAATCCCAATGATATGGTGTTAAATGCCGTAAATTACGGAGTCCCTCAAATCAGAAAAAGAGTTATAATACTTGGAACTAGAAAAGATCTATGCATTTCTCCTGAACAGCTATATAAAGATATTATATCAACACATTATGCACCTGATGCAAATAATATTGAAAAGGAAGAATTAAAAAAATACGTAACTGTTAGAGATGCTATTTATGAACTTCCAAAATTAAGACCTGGTGAGGGAAAAAGTATTATAAATTTTACTTCAAATACTAATAATGAATTTCTTGCACAAATTAGTTATAATACATCAAATATTTTAATGGATCATGTTGCAAGAAGACATAATGATCTAGACATTAAAAGATATACAGAAATGGCAAAAAATAAATGGACATTTAAAGAACTATTAGAACATAGACCAGATTTAAAACATAAAAAAGCACGTGTTTTTAACAATAGTTATGTTGTTCAATGGTGGGATCAACCTGCAAAAACTATTATAGCTCACTTATATAAAGATGGAAATCAATTTATACATCCAGACTATACACAAGGAAGGACATTAACAGTTAGAGAAGCAGCAAGACTACAATCCTTTCCAGATAACTTTGTTTTTTGTGGGCCAAGAACAGAACAATACAAACAAATTGGAAATGCTGTACCACCTCTCCTATCAAAGGCAATCGCATTGTCTATAAAACAAAATTTAAATTTACTAGTTAAACGAGGTAGTTTATGATTTTCACACCTATTACAAATATAAATGAAAAAAAAGATAAACAATTTTTTAAAGAACTAATTAATATATATATTGATTTTGTTAATAAATATAGAAAAAAGTATAACCTAAATGACAGTATTAAAATATTCGATTGCACTGATGAATTAATAAATATTGGTGTTATTGAACAAAAAAAAGATATTACTGATCTAAAAGATTTTTTAGGAAATAAAACATTTCAAGAATTTATTGAGTCCGTATGTTTTTACAAAGAAAATAAAAATGATTTAAAAAATATTTTATATAAATTATCAAATACCGAAAGACTAAAATTACAACAAAAAAAAGAGCTGGCAAACGAACCAACTCTTATCGATTTATTCTGTGGTGCAGGTGGATTAAGTCTAGGATTCATTCAAAATAATTTTAAAATTGAATTAGCAAATGATATAGAAGAAGTATGTATAAATACTTATAAATATAATCATCCGGATACACCATCAAAAAAAATAATACTTGGTGATTTAAAAAAAATTGTTGATAATATTGATCAATTTGTTTCTAAAGATATAGATGTTATTATTGGTGGTCCTCCTTGTCAAGGCTTCAGCTCTGCAAATCAACAAAGAATAATTGATGACCCGAGAAATCAGTTATACAAATATTTTTTAAAAGCTGTTGAAAAAATCGCTCCAAAATTTGTTGTAATGGAAAACGTAAGAGGAATGTTAAAAGTAGCCGACCAAGTGATAGAAGATTTTAAAAAAGTAAAATCTTCAAAAAATAATATTGATTATCATTACACTGTATCGTATAAATTATTAAACTCAAAAGATTTTGGAGTGGCTCAAAGCAGGGAAAGACTTATTTATATAGCTATACGAAACGACGTTGTTGATAAGAAAAATATTTCTCCAAAATCATTATTTGAAGAAATTGAATTAAATTGTAAAAAAATAGATGGCTTTAATTTATCTGATGCTCTTGAGTTTATAAAACCACTTGAAGCCCAAAGAGAAAAAAATAAAAATGAAATAGATTCAGATATATCAGGAAAAAAAATTGATATTAATGAGTTTGGAAATAACAATGACTATTTATCTTTAATTAATATGAATCGAAGCATTCCATTTACTTTCAATCATAAAGCCAGATATGTTTCCGATTTAAATTACGAAATATATAGACGTCTAGATCCAGGAGATGACGCAACAAATGAAAAAATCAGTGATATTATGCCTTATTCTCATCGAAATCATATTTTTAAAGACAAGTATTTTAAATTGATCCCTGATAAACCTTGTAGAACTATTACTGCTCACTTAAGAATGGATTGTCATTCTCATATACATCCATATCAAATTCGTAGCATAACTCCTCGTGAAGCGGCTAGAATTCAATCATTTCCTGATGATTATTTTTTCTTAGGAGCATACTTAAAAACATATATGCAAATTGGGAACGCTGTCCCACCTCTTATGTCACGAGGAATTTCCTCAGTTATAAAAAAATATTTATAAAGGAAAATATATATGAAAATTATTCAATTTATTAAAACTCTAAATAATACTGAATTAGGCAAAGGAACAACACATGAAACCTATATCTTAATTCCAAAAAAAGCCGAGATTAATGATATCTTTGAAAATGAAAAAATAAATTACAAATTTATTTGCAAAAATAATAATAATGAAATAAATCTAAGGTTACGTGCTACTGCTAAAAGAAAAGAATTACGCATTTTAGGGTTAGGAAATTATTATAGAGAAAATAAATTAAACCCAGGGGATTCTATTTTACTCGAAAAAATTATTAACAATGGTGAAAACAAATTATATATTTCTCACCGTAAAGAAGAAAATATCCTTTTTTTCCAAAAAGTAAAAAACAGACTAGAAATTTTTAGCCCAGAACTAATAAATGACTATCATAATCAAACAGATGCTTATAATCATTTAATAAAAATTGAACATGTTGCTTCTGAAAAAAAGAGAACAGACTCACCAACAAAAACGGATTTTTATGAAATAATGATTAACAATATCAATGTTGTAGATGAATTTAATGATAAAGAAATTGGTGGCATAACAATTTTTAATAATAAATTAATTATTTTACATCCATTTGTTTTTGAAAAACATATTATAGATACGGAGGTTAATATACATGAATAATTATTATATTTTTTATACAAACAATTTATTTTCAGAATTTGAGATTATTAATTCAGGTGAATCATTTACATATAAATTTATTAATAATAAAAATTTAAATTTTACTAAGAAATTTGAAGAAAACGATATACTTTTTATTTGTAAAAAAAAAGATATATATATAACTCAAATGATTTTAAAAATTATAAATATAGGTAATGAAATAATTTTAAAAAAATTATGTGACTATTCTAATCCATTAGATATTTCCAAATATATTGCGTGCAAAATAGAAAATGATATTATCCAACAGATAGAATATCAAAATTTTATAGAAATTTATAGCTCATTAAAAAGAATAAATGATATTAGTAGAAATATTGATTTATCATATTTATTAAAATATGATAATAACACATTTGCAAATAAATGTTTTGATTTTTTAGAAGCACATAATCTAATAGATAAACATGTTATATTATTACTAACAAACTCTGATTTTTGCAATAAACAATTTAGTAACTTCGGTAAATATTCAATACTTAAAGAAATCGATACTAATCAAAATATTGAAAATCAATTAAAAGATTCTGGAAACTCAAGATATTATAAAAACACTAGAAATTATCTAAAAAAAACATACGCTATATCAAATAACTGGTTCTATAATCCAGAAAAGAAAAAAGATAATAGAACACCATTTATCAATTGGTTAACTAAATTATTTTCAGCAATTAAATATAGAAATTTTTCCTTAAATACCGATTTGAAATATGACTATAATCGTATTATTTTTGGAGCACCAGGTACTGGTAAAAGCTATACACTTAATAAAGATAAAGAGGATTTAATCAAAAAAAATGAAAACTATGAGCGAGTTACTTTTCATCCTGATTATTCCTATGCAAATTTTGTTGGAACTTATAAACCTGTGAACAATGATAACGATGAAATTTCTTATAAATATGTTCCTGGCCCTTTTTTAAGAATTTTAGTAAAAGCTTTAGAAAGCAATATGAGTGATACACCTGAACCATTTTTATTAATCATTGAAGAAATTAATAGAGCAAATCCTGCTGCTGTATTCGGTGATATATTCCAATTATTGGATAGAAATAATGGAGTTAGTGAATATCCTATACATACTTCTGAAGATATGAAAAAATACATTTCTGAAGAATTAAAAATTCCTGCGGATCAATGTGCTGAATTACGAATCCCAGATAACATGTTTATTTGGGCAACTATGAATAGCGCAGATCAAGGTGTATTCCCTATGGATACCGCTTTTAAACGTAGATGGAATTTTGAATATTGCGGTATCAATAAAAAAGAAGAAGAATTAAATAAACAAACAACTCTTGATATTATAATAAACAATGATCCTGAACCTATACATTGGAATAGTATTAGAAAAGCTATTAATTGCGAGTTGACAGAAATAAAAGTTAACGAAGATAAACAATTAGGTCCTTTCTTTTTAAATGTTAATGATCTAATGGATAGATATTCTGATAATAAATCTAAATTACAAGAAAAATTTAATGACTTATTTAAAGATAAAATAATCATGTATTTATTTGAAGATGCTGCAAAACAAAAAAAAGATTTTATTTTTAGCGGAATTGAAAATCCTCGTATTTATTCAGAAATATGTAAAGAATACGATGAAAAAGGATTAAAAATCTTTGGTGAAGATTTCACAAATAAAGTAAAAGAATTTGAGGCTAAAGCTAAATCATCTGGAGATGATTTATAATGTTATCTGTTTTTATCAAAGAACAAAAAAGGTATTCTCAGGATGATTTGAAAAATTTATTTAAATGTTCAGAAGAAAAAATTGTTCATTATATTAACATTTTAAAAGAATATTCTATAATTCGTACTGTAAAGAAAAATAATAAGCAAAAAGATATAACAGATCTTGTAGAAGAAGACATTGAAATATCTGTTTCTCAAAAATTTAACGATGACTATTATTATATATTTAAATATGTTGGTATAACAATAGTAGAGAATATGGTTTTAAAAATATATCCAAAATATATCGATAGTACTGATGAACCAATTAAAGAGTTAAAACAAATTTTATCAGTTTTAGAAAAATACAATTCAAAAGAACAAATTATCAAGATATTCAATAATAGCGAAGATAATAATTATTCCTTTAATTATTTGGCACTTCTATTATTTTTTATAAATGACTATTATGATAATGATCTTTATTCTAATGATATTAATATTACTGAAGAAAATGGTAATGGTGAAATAAATTGGGATAGGACAATAAATGATGGTTTCTCAATCATAAAAGGAAATAAGCCTTACTATTTAAATTATTATACAAATAAAAGAATATCTAATAATCTTGACTATTTTAGGCAATTACATGCTTGGATAATTTCTATGTGCTCTAAAGAATTAAAAAATGCAGATCTTCTATATCTTTTCAATATAGAAGAAATTGAACTATCTAATTACAATTTAGATGACTTTGGTGACATAGATTATATTTTATATCGTATTGAAAATGAACTTGATAAACAATTTAATACGCGAAAAATATATTTATTAAAAGCGATGTATGCATATATTTCAAAAAAAGGCAATTTTGATAACATCAGTTATTTTAGTACATATGGAACGGCTAATTTTAATTTAGTATGGGAAGAGGTTATTGCTGTAATATTTGATAATCAACTTTACTCTCCTTTATACAAACTAAATATTGAAAATAATAATTACACAAAAGATGACGAAAAAAAACTTATAGATTTAATTGAAAAACCTATTTGGAAATTAAATAATACTTCATCATTTTTAGCTGATACTTTAAAACCAGATACAATAACTTTTCAAGATAATATCATGTACATATATGATGCCAAATATTACAAATTATTGATCAAAAATAACAAAATAATTAATCAACCAGGTATAGAAAGTATTACTAAACAATATTTATATCATTTAGCATATAAAAAATTTATTGAGAAGCATAATATAACAAAAGTTGAAAATTATTTTGTTTTACCAATTGAAAATAAGAACTTATCAAATCATTTCAATGTTTCTCTTGAAATGATGAATGAATTAGATTTACCATCTATTGAAGTTATATTTATAGAAGCCTCTGTTGCTTTTGATCATTATTTGAAAAATAAAATTTATGCTATAAAAAATAAATAATTAAAGTCCAGGAATAATATCATGGTTTCAAAGCAAAGATCTTATAATATGTCTAGAATTAAAAGTAAAGATACTTCTATCGAACTTAAAGTAAGAAAGTATCTTTACCATAAAGGTTTTAGATATCAAAAAAATGTTAAAACATTACCTGGAACACCTGACATATACATATCAAAATACAATGTTGCTATTTTTATTAACGGTTGTTTTTGGCATCATCATTATAATTGTAAATATGCTTATATTCCCAAAACAAATCAAGATTATTGGATTAATAAATTTGAAAAAAATATGAAAAATGATATTGAACACTATAAACAATTAAAACAAATGGATATTAAAGTAATTGTAATATGGGAATGTGAATTAAAAGAGTGTTTTGATTATCGTATGGAAAGTTTACTAGAAGAAATAAAAAATGAAGACTAAAAAACCTGCATCACGTGCAGGTTTTTCGTATTATTATATATTATTTAAATAGTTTAGAGAAATAGTTTTTAACAACGTGATTTTTAATTTTTGATAATGTTGTGTTGCTTGAATCGAATCTGTCTTTTTTAGCCCAACCTGGTTGAGAATCTGCTTGATTAGTTGTTAAATATGAATAGTAATTTACACACATGATTTTGTTCCTCCTTAGTATTTTATATCCCTTTTGTTACTTATATTATATGTAAGAAAGTTTAAAAATTATATGTGTTGAGGTTATGAGAATATTGCATACATTTGTGCATTATGCACAATGGTGAATATAGTTTAAAACTATATCTAAGTAGTTATTATTTGTATTATTCAAACTATGTTTTGATTGATAAAATAAAAATATAGTTTGAAAGGAATGAATGATATGAGTCAATTAAATAGATATGAATTTGTAGGAAGTTTTTTACGTCCTGAAAGATTAAAAGAAGCTAGAAAAAATTATGAATTAAATAATATAACTAAAGAAGAACTTACTAAAGTTGAAGATGAATGTATTGTAGAACTTGTAAATAAACTTAAAGAATTAGGTTATCATACCATCACAGATGGTGAATTTAGACGTTCTACTTGGCATTTAGACTTTATGTGGGGATTTAATGGGGTTGAACATAAAAAGACTGTAGATGGAAATCAAACGTTTGATGGTGAAGCTGCAATGATTGATGATACTTTTATGACAGGAAAGATTTCTTGTAAAGATCATCCTTTTGTTGAACACTTTAAATTTGTGAAAGCATTAGAAGATGAAAATACTGTAGCTAAACAAACAATTCCTTCACCTGGTCAATTCTATGCTTTCTTTACAGGAGCTGATTTATTAGATAAAACATTAAAAATCTATGGTAGTGAAGAAGCCTTTGCTGACGATGTTGTTAAAGCATACAATGAATTTGTTCAAGAAATTTATCACGCTGGATGCCGTCAATTACAATTTGATGATTGTGTATGGGGTGGTATGGTTAATCCTGAACTTGCTGTAAGTTTAACAGGAAGAAAGGGAGAAGCATTAGAAAAATATAAACAACTTTTATTAGATTTAAATAATAAAGTTGTTGCAAATGCACCTGAAAATCTAACAATTAATACTCATGTATGTAGAGGAAATTATCATTCTACTTACTTTAGTTCAGGAGCTTATGATGGTGTAGCTGATTTACTCTTTGGTGAAGAAAATGTAGATGCTTATTTCTTAGAATATGATGATCATCGTTCTGGTGGTTTTGCTCCATTAAAGAAAGTATCAGGAGATAAGAAAGTTGTTTTAGGTCTTATTACTACAAAGAAACCTGATTTAGAAGATAAAGAACTTGTTAAAAGAAGAATCTATGAAGCAACTAAATATATTCCTTTAGAACGTTTATATTTAAGTCCTCAATGTGGTTTTGCTTCATGTGAAATTGGTAATAAATTAACAGAAGAACAACAATGGGCTAAACTTAAACTTGTTAAAGAAATTGCTGAAGAAGTATGGGGAGATTAAAAGAAAAGGAGAATAACATTGGTAATCCATGTTTTCTCCTTTTTTACACTATTTTACAATATGCATATGAGGGTAAGGTATTTCAATACCTTCCTTTTTAAATTCAGTGACTAAATCTTTACGAATATCTGCAAGCATTTGAAAACCTTGTACATTATCTTCACTAGTGATTGTTGCTCTTAGTTGGATAGAACTATCTTTTAAATCAGAAACAATCACAGGGACTAATGGATCCTGTTTATCTTTTCTTCCATCAATGAATAAAGGATGTTTTACAACAAGATCTTGAATCACTTTGATTGCTTGATCTATATCACTTTCATAAGAAATATCGATATAAAGATAATTTGCTTTAACATGTTCGATTTGTGAAATATTTTCAATAATTGCTTTATTCATAATATCATTAGGAACAATCATTTGTGTCTTTTCTAATGTTTCAATAACACTATGTCTAAGTGAAATATCAATAACAGTTCCTCTAACATTATGTCCTGTAACAACAATAAAATCACCAATCTTATAAGGCTTATAAGCCATAATCATGGCACCATTAATAAGATTACCTGCAGCTTCTTGACTGGCAAGTCCAATAACTACGGCAACGATTCCTCCAGATGCAAGTAAGGCAGTCGCAAATGATTTTAAAAACTTCACTTCACTACATACAATTGCTAAAAAGATTGTAATGAGAATAATCTTTTTAATTCTTTTTTGTAAAACATAATTATCAGGCCATTTCTTTTTAATAAACTTATTTAATAATTTATTGATTGCAATTAAAACAATCCCTGCAATAACAATTGAAATAATGCCATTAATAACCCCATTTACAAACAAATTATCAATTTGTTCAAATATTTTTTCCATTCAAATTACCTCTTTTTATAATACTTTGAAAGAACATACAACAAAACTGATTGCATTGCTCCTACAATAGAAACCATTAAACATCCATAACAAATCCAATATAAAATACTATTTCCTGTATTAATTGCATTTAATATAAAGAAAACAATAAACGCAATTAATGCTACATTCCTTGTATACTTAAAAAAACGATAAAATCTTTGTGCTAATATTTCATTTGTATTCATCTTATTTACCGATGCAAAAGCGTTTAAATAATTCATCTAATAAATCCTCTTTTGCTTGTTCTCCTAATATTTCTTTTAAACAAGACCAACTATCATAAAGATCTTCTACAATAAGATCTGATGGTATAGACATCTTCATCGCATCAATTGCTATTTGTAAAGAAGAAGCTGCTTTTTCTAATAATTGTGTTTGTCTAGCATTAGTAAGATAATATTCTTCTTGATTACTCATAAGTCCTAAATTAAATTTCTTTTTAATTTCTTTAGTAAGCGCTAAAATATCTTGTTCTTTAGCCGATATTTCAATTCCTTCTAAATCAACTTTCTTACCTAAATCTGCTTTATTAATAATAATAATACGATTTGTATCTTCTGTAAGTTCAAGTAACTTTTGATCTTCTTGATCAAGTTCTTTACTTCCATCAATAACTAATAAAACAAGATCTGCTTTTTTAATCATTTCTTTTGATTTTTCAACCCCAAGACTTTCTACAATATTATCTGTTTCTCTAATTCCTGCTGTATCGATCATATTTAATAAAATACCATCTACTGTTACTGAGCCTTCAACGACATCTCTTGTTGTTCCAGCAATATTTGTGACAATCGCTTTTTCTTCTTTTAACATCGCATTTAATAAACTAGATTTACCAACATTGGGTTTACCAATGATGGCTGTTTGAATTCCCTCTTTTAATAATTTAATATTTTTAGAATCTTCAATGATTTTATTCATCTTTTCAATTAAAGAAGTAGACATTGGTAAAAGCTTATCTGCTGTTAATTCTTCTACATCTTCATATTCAGGATAATCAATATTGACTTCTATTTGCGTAATAATTTGAATTAAATCTTCTTTTAAATCTTTAATAAAATGACTAATACTTCCTTGAATTCCTTTTAAAGCAAGAGAAGAAGCATAACTATTTTTAGCCGTAATAATATCACTAATAGCTTCTGCTTGTGATAAATCAATACGTCCATTTAAAAAAGCACGTTTACTGAATTCACCACGTTCTGCCAGTCTTGCTCCATGATGTAAACAAAGATCAACTACTTTATTTGTAATATAAACACCACCATGGCAATTGATTTCAACCATTTCTTCTCCTGTAAAAGTTCTTTTCCCACGATAGATATTTACTAATACTTCATCTATTTTTTCACCATTATCTTTTATATAACCGTATGTAATGGTATGACTCTCTTTATTTATAATCTTTCCTGTAAAAAACTGTTGAACAAATGCAATAACATCTTTTCCTGATAAACGGATAATTGAAATTGCTGCTTCTAGTCTTGATGTTGCTACTGCAACAATAATATCATCATTCATTTTCATACCACCTTTCTTTTTGATACTATCTTATTTTGTTGATTTTATCAATAAATAACTCCCTCATTATAACAAATATTTTTTATTTTTGATATATGATTTTTTTCGATTGATTTCTATATTTTAATCATATATTATTATGTACAAATAGGGGTGAAAAAATGAAAAAGCTGAATAAAAAAGTTCCTATAATCGGAGGTGCTGTTATAGGAGTGATATTGGTTATTTATATCATTTTATGTTTTCTAGCATCAGGTAAAGGGTTTATTAAAAATATGACAATTAATGGCATAAAGGTTAATAATATGTCTAAAGAAGAGGTCATTTCTAAACTTGAAAATAAGTATCAAAAAGATCAAAATCAATTATTATTAAATCTTGAAATGAATGATCAAAAGTATCAAATAGATATGAAAGATAATGTTAAAGTCAATATTAAAAAACAAGTCAATAATATTCAAAAGAAATATAATAATTTCTTTACAAAAGGATATCATTACTTACTACAACATAATGAAAACATTTCTATAGATATTAAAAATCAAAAACTACTTAATAAAGATATCAAAAAATCAGGTATTTTAGATTATTCAACTTTAGTACCTACAACTTATAAAGTTGAAAAAACAAAAGTTATCTTTACTAAAGGTAAAAGTGGTGAAGCAGTTAAACAAAAAGATGTTTATAACACAATTCAAACTGCTTTAAATGAATATGATTTTAATAAAACTTTAAAGATTAAACCTTCATCTGTTTCAGAAGATGAAAGTGTTATGAAAACAATTTATAAGACTTTATCTAAGAAAGGTAAAAATGCGACTTTAGATAAAAATAATGATTATAAAATTGTAGCTGAACAATATGGTGCTAAATATGATTTAGATGATTCAATTAATGCTTTTAATAAAGCTAAAGAAGGAAAAGAATTTGAAGTTAAAGCAAAAGCTATTGTTCCAAGTATTACTAAAGAAGATTTAGAAAAGAATTTATTTAAAGATGTTTTAGGTGAATATACAACAACTGTAAATGGTTCATCTGTAAGAAAAAACAATGTTAGACTTGCTGGTGAAAAATGTAATGTGATCTTACTTCCAGGTGAAGAATTTTCTTACAATCAAACAGTTGGAAAAAGAACAAAAGAAAATGGTTTTGGTGAAGCAGGAGCTTATTTAAATGGCGAAACTGTTCAAGAAGTTGGAGGTGGCGTTTGTCAAACTTCTTCAACATTATATAATGCTGTTGTTTTAGCTAATTTAGAAGTAACTGAAAGAACAAATCATACGTATATTTCAAGTTATGTACCAATTGGAAGAGATGCCACTGTTTCTTGGGGTGGTCCTGATTTTAAATTTAAAAATAATAGAGATTATCCAATTAAAATAGAAGCAAGTTATGCTGGCGGTAAGTTAACATGTAAAATTATTGGAACTGATGTTGATGGAAGTTATGTGAAGTTTACAAGTGAAAGAACAGGGGATGTCGCATATAACACAAAATATGAAAATGATGCAACTATTCCTGAAGGTCAACAAGTTACAAAGCAAGCTGGATCTAATGGTGGTAAAGCTGTTTCTTATCGTTTAGTTTATGATAAAGATGGTAAATTACTTTCAAAGAAAAAAGAAGCCAACAGTTATTATAAAGGTCATGAAGCAATTATTGCTGTGGGTACAATGAAGGTTGAACAACAACCTGAAGCACAACCTGAAGCAACTCCAGCTACACCGGAAACAACAATTCCAGCTGAACCTACTACTACACAATAGTAAAAATGAGTGACTAAAATCTGAAGTGAACCGACTTTGTTGGACAAAAAATAATTAACTTAATGATAAGGCTTGATTCCTAATTTGTAATGGAGTTAAGCCTTTTCCCTTTACTGTAATTCTAAAATTATTATGATAATGAATATAATCTATCATCGCTTGTTTTAAATTATCTAATGATTC